>JBMHCH010000018.1:0-51150 GCA_049890015.1 Puniceispirillaceae bacterium (SeqCode)
ACTGAGTGGGGTTCTGAGTGGGGTTCTGACTGGCGTTTTAAACCAACACCCCGCCGGGGTTCCTGCGGGCGGGGTCCTGCCGCCCCTCCGGCGCGGTCCCGGCGCAAGGCTGACCCATGCTGAACTACATCCTGTCACGACTTGTCGCGCTGCTGATCAGTCTTGCTGTCGCCTCGGTGATCATTTTCGTAATGATAGAGATGGTGCCGGGTGACCCGGCGGCCTTCATGCTGGGGCTGAACGCCGCGCCGGACACGGTGGCGGCGTTACGGGCCGAGCTGGGGCTTGGCGGCAGCCCGGTGGAGCGGTACCTGCGCTGGGTCGGGGGCATGGTGCGGGGGGATTTCGGGATATCCTACACCTACCAGGTGCCGGTGGCAGAGCTGGTGGCCGCCCGGCTGATGGTGTCGCTGCCGCTTTCGGTGATGGCGCTGTTTCTGTCAACACTGATCGCCCTGCCGGTCGGGCTCTATGCCGCCAGCCGCCGCGGGCGCGCCGGCGACTGGAGCGTGATGGGGCTGACGCAGTTTGGAATCGCCGTTCCGAATTTCTGGTTCGCGATGATTCTGGTGGTCATCTTCGCCATCCAGCTTCGCTGGTTTTCCGCTGGCGGCTTCCCGGGATGGGAGGCCGGGTTTCTGGCCTGCCTGAAGGCGCTGATCCTGCCGGCGGTGGCGCTGGCGCTTCCGCAGGCCTCGATCCTGGCGCGGGTGATGCGATCGGCGGTGCTCGAGGTGCTGGATCAGGACTATATCCGCACAGCGCGCGCCAAGGGGCTCAGCCACCGTCGCACCCTGACCGATCACGCCTTCCGCAACGCGCTGATTCCGGTCCTGACCATCATCGGGCTGCAATTCTCCTTCCTCATCGCCGGTGCTATCATCATCGAGAATGTCTTCTTCCTTCCCGGGCTGGGGCGGCTTGTCTTCCAGGGGATCACCCAGCGGGACCTGATTGTTGTGGAATCGGTTGTCATGCTTCTGGTGTTCGCCGTGATCCTGGTGAATTTCATGGTCGACATCGCCTATGGCATCGCCGATCCAAGGTTGCGGAGGCGGTGATGCGGGTCCCCGCGACATCAGCGATGACGACAGTCCTCGCCAGGCTGCCGGCAAGCCTTGTCGCCGGCAGCCTGCTCACCAGCCTGTTCGTGCTGGCGGCGCTCGTCTCCTTCATCTGGACGCCGCATGCGGTGGAAAGCCTGAACATCGCGTCGCGGCTGCAGCCGCCCGGCGGCGACCACCTTCTTGGCACCGATCATTTCGGACGCGAC
The DNA here is from genome assembly GCA_049890015.1 of Puniceispirillaceae bacterium (SeqCode). GTDB lineage: Bacteria > Pseudomonadota > Alphaproteobacteria > Puniceispirillales > Puniceispirillaceae > UBA8309. The sequence continues at coordinate 1,274 of JBMHCH010000018.1, forward strand.
ATGCTGTCGATGCTGATGGTCGGCGCGCGCACCTCGATTGCTGTGGCCATCGTTGCTGTCGGCATCGGCATGGGGCTCGGCGTGCCGCTTGGCCTGCTGGCGGCAGCCAGCCGCGGCGGCTGGCTTGACGATCTGGTGATGCGCGGCAATGACCTTGTTTTCGCCTTTCCCTCGCTTGTCATCGCCATCCTGATCACCGCTGTGTTCGGCCCGTCCGCCTTCAACGCCATCCTCGCCATCGGCATTTTCAACACGCCGGTCTTCGCGCGGGTGACACGCGGCAGCGCGCTCGCCGTCTGGACGCAGGATTTCATCCTGGCGGCGCGGGTCAGCGGCAAGGGGGCGGCGCGCATCTCGCTTGAGCATATCCTTCCCAATATCGGCAACATCCTGATCGTGCAGGGTACCATCCAGTTCAGCCTGGGCATTCTTGCCGAGGCCGGGCTGTCCTATGTCGGGCTGGGGGCGCAGCCGCCGCTTCCCTCATGGGGGCGGATGCTTGCCGACAGCCAGACGATGATCAGCTTCGCGCCGCATCTGGCGCTATTGCCGGGGCGTGCCATCATCGCCACGGTGCTGGGACTGAATCTGATGGGGGACGGGCTTCGCGATCTTCTCGACCCGCGGCTGAGGCGGCAGCGATGAGCGTGCCGCGCCTTGCCATAGACAATCTGTCGGTGCGCATCGGCGCCGCGGCAGTTGTCGACCGCGCCAGCCTGTCCATCGGAGCCGGGACGGTCTTCGGCCTTGCCGGCGAGTCCGGATCGGGCAAATCGATGACGGCGCTGGCGGTGATGGGACTCCTTCCCTCGGGCGCTGTCCGGTCCGGCGCGGCGCGGCTCGACGGAGACGCGTTGTTCACGCGCGACGAGGCGGAAATGTGCGGCATCCGCGGACGCCGGATCGGAATGATCTTCCAGGAACCGATGACAGCGCTGAACCCGGTGCGGAGCATCGGCGATCAGGTGGCGGAAACCCTGACAATCCATAGCGGCATGGCGCAGGCGGCAGCGCGCAAGGTGGCGGCCGACCGGCTGGACCGGGTGGGGCTTGCCGCCGGCCGTATCGGGCTGGATCGCTATCCGCATGAATTGTCGGGCGGCCAGCGCCAGCGTGTGATGATTGCGCAGGCGATTGCGCTGCAGCCGGCCCTGCTGATCGCCGACGAGCCGACGACGGCACTGGATGTCACCACCCAGGCCGGCATCCTCGATCTTCTTGGCGGGCTGGTGGATGAGGGAGAGATGTCGATGCTGCTGATCACGCATGATCTGGCGGTCCTTGCCGGTCTCAGCAGCGCCATCGCCGTCATGAAGGATGGCCGGATCGTGGAGACAGGCGAGACCGAGGCGCTGTTCCGCAATCACAGCCATGCCTACACCGCCAGCCTGCTTGCCGCCTCCAGCCATCGACCGGAGGCCGTGCCGGCACCGGATGCGCCGCAAGCGCTGCTGCGGGTGGAGGATCTGCGGCTTGGCTATCGCGGGCGGGGCGGGCTGCTGCGCGCGGCGCCGCTGACCGAGGCTGTGCGCGGCGTGTCGCTGTCTGTCGATGAAGGCGAAAGCGTCGGGCTGGTCGGCGAGTCCGGATGCGGAAAATCGACCCTGGCGCGCGCCATTCTGGGGCTGGAGCCGCCGCGCGCCGGCAGCATTACCCTTGCCGGCACCGCGGTTACAGCCGGCGAGATGATGCCGGCCCAGACCCGCGCCGCGATGCAGATCGTCTTCCAGGACCCCTACGGGTCCTTCAATCCGCGTCACCGTGTCGACCGGCTTGTCGCCGAGCCGTTCCACCTTCTTGCAGACGCCCCGGCCGGGGCGGAGGCGGCGCGCGCTGTCGGCGCGGCGCTGGAGGCTGTCGGGCTGTCGCCGCGGGATGCGGGAAAATACATCCATGAATTCTCCGGCGGTCAGCGCCAGCGGATCGCCATTGCCCGCGCGCTGGTGATCCGGCCAAAACTGATCATCCTCGACGAGGCCGTCTCTGCGCTTGATGTGTCGATACGGGCGCAGATCCTTGATCTGCTGGCCGGGCTCCGCGGTGAATTCGGGCTGGCCTATCTGTTCATAAGCCATGATCTGGGCGTGGTGCGGGCCATTACCGACCGTGTGCTGGTGATGAAGGACGGCGAGATTGTCGAAAGCGGCGCGACAGAACAGGTGCTGGCGTCGCCATCGCACCCCTATACCGCCGAACTGGTTGCCGCCAGCCCGCAAATCCCGCAAGAATGGGTGGCGTGAGGATGACCGTACCAGGGTGATCAGGAGGAAGTGATGGGATCGCGGCTTGAAGGCAAGAGAGCGCTGGTGACCGGTGCCGGCTCGGGGTTCGGGGCCGGCATCCTGCGCCGGTTCATTGAGGAGGGGGCGCGAGTCCTTGCCGTCGATGTCAAGGCGGACGGGCTTGCCGCCATCGCCGGCGAGACGGGCGCTGTTCCGCATCAGGCCGATGTCGCGGATGCGGCCTCGGTGGCGGGAATGGCGGCAGCAGCGCAAGAGGCGTTCGGCGGACTCGACATTCTGGTGAACAATGCCGGCGTGACGCACCGGTCCGGTCCGCTGGAGGATGTCGAGGAAGATGAATTCGACCGGGTGATGGCGGTCAACAACAAGGCCGTCTATCTTGCGGCGCGCGCGTTCGTGCCGATGATGAAGGCCGCCGGCGGCGGCAGCATTCTCAACATCGCCTCGACTGCCGGGGTGTCGCCGCGCCCGAATCTCAGCTGGTACAACGCCTCGAAGGGCTGGATGATTACCGCGACGCGGGCCATGGCGGTGGAACTCGCCCCGCATGGCATCCGCGTCAACGCCGTCAATCCCGTGGCGGGTGAGACGCCGCTTCTGGCAAGCTTCATGGGCGAGGACACGCCGGAAATGCGCGCCAGGTTCCTCTCCACCATTCCCATCGGCAGGTTCTCGCAGCCAGAAGACATCGCCAATGCCGCGCTCTATCTCTGCTCCGATGAAGCCTCGATGGTCACCGGGGTGGCGATGGAGGTTGATGGCGGACGCTGCATCTAGGCAGGGGGAGGATGGCAGGCATGAGGGCAGGACAGACCGCAGGGCCGCGCAATCTGATCACCGATGTCGCCGGCGTGAGGGTTGGCAACGCGCATGACGACTCGCTGAAGTCGGGTGTGACGGTGCTGGCTGCTGACCGGCCGTTCACCGCCTCGGTCCATGTCATGGGCGGGGCGCCGGGAACGCGCGAGACCGACCTTCTGGCCCCTGACAAGCTTGTCACCGAAATCGACGCCCTTGTGCTGTCAGGCGGGTCGGCGCTTGGCCTTGATGCCGCGTCCGGCGTCGCCAACGCGCTGCGTGCCGCGGGAACCGGCTTCGATGTCGAGGGGCAGAAGATTCCGATCGTGCCGGCGGCGATCCTGTTCGACCTTCTAAATGGCGGCGACAAGGGCTGGGTGGACAATCCCTATGCCGGCCTTGGCGCAGCGGCCTGGACGGCGCGGGGCGCGGATTTTGACCTTGGCAGCGCCGGGGCCGGATATGGCGCGGTGGCAGGGCCGGTCAAGGGTGGTCTCGGCTCGGCCTCGCTTGTTCTGGAAAACGGCGTCACGGTCGGGGCGCTGGTGGCGGTAAACGCGCATGGCGCGCCTTCGGCCGACGGGGTGGCGCATCTGTGGGCCGCGCCCTGGGAGCTGAATGACGAGTTCGGCGGACTTGGCCCGGCGCCGGCCGGGGCCACCACCGACGTTACCCTAACGAGAAGCCTGACCCCGGCGCAGAACACCACCATCGGCATCATCGCCACCGACGCGCGGCTCGACAAGGCGCAGTGCCAGCGTCTTGCCGTTGCCGCGCATGACGGATTTGCCCGCGCGCTGGTGCCAAGCCACACGCCCTTTGACGGCGATCTGATCTTCGCTGTCTCGACCGGTGCGCGCGATCTGGACAGCCCGGTGACGGATGCTGTCGGGCTTGGCCACGCGGCGGCCACCGCGATGGCGCGGGCCGTTGCCCGCGGCGTGTGGGAGGCGCGGCCAGCGCCGGGTGACCTCGTTCCGACCTTCCGCGACCATCACGGCATCTGATCTGGCGCGCGCGGGGCTTGGACGATCTGCTTGCGCCATGACATGATGGCGTCGAACAGTCCGGGGGACATGCCAATGCTTGACCAGGCGACCATTGATTCGCTCCGCCACGCCGAGGTGGCGCCGGCCGGCCATCTGATCGATGGCAGGAGTGATTCTGTCGGCATCGGAGATCCGATCGAGGTGATCTCGCCGATCGATGGCAGAAGGCTGACTAGCCTTGCCGATGGCGACACGGCGCTTGTCGGGCGCGCGGTGGCGGCGGCGCGCGCCGCCTTTGACGACGGCCGCTGGTCAAAGATGCCGCCGGCGGCGCGCAAGGCGGTGCTGCATCGCTGGGCCGATCTGATACAGGCGAACGCGGCGGAGCTGGCGGTTCTCGGCGTGCGTGACAATGGCACCGAGATCGGCATGGCGTTTCGCGCCGAGCCCGGGTCCGCGGCGGCGACGCTGCGCTATTACGCGGAAATCTGCGACAAGATCTATGGCGAGATCGCGCCGACGCCCGACGGCATTCTTGGCATGATCCACAAGGAGCCTGTCGGCGTTGTCGGGGCCATCATTCCGTGGAATTTCCCGCTGATGATCGGTGCCTGGAAGCTGGGTCCGGCGCTGGCCTGCGGCAATTCGGTGGTGATCAAGCCCGCGGAAAGCGCGTCGCTGTCGCTGATCCGGATGTGCGAGCTGGCGCATGAGGCGGGGCTGCCTCCCGGCGTTCTGAATGTCGTCACCGGGCGCGGCGAGACGGTCGGCGAGGCGATGTCCCTGTCGATGGATATTGATGTCCTCGCCTTCACCGGATCGGGCGCGGTCGGGCGCCGGATCATGGCGAACGCTGCCGCGTCCAACCTGAAGCGCACCTATCTCGAGCTTGGTGGCAAATCGGCGAATATCGTCTTTGCCGACACCCCGGACCTGGCGGCGGCGGTTGCCGGCGCGGTTTCCGCCATCTTCCGCAATTCCGGCCAGGTCTGTGTCGCCGGATCGCGGCTTCTGGTCGAGGACGCCATCCATGACGAGTTCGTGGCCGCTGTTGCCGCCGGCGCGGAAAAGCTGAGGATCGGCGATCCGCTGACTGTCGGCAATGATGTCGGGGCGGTGCACAGCCAGGCGCAGCTCGAAAAGAATCTGGGGGCGCTGGCGCGGGCGGGCGATGAAGGAGGCCGGATCGAGGTCGGCGGCGCGCGGCTCCATGCCGACAGCGGCGGCTTCTACATGGAGCCGGCGGTGGTCAGCGGCGTCGCGCCGACGCATGACCTGTTTCGCAATGAGGTGTTCGGTCCGGTGCTTGCGGTGACCTCCTTCAGCGGCGAGGCCGAGGCGCTCCGCCTTGCCAACGCCACCGATTACGGGCTTGCAGGCGGGGTGTGGACAAGCGATCTGGGGCGTGCGCACCGGATGGTCGCCGGCATGAAGACCGGTATGGTCACTGTCAACGGCTATGGCGCTGTGGATGTGACGGCGCCGCTTGGCGGGGTCAAGCAGTCCGGCAACGGCCATGACAAGTCGCTTCACGCCGTCGAGAAATATATCGACCTGAAGACCGCCTGGATCCAGCTGTAGCGGCGGCGCGGGAGAAGGACATGCAGCTTGCCACCATGCCGCTTGCCAACATGCCGCTTGCCACTATGCCGCTTGACCGGGTGCCGGTCGTGTCTCTCGATCTCGAGACCACCCGGCTGCGCGCGCGAAGCGCCAGGATCATCCAGATCGGCGCCATCAGCGGCGGCGGCGACGAGCTGGCGCGGTTTGGCGTTCTGGTCAATCCCGGCATCGCCATTCCTGCCGCAAGCACCCGCATTCACGGCATCGATGATGCGATGGTGGCGGATGCCGACGCGCTGCCGCTTGTGCTGCCGCGGCTTCGCGACCATGTCGCCGGCACTCTGATCATGGGGTTCAATATCGGCTTCGACCTGGCGGTGCTCGAGGCCGAGGCCGAGCGTCACGGCCTTGACTGGGGGTGGAGCGCGGCGCTCTGTCTTCGCCAGCTCGCCACCCGGCTTCTGGGGGCGGAGGCGATGATGATTCTCGGCGATCTGGAATCGCTTGCGGCGCATTTCGAGGTGCCGGTGGTGGCCCGCCATACCGCGCTTGGCGATGCGGCCATCGCCCTGTCGATCTTCCACCGGATGCTGCCGGCGCTTGCCGCGCAGGGCATCGTCACCCTTGGCGATGCCTGGCGCGAGGTGGCAAAGCTCGACGATCTTCGCCGCGCCAATGTGACGGCGGGATGGATTGATGTCGCGGCGTCCCATGCCGCCGCGCAGGACCATGCGCCGCTGGCGCGGATCGATCCCTATCCCTACAGCCACCGCATCGCCGATCTGATGCTGCAGACGCCGGTGATCCTGCCGCCGGAGGCGACGCTCGGCAGCGCCGCGGCGGCAATGCATGAGAGCGCGGCGGACTGCGTCTTCGTTGGCACCGACGCCGACCGGATCATTGGCATCGTCTCGGAGCGCGATATTGTCAGCCAGGTGCGCCAGCCGGTCAGCGATGCCACCCGTGTACGCCAGCTGCCGCTGCGCTCGATCATGTCCGCGCCGGTGATCACCGTCGGCGCGGACGATTTCATGCATGTCGCGCTTGGCAGGATGAGCCGCCATGACATCCGCCATCTTGGCGTTGTCGATCATGGCGGCGCGCTGGTCGGCTGGGTCTCGTCGCGCGAGCTTGTGCGCCAGAGGGTGACCTCGGCGCTTGTCATCGGCGACCGCATCGCCAGCGCTGGCAGCGCCGAGGAGCTTGCCACCGGCCTGAGGATGCTGCCGACCCTGGCGGCGTCCCTCAGCCGAGAGGCCGTGGCCGGGCACGACATCGCCGCGGTGATCAGCAGCCAGTACCGCGCCGCCCTTCGCGAAGCGGCACGGCTGGCCGAGGCGCGGATGGACCGGGATGGCGCCGGCCCGCCTCCGGCGGAATATGCGCTTCTTGTTCTTGGCTCGGCCGCGCGCGGGGAAAGCGGTCTTGCCGCGGATCAGGACCATGCCATCCTGTTCGCCGATGGCGACGCGCCGGATCAGGACGCCGGCACCAGGCAGTGGTTTCTTGCCTTTGGCGGGCATATCTCGGACATCCTTGATTCTGCCGGCATCCCCTATTGCACCGGCGGGGTGATGTCGGGGCGCGAGGCCTGGTGCCGGTCGCTGTCGGGGTGGCGGCAGGCGATCAGCGCCTGGGTGCGGCGGGGCAGCCCAGAGGATCTGCTGAATGTCGATATCTTCTTCGATTTCCGGCTGGTGCATGGCAGCACCGTGCTGGCGGCGCAGCTTCAGTCGGCCATATCGGGACGGGCGACACGGCGCGGCGGCTTTCTGAAGCTTCTGGCCCGCAATGCCGGCGCTCAGGGGGGCGGACGCACCTTTCTTGGCGGGCTTCGCACCGAGAATGGCCGCTTCAACATGAAGGCGAACCTGACGCTGCCGCTTGTCGAGACGCTGCGGGTGCTGGCGATCTCGCGCGGCATCGCCGAACGCGGCAGCGCGGCACGGGCGGCGGCGCTGGCGGCGCGCGACGACATCCCGCCCGAAGTCGGCCGCCTTGGCGAGGATGTGGCAATGGTCACGCGGCTGGTGCTGCGCCAGCAGATCGCCGATGTCGCGGCTGGCCAGCCGCCGTCAGGTCTTGTCGATCTTCGCACGCTGAGCAGCGCCGAGACGGCCATCCTGAAAGCCATCAGCGGCCGCGTCACGCGGCTGGACACGCTGCTGACAGACACGCTGTTCGGGTAGCTACTGGCCCAATCCCAGGGTGAACAGCCTGCCGCGGCCCTCGATTGCCTCATCCACCCCGGCAAGCCGCAGGCAGTGCCAGGCCATGGCGTGGTTCGACGAGGTGACGGGAAGGCTGATCCGCGCCTCGATGCCGGCGACGGCATCGGCGAGCCGCACCGAGGTGCAGGAGACGAACACGGCGTCGATGTCATGGCCTTCGCGGATGGTGTCGATGGCGCGGACAAGGCTTGTCTCGTCGATGGTGGCGACCACCGGGTCCATCTCCTCGTTGAACGAGCCGAAGACAGGCACCTCATAGCCATGGCCGGTGATATAGCGGTGGATCTGCTCATTGACGTCACGCCGGTAGGGCGTCAGAACCCCGATGCGCCGCGCGCCAAGCGCGTCAAAGGCGGCGAAGGCGGCGCTGATCGGATTCGATGTCGGAGTGCCCGGCTTCGCCTCGGCAAGCCGGTCGGCAACGCGCTCGGCACCAAGCACAACCGAGGCCGAGGTGCAGCCATAGGCCAGCACATCGACCCTGTCGCCGGGAAGAATGCGCGATGCGGTTTCGGTCAGAAGCGGCTCCATCGCCGCCAGCGTGTCAGGCGTGACCTTCGGGTCGTTCATGATGCGGGCCATGAAGATGTCGACCCCCGGCATCGCCACCATGGCGCGGAATTCATGCTCGATGGTGTAGTCGGAGGCCAGCACCACCAGCCCGATCCTTGCCCGCGATCCGATCACGCCCGCCGTGGTGAAGGGCAGATGCTCGATCAGGGTGAAGCCGTCCGCTGTGCTGCTGTCCGCGCTATCCATATCGAAGTCCCTCACTGTCAAAATTCGGCGAGCGGCCCTCCACAAGGTCGGCAATGATCGCCGCGCACCCGCCCGACATGGTCCATCCAAGATGGCCATGCCCGACATTCAGCCACAGATTGCCGATCGGCGAGCGATCGACAATCGGGGCGCCATGCGGCGTCATCGGCCGCAGCCCGACCCAGTATTCCGGCTTTGTGAAATCCGCGCAATGCCCGAACATCGCCCGCGCCTTGTCCATGGCGGGGGCGAAATCCGCCGTGGTGAAGCTTCGGTCATGGCCGGCGATCTCGGCAGTGGCGGTTATTCTCAGCCTGTCGCCCATCGGGCAGTAGGCCATCAGGTTCTCATAATCCACGCCGCCGATCCGCGGGGCGGCAGCCCGGTCGGTCACTGGCACCGTGATCGAATAGCCGCGTACCGGCCAGATCGGCAGGTCGATGCCGAGATGCCGGACAAGATCCGGGCTGCGCACCCCAAGGCACAGCACATAGTCATCCGCGGTCAGGTCGCCCTTGTCCGTCTCGACGCGGATAAGGGCGCCGCCGCGCCGCACCAGCCGCGTCACCCTAGTCGAGAACCGGAAAGTGACACCCATCGCCCTTGCCTTTTCGGCAAGCGCGTTGGTGAAGAGATGCGCATCGCCGCTTTCATCGCCCGGAGCGTAGAGGCCGCCGGCGACATCATCCGCGATGTGGGACAGGCCGGGGTCGCGCTTCAGCATCTCGCGCCCGTCCATCCGGTCCAGCCTGATGCCGCGCCGGCGCAGCGTCGCCGCCTTGTCGTCGGCGCTCTCCAGCCCGTCGGCGCTGCGGTAGATATACATCAGCCCGCCCTGGCGGGCGTCATACTCGATGCCGGTCTCGCGCACGATCCGGTTCATATGGAGCTGCGAGAACTGGCACAGCGCGCTGGTCACGGCGGAATTTGCCGCATGGCGCGCCGCGGTGCATTCGCCAAGGAACCGCAGCATCCATCGCCATTGTCGCCAGGACGGTTTCGGCCGCACGCGGATGGCCTGGTCGCCGCGCCAAAGCGAGCGCATCATCAGACCCGGCGCGGAAGGCGACGCCCAGGCATAGCCCTGTGCCGGGGCCAGAAGGCCGGCATTGGCATAGCTTGTCATCATCGCCGCGCGGTCCTCGGCATCGACAACGGTCACCTTGTGGCCATTCGCCGCCAGCCTGTAGGCGGTGGTGACGCCGACGACGCCCGCGCCGAGGATCAGAAAATGCCGCGTGCCCATCCGCACCGGCCCTAGCGCGCCGCGATCAGGCCGATCTCGACGGTGAATTTCGGCGAGGCGAGGCGCGGGGATTCGACACAGGCGCGGCAGGGCGCGTCGCCGCCGGCCGCCCAGGCGTCCCAGACCTCGTTCATTTCGGCGAAATCATCCATGCTGCACAGCCAGATGGTGGCGCTCAGCGCCTTCGACTTGTCGGTTCCGGCCTCGGCAAGAAGCGAATCGATCTGCCCGAGGATGGCGCGGGTCTGGTCGGCGACGCTGGCCCCCGGGGCCGACTGCGCCACCTGACCGGCCAGATAGACGGTGTCGCCATGGATGACCATCTGGCTCATCCGGTCATTGGTGTGAAAGCGGTCGATGCTCATGGGGGTCTCCTGTTCCCGGGGTGCGGGGTATGTCAAAGGATCAAAAAGGATGTGCAGGGTAGGACACAGGCTCCCCCGGCGTCCAGACCATCACGACAATGCGCACCCGCTAGGCGGATGCGAAGGATGATCGCATCTTTGCCGCCCAGCGGCCATTCTCATATGTGATGACCCAGAGCGACCTGAAGCTTGTGATGACGCCGCCATCGGCGGCAAAGCGGCGGATCTCGGCATCGAGATGGACCTTGTCAGGGGCGGCGCGCACGAGCCTGATATCCTCGAAGCTGGAATGGTGCCAGTCGCCGCCGGCGCGGGCGAGAAAATCGGCGAAATAGGTCTCTTCGGTTTCCCAGATCTTCAGGTCTGTTCCGCTCAGCCGCACATGCGGGAAATGCAGGGTTGCGGCGATGGCGGCCTGATCACGGCTGTTCAGCGCGCTGATATGGGCCGCCATGACCTGATGCGCCGCCTCTATGGCCCGGTCTTCGCTCATCTGTTCCTCACGCCTCATCAAAGCCGTACAGCCGCGCCGGATTGTCCACCAGAATGCGATGACGCATTTCGGGGTCGGGCACCCAGCTGGCGAGGCTGTCGAGAATGTCGCCGTCATTCGGCATGTCCTGCTGCGGGATCGCCGGATGCGGCCAGTCGCTTCCCCAGACCAGCTGGTCCGGATTGGCGGCGACCAGCGCTTCGGCCATGGCGGCGACCGCGTCGGCGGTTTCCCGGCTGTCCGGACCCAGCCTGTAGGCCCCCGACAGCTTCACCCAGCCCCTGCCGGACCCGAGCAGTCGAAGGAGCGCCTGGAATCCCGCATCATTGACGCCTTTGACAGCCTGCAGATGGCCGAAATGGTCGAACACGACCGGCACCGGAAGCGCCGCGAATTCAGGCATTCTCGCATGCAGCGCGGAGATATCGCCGAGGATCTGCAGATGCCAGCCCTGGTCGGCGGCCAGGCCGGCGAGGGTGGCAAGGCTGTCGATGCGGGCATTGCTGGCGAACAGCATGTTCACGCGGCATCCCACAGCGCCTTGCGACCGGTACCCGGCAAGGACGGCCGACGGGGTGTCCTCGTCAACAACGACGATGGCCTTCATCGCCGGATCGGCGTCGCATGTTTCCAGCGTCGTCCTGTTGTCGGTGCCGTAGACAGACGGCTGGACGATGACCGAGCGGGTGATGCCGAGAGTCCTGTGAAGATGGCGAAGCGCGCCAAGGGGGGCTGGCGGTGCCGTGTAGCTTCGCTGCGCCACCTGCGGCGATGGCCCGTCAAACACATGGAAATGGCAGTCGCAGGCCCGTTCCGGGACAGCGGTGCGCGGCGGGCGCGGGGCCGGGTCAGGGGCCGCGCAGAGCGGCGGGATGTCGTTCATCTGCCGGTCTCCAGCCAGGCAAGGATGTCATCACTGTCCTGCCCGTGACGCGGGGCTGACCCCGCCGGTTCATGCGCTTTCGCGCCATTCAGCCGGAAGGGCAATGTCGGGGTGCGAAGCCCTGTTTCCGGGTCGGCATGAATATAGTGACGCCGCTTCACCTGGTCCGACTCGAGACATTCCGGCAAGGTGCGGATCCGCGCCGACGGCACACCTGCCTGCTGCAGGATCGGCTCCCACTCGGCCGCCGTGCGGCTGGACAGTTCCTGTTCGATCTCCTCGCCAAGCTCCGCGGCATGGGTCTTTCGTGCCGGCCGTCCGGCATAGCGCGGATCGGTCAGCCAGTCAGGACGGGCAAGCGCGGTGGCAAGGTTGTGGAAATGTGATTCCTCATTCACCCCGAGCGAGATGACGCCCTCGCCGCAGGCGAAGCTGCCGGCCCCGGGCGAGCGGCTGTTGGCAAGATTGCCCCGGCGTTGCGGCGCGTTTCCTGTCTTCAGATAATCTGTCACGGTGGAGCTCATCAGCGTCATGCCGGTCTCCAGCATCGAGACATCGATAAAGCTTCCCCGTCCGCTGGCGGCGCGCGCGTAGAGGGCTGCCGAGATGGCGAAGCTTGCGGCCAGCGCGGTGGCGTAGTCCAGTACAGGAGCGCCGGCGCGAATCGGGCCGCTTTCGGGCGTGCCGGTCGCCTCCATCAACCCGCAGGAGGCCTGGATATTCACATCATAGGCGGGGGTGTTCTCCTGCGGTCCGCCGCGGCCATAGCCTGTCATCGCGCAATGGATCAGGCGCGGGTGGCGCGCGGCCAGGCTTTCCTCGTCCAGACCAAGCCGGCGCATGGTCCGGGGGACATGGTTCTCGACAAGAATGTCGGCGCGCGCCAGCAGCCGGTGGAAGACATCCAGCCCTTCGGCCGTTTCCAGATCAAGCGCGATCGCTGACTTGCCGCCGCCCTGCGTCAGATAGGATGTGCTCATGCCCTTGGCGGCCGACGCAGCATCGGTGCCGCCGCGATGCCGGATGGCATCCCCCTTCACTGCTGATTCGACCTTGATCACCCTGGCGCCAAGCAGGCCCAGATAATAGGCGCAGGCCGGCCCGGCAAGAACATGGGTGAAGTCGATCACCAGAAGGTCTGAAAAGGGATGTGTCGCCGACATGATGACCTCGGTTTCGCGTGAAAAACGGTGTCCAGACTAGCAGCAGTCCGCGGGGGCCACGCAAGGGCGCTTTCGCGGGGGAGGCGCTGCGACAAACCGCCGACAAACATGTTTGACATAACAACATTAATGCGGTTTGCTGACCGCCTTTTTACGGGAGGATCACATGAAATTCACCAAGACGCTTGCTGCGGGCTTCGCAGCGACGGCAATGCTGGCCAGCGGCGCGGCATTCGCCGACTACCCTGAAAAGCCGATCAAGATCATGGTCGGCTTCTCCGCCGGCGGCGGAACCGACACCACGGCGCGTGGCTTTGCATCCTACATGCATGAAGCCCCGACCATGAACGGCGCGCCTGCCTACATCGTCAACCTGCCCGGCGCGTCCGGCCAGAAGGCCGCCAAGGCGGTCCTGAATGAGGATGCTGACGGCTACACCCTGTACATGATCAACATCGGCACCTTCATCGCCGGCGAGCTCGCCAAGGGTGATGACCGCCCGTACCATGTTCCGGACGCGTTCGTGAACCTTGGCTGCGCATCGCAGCTGGTGACATCGCTGCAGGTTCACACCTCGAATCCGGCAACCACCATGCAGGAGTTCATCGACAACGCGAAGGCATCCGGCCAGACCATCACCTGGGGCACCTCGGGCGCGGCCACCATGCACGCAACGATTGGCCACGTCTTCTTCGACGCCTATGGCATCCCGCACAAGAAGGTGCCGTTCAAGGGCGGTTCCAAGGCCCGTGCCGCTCTGGTTTCCCAGTCGGTTGACGCCGTTCTCGGCGGTGTGAACACCGTTGTCGGCTTTGAAGACGACATCCGTCCGCTGGCTTCCGCCGGTGCCGATCGCGACCCGACCGCCAAGGATCTTCCGACCTTTGGCGAGCAGGGCCTCGACGGTATCGACTTCACCGGTCTGATGTGCCTGTTCGGCCCGAAGGGCGTGTCTGACGAGGTGAAGGCCGACGTCGGTGCCGCCATCGAGCACATCGCCGGCATCAAGGGCTTCAAGAAGTATATGGGCAAGAACAGCCTCGCTGCCTTCTACACCGACTCCGCGACTGCCACCGCAGCGCAGGACACCATGTACAAAGTCATGGGTCCGGTCGTCGCCAACATCATCGCAAGCAACTAAGCCTGCGACCTGAACCGGGGGCAAGCCTGTCCGGCTTGCCCCTTTTTTCGTTTCAGAATTCCTTGGAAGCCGGGAGGCGCTCATGGGCACCCAGGACTACAAGATCAAGGTTGAATACGGCGTCAGCGCCGTTGTTCTGCTGATCGGCGTCTTCTTCATTTTTCAGGCCTTCACCATCGAGACCTCGCGCGAGGCCGTGGGCCCGCGCACCATGCCCCTGTTTCTGGCCATTGCACTTGTGCTTGGGGGCCTCTGGCTTGCCATCCGCGCCTTCACCGGCCGCGCCGGCGACCTGAAGGACGGCTACGGCTTTCTGGAAAGCGACATCCGGCGGATCATCATGGTTGTCGGCTGCGGCATCCTGTTCGTCTTCATGTTCTGGGGCTTCGGCTATTTCGCCGCGATCATCGCCACCTATCTTGCGATGCTCTATACCTTCGGGGTCCGGAGCTGGGTCTGGATGCTTGGTGGCGGACTTGTTCTGGCGGTGATTTTCCAATGGCTTTTCATGGGGATCATGCTGCTGAACGACCCGGCGGGCGCGATTGTCAATCTGCGCCCCCTCACAAACTGGATCTCGGGAGCCTAGGCCGTCATGTTCGAAGATATCCTTGGTGGCTTCGTCACCCTGTTCAGCGATGACTACGCCATCTGGTTCGTCATTCTCGCCGCGTTTGTCGGCATCGTGTTCGGTGCTCTTCCCGGCCTGACCGCGGCGGCGGCGATCGCCATGATGCTTCCCATCCTCATTGCCTATAATGACGAGATCGGCGGCCTCGCCGGCCTTGCATTCCTCTATGTGATCGGCAAGTCGGGGCGGTATGGCGGCTCGATCGCGGCGATCCTGTTCAACACGCCGGGCACGGCGGCCTCCGCCGCGACGATGCAGGACGGCTATCCGATGACGCGCTCCGGGCGCGCCGGCAAAGCGCTGAAGACAGCGACCGTTGCGTCAGCCTATGGCGATTATTTCGGCGAGATTGTCCTGATCTTCGGCGCGGTGGCGATCGCCGCCTTCACCAGGCAGTTCGGCCCGCCCGAGAATTTTGCCATCTATCTGATGGCTTTTGTTGTGATCGGCTCGGTGGTCAGCGACAGCATCATCAAGGGCATCATCTCGACCCTGTTCGGCGCTGTCATCGCGCTGATCGGCGAGGACACCATCACCGGCCAGTTCAAGATGACCATGGGAGTCGACGAACTGGAATCGGGCATGGCGCTGGTGCCGCTGCTGATCGGCGTGTTCGTGATTTCGGAAGTCATCATCCAGGCTGAAAAGGCCGCGAAGGTGAAGATGATCGATTTTGCCGGGGACAGGATCGATGACCCGACAGCCCATTATTTCACCTGGGCCGAATTCAAGCGCTGCATACCGCTGATGTTCCGCTCCTCGATCTACGGGTCACTGATCGGCATGATGCCGGGCCTTGGCTCGTCGGTCGCCTGCTTCGTCGCCTATGGCGAGGAGAAGCGAAAGGCGAAGAACAAGGACAAATGGGGCACCGGCGTTGTCGAGGGTATCGCCGCGCCCGAGTCGGCGAACAACGCGGTGTCCGGCCCGTCGATGATCCCGCTTCTGACGCTTGGCATCCCCGGATCGACGATCGCCGCGGTTCTGATCGGCATGTTCCTGGTGAACGGGTTGCAGCCCGGGCCGTCGATTTTCACCGAGGACCCGCCGCTGTTCATGGGCGGCCAGCTGATCAGCCCGCGCGAATTCATCTTCGGTATTTTCGCCGCCGGCCTGATCGGTATCGCCTGTTACGCGCTGATCGGCTATTTCGCCGCCCCCTTCATCGGGCGGATGATCGCGATCCTGCCGACGCAGTATCTCTACCCCTTCATCTTCATGACCGCGCTTGCGGCGAGCTATTCCTCGCGGGCCTCGATCTGGGATGTCGGGTTCGCGATGCTGTTCGGAATCATCGGCTACGCGATGCGGCGGACGAATTTCTCGGCGGCCGCCTTCATCATCGCCTTCGTACTGACATCGAGCATGGAAGAAGCCTTCCGCCAGTCGATGATCATCTCCGACAGCGGACTGCTTGTCTTCATGAGCTTTGAATATCAGGGCAAGTTCTCCTACGCCCCGATCTTCCTGATCATCGGCGCGGCGGTGGTGGTGATGCGTTCCTGGTCAAGCTACCGGGCGCGCAAGGCCCAGGGCTAGTCGTGCACAGGGGTAACGGACGCGGCTGAGGAGATATGGATCCGCGATTACTGCTGATCTTCCTGTCGGGATTTGTCGGCGGCACCGCTGCGTTCGTCATCGGTGCGCCGATGCCCTTCATGCTTGGCGGCATTTTCGGGGCGGCCAGCTTCGTGCTCTGGTACGAGCGGGGCGGATCCCGGCTTCCGAGGGTGACCCGCTGGGTGCGGCTTGTGTTCATGGCCATCATCGGATCGATGATCGGCTCGCGCTTCTCGCCGGAGCTTCTGGTGCTGCTGCCGCAATTCTGGCTGTCCGGGCTTCTGCTTCTGCCCTTCATCCTTGTGTCGCATGCCGGCAGCTACGCCATCATGCGGCGGTTCGGCAGATATGAGAGCCGCGATGCCTATTTCGCGTCATTGCCGGGCGGGATCGTCGATTCCATAGCGCTTGCCGAGCAGGCGGGCGCGGATGTGCGGATCGTGACGGCCCAGCATTTCACCCGCATCATCCTTGTCGTGACATCGGTGCCGCTTCTGTTTCTTCTTGTCGAGGGAGAGGTCGTTGGTTCGCTTGCCGGCGAGACGCTGGCGACCGCAAACTACAGCGCGAGGGATGTCGGCCTCATTCTCGGCATCGCTGCCGCGGGACTGACCATCGGCACTGCGGTCAGGCTTCCGGTGGCGCATATGATGGGTCCGTTGTTCCTGACGCTCAGCCTCACGGTAACAGGCGTTGTCGAGATTGAAATCCCGCCCTGGATGGGGCATCTGGCGCAGTTCATGGTTGGTACGGCTCTTGGTTCGCAATTCACCGGCATGTCCCGCCGGCTGCTGATCAAGGGGTTGCGATACGGCTTGATTGTCGGGGTCTATATGCTGGCCGTCGGGTCGGGCATGGCATGGGTGCTGACCCATTATGTTCCGGCGGATTTCGGCGTGCTGTTCGTCAGCTTCGCTGCCGGGGGCCTTGCCGAGATGAGCCTGATCGCGCTGTCGCTGAACTTCAATCCGGTGGTGGTTGCGCTGCATCATCTCGGGCGTATCGTCCTGACGATCTGGGTCGGTCATTTTCTTGCCAGGCACGTCTTCAAGCTGTCGGCGAAGGACTAGGTCATGCACAGTTGCCGATTGGCGGGGCTGGAGGTGACGCCTATAGTCACCCTGATATTTTGAAGGTGGCAGATGACATGACCCAGACCGCGATCCCCTTTCTCTTCATGCGTGGCGGATCCTCGCGTGGCCCGTATCTGAAGCGTGACGATCTTCCGGCCGATCCTGATCAGCTTGCCGGGGTGCTGATATCGGCTGTGGGATCGGGCCATCCGCTGAATATCGACGGCATTGGCGGCGGAAACGCGGTGACGACAAAGGTGGCGATGCTGTCGCGCTCGGATGATGACTGGGCCGACATCGACTATTTCTTTGCCCAGGTCAGCGTCGAGGACCGGCTTGTCGACTACAAGCCGACCTGCGGCAATATCATGAGCGGTGTCGGGCCGGCGGCGCTGGAGATGGGGCTGATGGCGTCGACAGGCGACGTCACCGAGGTGAAGATCCGCGCTGTCAACACGGGCGCGCGCATTCTGGCGCGGGTGCGGACGCCTGGCGGCACAGTGACCTATGACGGCGACACCGCCATTGACGGCGTGCCCGGCACCGCCGCGCCGGTCGAGCTGAATTTCATGGATGTCGCCGGGTCCTCGACCGGCGCCTTTCTTCCCACCGGCAATCTGACGGACCGGTTCGGCCGCATCGAGGTGACCTGCATGGATGTGGCCATGCCGATGGTGATCGCCCGCGCCGCCGATTTCGGACTGAACGGGACCGAAAGCCGTGAAGAGCTGGATGACAACCGCGCATTCTTCGCCGCGATGGAGGCCGTGCGGCTGGAAGCCGGCCATGCCATGGGGCTTGGTGACTGCAGCCAGTCGGTGATGCCGAAATTCGGCCTTCTCGCCCCGGTGGATGACCCGGGCAAGGCCCCCGGCCAGATCGAGGCGCGCTATTTCATGCCGTGGAAGACCCACCCCACGATGGCGGTGACAGGAAGCCAGTGCCTGGCCTCCTGCGCGCTGACCCCGGGCACCGTTGCCGAGGGTATGATGGCGCGTCCTGACGGCGTGCCCTGCACCGTCACCCTGCGTCATCCGATGGGGATGATGGATGTTCTGGTGGATTACGAGCTGGCCGAGGGCGGCTTCAGGCACCGGTCGGCCGGGCTTCTTCGCACGGCGCGCAAGCTTGCCGAGGGGGTGCTGTTTGTGCCGGCTTCGGTCTGGAACGGAGACAGATGATGAAACTTGCCATCCTTGACGACTGGTTCGACACGCTTCGCGGCCTGCCATGCTTTGCCAGGCTCGACGGTATTGATGTTACCGTCTTCACCGACCACGAGCCGGATGTCGACAGGCTGGCGGCACGGCTTCAGGGGTTTGACGCGGTGGTGCTGTTCCGGGAACGCACCGCCATCACCCGCCAGCTGGTCGAAAAGCTTCCCGATCTGAAGCTGATCTCGCAGCGAAGCGTCTACCCGCATATCGATGTCGAGGCCTGCACGGAGCATAACATCCTGGTCTGCTCCAACATGTCCGGCGGCGTGTCCCACGCGGCGGCGGAAATGACCTGGGCGCTGATGCTCTCGGCCTTGCGCGACATTCCGCGGCAGATGGCAAGCCTTCGCGCCGGCGGCTGGCAGACAGGTGTCGGCAGATCGGCGCATGGCAGGCAGATCGGCATCTATGGCTATGGCCGGATCGGCCGGCAGGTGGCCGATTATGCCGACGCCTTCGGCATGAAGGTTGTGATCTGGGGAAGCGAGGAAGGGCGCGCCCGCGCAACGGCGGACGGGCGCCAGACAGCCGCGAGCAGGGAAGCCTTTTTCGCGGAAAGCGACGTGGTCAGTCTTCATGTGCGCCTGAAGCCGGCGACGCGCGGTCTGGTCACGGCAGCGGATCTTGCGATGATGAAGCCGGGATCGGTGCTGGTGAACACTTCGCGCGCCGGTCTGATCGAGGAGGGCGCGCTTCTTGCCGGTCTGAATGCGGGGCGACCCGGGATGGCCGCCATCGATGTCTTCGATGCGGAGCCGATCACCTGGGCGGATGATCCGCTGGCGACGCATCCCCATCTGATCGGAACGCCGCATATCGGGTTTGTGACCGAGGATGAATTCGAGATCCAGTTCGCCGATATTTTCGATCAGGTGGTGGCCTGGCGCGACGGCGCGCCGATCCACATGATCAATCCCGAGAGCCGCGGCTGACCTCGCCTCCCCCGAGCCGGAAGGCCAGCATCGGCAGGGCGACAAAGATCATCATCACCCTGATGGTGTGGTGAAACGCGACGAATGCCACATCGAAGCCGAACACCAGCGCCAATAGCGTGACTTCGTAGAGGCCTCCCGGCACGAAGGCCAGCCACACCGTCAGGAAGCCGCTTCCGGTGGCAAAGGCGATGACCGCCGTCGACAGGAAATAGGCGCTGATGATCAGCACCGTGGTGGCGAAGGCGTCCTTCAGATAGCCGAGAAGATCACGGAAGGGCACTTTCGCGAGCCGCGCGCCGACCGCCCCGCCAATGGCAAGCTGCGCCAGAATGACGAACTCGTTGACGCGCGGAAGCTCGGCCCAGCCTGTCAGGTGGAATAGGGTGGAGAGCCCGACCGGACCCAGAAGATGCGGCATCGGTACGCGGCAGAGCCGCGCCAGCACAAAGCCGGCGACGCCAAGGGCGATGAAGGTCGCGATCTCGCCTGCCGGAAGGGCGAAGATGCTTGGCATCTCGCGAAGCGCGACATTCGAGCGTTTCACCGCCTCTCCCCCTTCGACAAGGCCGAGAAGAAGCGGCGTAGAGACAAAGACGATGACCACGCGGACAAGGTGGAACAGCGCCACCACATAATCCTTGTCGACCATTTCCCGCGCCATGACAATGGCCTCGGCCTGCCCGCCGGGAACGCTGCACAGGATCGCGATGCGCGGCTCGTATCCACGGGAACGCCGCAGAAAGGCGTAGCCGATGGCTGTCACCACAATGGTCGTGCCGACCATGGTGACAAGGGTGACCATCCATTTGTCGGCCTGGGCCAGCACCGCCTGGTTGAAAGTCGCACCGATCAACACGCCAAGGCCAAGCACCACCGGCTTGTGGAACCAGCGTGCGACGCCGAGATAGGGCTGCACCGGCCTGATCAGCGCCCCGCCGAACCAGACGCCGAACAGGCTTCCCATGAGATAGGGCGCCGGGGCGCCGATCTGCACCAGCGCCCATCCCGTTGAGAGGGCGATGGAAAAGGTCACGGCAAGCCGGGCGAGATCGGTCAGCAGCCAGGGCGGGGGGCGAAATGCGGCTCCGGCCATCTCAATCCATCTCCTGTCCTGCGGTCAGGCTGAGAAGCTTCAGCCTTGCTGTCAGCGCGCTGTCCAGATGCCGTGCCATGGCTGCCGATGCGGCGGTGGCGTCGCCAGCCTGGATGGCGCGGTTGATGGCCTCATGCTCGTCGCGGATCGATCCGGCGCGGCCGGCAAGCGAATAGGCGGTGGCGCCAAGCAGCACCATCAGCCGCGACAGCCTTTCAAGGCTTTCGGCAAGGAAGCGGTTGCCGGCGGCCTGCAGGATGGCGTGGTGGAACTGCCGGTTGTGGTGGGCCAGAACATCCGGCGCGGCATTCTGGCGGATCAGCTCGGCCTCGGCGCGGCAGATGTCGTCAATGACGCTTCGTTCGGCATGGCCGGCGTTCTGTGCGGCGAGACTGGCGGCAAGACCTTCGAGCGTGCCACGAAGCTCGTACAGCGCGCGCACATCGCGCCAGTCGAGACGGCGCACCCGCAACCCGTCCTCGTCGCGTTCCAGGATGCCTTCGGCGCGCAAGGCGGCAAGCGCCTCGCGAAGCGGCGTGCGGCTGACGTCCAGCGCGGCGACAAGGTCGGTTTCCTTCAGCCGCGCGCCGGGAAGGAGATCACCCGCGGAAATGGCATCCATGATCAGGCGGCGAAGGCGTGTCGGGGTGGCTTCCGGCGGCGTGGCACCGGCAGCAGTGCCGGCTGGTCGTTTCGCCCAGCTGTCCCTGTTGCTTTGCTTGACTTGCCGGTCACTCATCACGTACCTGTATACAGATGTATACAGAAAGCGACAATGGCTTTCCGGAGCGCTGGGACGTTCTGGTGATCGGCGCCGGCAATGCCGGGCTATGCGCCGCCATCACCGCTGTCGAGGCGGGATGTTCGGTGCTGGTGCTGGAAGCGGCGCCGCGTGACATGCGTGGCGGCAACACGCGCCACACCCGCAACCTGCGGGCGATGCATGAAGAGCCGACCGATGTGCTGACCGACGCCTACAGCTTCGAGGAATATTTCGAGGATCTGATGCGGGTGACCCGCGGCGTCACCAACCGTGATCTGGCCAGCCTGACACTGGAGAAGTCGGCCGAGCTGACAGGCTGGCTTGGCGAGCGCGGGGTGCGGTTCCAGCCGGCGCTGTCCGGAACGCTCAATCTTGGTCGCACCAACGCCTTTTTCCTTGGCGGCGGGCGGGCGCTTCTGAACAGCCTGTGCCGCCATGCCGAGGGGCTCGGCATTGTCCTGCGCTATGACACCGAGGTGGCGGAGATCCTGCTGGATGACGGTTTCTGCGACGGAGTCAGGCTTGCCGATAATTCTGTCGTTCTGGCGAAGAAGGTGATCACCACCGCCGGCGGGTTCGAGGCCAATCTCGACTGGCTTGCCGAAGGCTGGGGCGATGCGGCGAAGAATTTTCTTGTCCGCGGCACGCCCTGGAACACCGGCACGGTGCTGAGGAGCCTTCTTGATCAGGGGGCGAAGCCGGTCGGCGCGCTTGACCAGTGTCATGCTGTCGCCATTGACGCCCGCGCCCCGAAATATGACGGCGGAATCGCCAGCCGGATCGATGGCGTACCGTTCGGCATTGTGCTGAACCGCGATGCCGAGCGGTTCTATGACGAGGGCGAGGATTTCTGGCCAAAGCGCTACGCCATCTGGGGGCGGCTTGTGGCGGCGCAGCCTGACCAGGTGGCCTATGCCATACTGGATTCGGTCGGTGTCGCGCGCTTCATGCCGTCGGTCTTCACGCCGATACGTGATGACAGCATCGAAGGGCTTGCCGGCCAGCTCGGTCTTGACCCGGCCGCGACGCGTCAGGTGGTCGACGCCTTCAACACCGCCTGTCCCGAAGGTCCGATCGACCAGTCGGTTCTCGATGAAAAGGCGACGACCGGACTGGCCCCGGACAAGACCAACTGGGCAGCGCCGATTGCGGTTCCGCCCTTCTACGGCTTTCCGCTGCGCCCCGGCATTACCTTCACCTATATGGGTGTCGAGGTGAATGATCAGGCGCAGATCCTGATGGCGGACGGCCGGCCTTCCGCCAATCTGTTCGCCGCTGGCGAGATCATGGCAGGCAATGTTCTTGGCCAGGGCTATCTTGCCGGTATCGGCATGACCATCGGGGCTGTCTTCGGGCGCATCGCCGGGGCCGAGGCGGCCCGCCGGCTGAACCGCTAGACTCACGATTTTCAGTGCCCTGATCGCCAGGCCCCTGATCGCAAGACATGTCAACTCACAGACAGGAATGATCGCACCATGGATGAAGTCAGCCTGATCGATATGGCCAGCACGCCGGCGCATGAGGAGACCGCGCGGATCATGCAGATCTGCAACGCCTGCCGCTACTGCGAGGGGTTCTGCGCTGTCTTTCCGGCGATGGAGCGCCGCCGCCTGTTCGATGTCGGGGATACCGCGCAGCTTGCCAATCTCTGCCATCATTGCGGGGCCTGCTATCACGCCTGCCAATATGCCCCGCCGCATGAATTCGCGGTGAATGTGCCGATGACCCTTGCCGAGAGGCGGGCCGAGAGCTGGGCCGAATATGCATGGCCGGGTGCACTGTCCGGCCTGTTCGCGCGCAATGGCCTTGCGATTGTGATGATCATCACCGCCGCGCTGGCGCTGGCCGTCGGGCTGATGCTGGCGATGATTTCGCCGCAGCTGTTCTGGGGTGTTCATGTCGGCGAGGGCGCGTTCTATGTGCTGATGCCGCATGTCGTGATGGCTGGCATACCACTGGTGATCACCGCCTTCACCATCACCGCCCTTGTCATGGGGTGGCGGCGCTACTGGCGGGCGACGGGCGCGCGCTGGGGCGGCTGGCCGGCCTTCGCCGACGCCATGAGGGCCACTGCGACGATGCGCAATCTCGGCGGCGATAATGCCGGCGACGGCGCCGGCTGCCCGGGACCGGATGACCGCAACAGCCTGGCGCGGCGGCACTACCACCACGCGACCTTCTACGGCTTCATGCTGTGCTTTGCCTCGACCAGCACCGGCACGCTCTACCACTATCTTCTCGGCCGCGAGGCGCCCTACGGCTATTTCGAGCTTCCGGTCATCCTTGGCACCGTGGGCGGGATCATGCTGTGCGCCGGCACCGCCGGACTATGGCGTGAAAAGCGCCGGATGGACCCGGCTGTCAGGCCGCTGTCAAAGCTTGGAATGGATTATGCGTTCATCTGGCTGCTGTTCTGGGTCAGCGCCAGCGGCCTTGTGCTGCTGGCCCTGCGCGAGACCGGGCTGATGGGGCTGACGCTTGCCATCCATCTCGGCCTTGTCTACGGATTCTTCCTGGTGCTTCCCTTCTCGAAATTCGTTCACGGGCTGTACCGGTTCGCGGCTCTGCTTGCCGATGCCGGCGAGGCGCGCCGTTCAGCCGTGTGACCGCTGGATCACCGGCGAGATCACCTGGTCCGATACTGGCACATCGATGACCGCCGGGCCGCCGCTGGCGATCACCTCATCCACCAGCGCGGGAAGGTCCGCCAGGTTGTCAAGCCGGTGGCCGGCAATGCCGAAGCCGGTAGCGATGGCGGCGAAGTCGGGCCGGCCGAACACCGCGCCGTGATCGGGCAGCCCGTCGGCGCGAAGCTTGTGAATCTCCGACCCGTAGGCGCCATCATTGATGGCGAAGATGATCACCCGCATTCCGTGGCGGCGGATCGTCTCCAGCTCCTGCACATGCATCAGAAGGCTGCCATCCCCGTCGAACAGCACCACCGGATGATCCGGCCGCGCTGCCGCCACCCCCATGGCGAAGCTGATGCCGTTGCCGATCGCGCCAAACTCGCGGATGGTCAGGAAATGGGACTGCGGGCGCGACGGCATATGCGCAAAGAAGCAGGAACAGTGACCGGAGGAGTTGACCAGCTGGCACTCCGCGGGCAGGGCCGCCTCAAGCGCCGTCACAACATCGCGCGGGTCATGTGTGCCGTCGCTGATCTTGAAAGATGCGCTGTCATAGGGCCGGCTGCGGATGTCGGCGGCAAGGCCGTCATTCCGCCATGTCTGCGCACGCTGTTCCATCCCTTCAAGAAGCGCCTCCACACCAAGGCGCGCATCGGCGCGAAGCGCGGCATCGGCCGCGCGCCGCCCCTGAACCATTGTGGCCGGGGCAATGTCGATCTGCAGAACCCTGGCGTTCGGCCATAGCCTGCCGGCATCGGAATTATGGCTTGCCAGCGAGCCGCCGACCGCAATCACCAGATCGGCCTCGGCGAAGCATTCGCGCGCGACCTCCGACGAGAAACCGCCGGCGACATTCAGATTGAAGGGATGGTCATGGAACAGGCCGCGTGCCGGCAGCGTTGTCGCCAGCAACCCGTCAAGCCTGTCGGCAAGCGCCGCGCAGGCCGGGCCGGCATCGGCGTCGACAGCGCCGAGCCCGCCCATGACAATGATCCTGTCTGCCGCGTCGATCATCGCGCGGGCAGCCGTCAGCTGCGTGTCGCCGGGTGTCGGCGGGGCATTGTCCGGCAACAGCTCCGCTGACGGCGCCGGAAGCGACGTATCGCCGGGCGCGGGGCTTTCCGCCAGGTCGAAAGGGATGCCGACAACAACCGGCCGCCTTTCACTGCGGGCCTGAAGAAAGGCGTCGCGGATGCCGGCGGCAAAGCGTGGCGGGTGGTGAAGCGGCCTGTAGGCCGCGCCTGTCGCCTCGACAAAGGGTGCCTGCTCTATGCCCTGATTGTACCAGGCCTTCGTCAAAGGGGCTTCGCCGGCCACCACCACCAGCGGGATGCCTGCCCGCACCGCCGCCGGCAGCGCTGTCATCAGCTGTGTCAGACCTGGCCCGCAGGTGACGGTGGCGACGCCAGTGCGGCCGGTCTTGCGCGCATAGGCCATTGCCGCGGCAACGGCGCAATGTTCGTGGCGCACATGGATCATCCGCGCCCCAAGCTCATCAAGACAGGTCGCCATATGCATGTTGGCATCGCCAAGAAGGGCGAAACAGTCGCTGACCCCCTCGGCGACCATCATTTCGGCAATCACCTCGTACCAGTGTCGCTTCGCAGGATCGCGGCTCATCTTGACGGTCTCCGGACTATATCCCCTGTTGCTCGCGTCAGGATAGACCAGGCGGCGCGACATTGGCACCTTCAAAGCTGGGGTGTCCGCGCAAGGGGGCCGCCACCAAGATGCTTGTCGGGGCCATGAAGATGCCCGACACTGCCGGAATGGACATGAGGGGGGCTTGATGAGATTTGAACAACGCCGGGTTCTCGTTACCGGCGCGGCAGGGGGCATCGGCGCGGCGGTCACCGCGATGTTCCGCCGCGAAGGCGCGCTTGTCTGCGCCACCGATCTTCACAGCGCCGGGATGGAGGCAGAGGCCGTCCTTGCCGGTGACCTGACAGATCCGCAATTTGCCGACAGCCTGCCCCGCATGGCGGCCGATGCGCTCGGCGGACTGGATATCCTTGTCAATAATGCCGGATATATGGCCCGCGGGAAGGTGACGGAGACGGATGATGACAGCCTGTCCCGTTCGCTTGCCGTCAATGTCGAGGCGCCGTTCCGGATCAGCCGCGCGGCGGTGCTGATCCTGTCTGCCGGCGAAAGGGGCGGCGCGATTGTCAATGTCGCCTCCTGCTGGGGGCTTCGCCCGGGGGCGGCGCACGCGCTCTATTGCATGACAAAGGCGGCGCTTGCCTCGCTGACGCAATGTATGGCGATGGACCATGCCGGTGACGGCGTGCGGATCAACGCTGTCTGTCCGAACGAGGTGGACACGCCGATGCTGCGTACCGGCTTCGCCCTGCGCGGGTTCGATCCCGACAGCGCGGTGGCGGAGCTTGGCGGGACAGTGCCGCTTGGCCGGATCGCGCAGCCCGAGGATATCGCCGATGTGGTGATGTTTCTCGCATCGGACGAGGCCCGCTATATGTGTGGCGCGCTTGTCGAGGTGAATGGCGGGAAGCCGGTGATATGACGCGGTTTCAGGACAAGGTGGCGCTTGTCACCGGCGGGCGCAGCGGCATCGGCAAGGCCATTGCGGACCGTCTGCGCGGTGAAGGGGCGCGGGTCTTCACTGTCCAGCGCGGCGCCGACCCGGCGCATGAGTCACTGGTGGCGGACCTCGCCGACCCTGATACGCCGGCGCGGGTCATCGCCGAGGTGATCGCGACTGCTGGTAGGCTTGATGTGCTGGTGAACAATGCCGGCACGATGCGCGAGGCCGGCATCGAGGAGATGCGCCTTTCGGACTGGCAGCACGACATCGCGGTCAACCTGACCGCCCCCTTTCTGATGATGCGGGCGGCCATGCCGCATCTCCGCGCGGCGCGGGGCAGCATCGTCAATATCGGCTCGATCGAGGGGCTGGGCGCCAACCCCGGACATGCCGCCTATTGCGCGGCGAAGTCCGGGCTTCACGGTCTGACGCGGGCCGTGGCCGTCGATCATGGCGGTGAGGGGGTGCGCTGCAACGCTGTGGCGCCCGGCTGGATCGATACCGACCTCAATGAGGATTTCATCGGGTCGATGGAGGATCCGGCGGCCTTTCGCCGTGACATCGGCTCGATCCACCCTGTCGGGCGGACTGGCGCGCCGGACGAGGTGGCGGCGCTTGTCGCCTTCCTTGCATCAGAGGAGGCGGGGTTCATCACCGGTGAAATCTACCGCATCGATGGCGGCAGGATGGCCAGGCTCAGCCTTCCCTGACAAGGGGGCGAGAGGCCGCTCCAGAACTCCTGGTTCTAAAATTCCTGGTTCAGGGCGTCCATCGCCGGAATCTCGCGTTCGCGGCGGGCGATATAGTCGCGAAGCGCCTCGTCCGTCGCTGTTTCGATGGGCGGCTGCTCATAGGAGGCAAGAAGCGCTTTCGCTGTTGTCAGCGCGCGCGCTGTCACATCCTGTGATCCTTCGGCGCGCCACTGTTCATAGGAATTGTTGTCAAACATCTTCGGCATGAAGAAGGCGCGCTGGAAGTGCTCCTGCGTGTGCGGATGGCCAAGATAGTGCCCGCCCGGGCCGATATCGCGCACCGCGGACAGCGCCTCGTCGAAATCATCCCATTTCAGGCCCTCTGCCATGCGGTAGCCCATCGCGCACTGTTCGGCGTCGACAATGAATTTCGCCATCGAGCAATGCATGCCGGCCTCGTTCCAGCCCGCCGAATGCCAGATATAGTTCGCTCCCGACAGCAGCACCGCCATCAGCGTCGTCGCGCTTTCATAGCCGGCCTGCGCATCCAGTGTCTTGGCTCCGCCAAGCGTGTTGGAGGTGCGCCAGGGAATGCCGTAATGCCGGGCCATCTGCCCGATCATGAAATTCATCAGGCTGATTTCCGGCGTTCCGGCCATCGGCGCGCCGGACTGCATCGACACGGTCGACAGGTAGTGGCCATAAATCGCCGGGCAGCCGGGACGCACCACCTGCGTATAGGCAAGCGCCGACAGCGCCTCGGCGTTAAGCTGCGCCACCGTCGGAACGGTCGAGGCCGGGGTGTTCGCCCCGCCAAGCACAAAGGGCGAGCACAGCACCGGCTGGTTGCGCCTGTTGAAGGCACGCATTGCCGACAGCATGGTTTCATCCCAGACAAGTGGCGAATTGCCGTTGCAGTTGCCGACAACCACCGGATGCGTCTCGAGATACTCCTCCCCGAACAGGATGGCGCACATGTCCAGCACATCCTCGGCGTTCCTGCCGGAGGTGGTCATGCCCATGAACACCTTGTCGGAATGCAGCATCGAGGAATGGGTGATGCGAAGATGCCGGTGCGAGACCGGATGGTCCATCGGCTCGACGATATGATGCGCCGAGGAATGCATTGCCGGCAGCATATGCGACAGCTTGTGGAAGGTCGCCAGATCATCCAGCGTCGGCGAGCGCCTCTCATCCTCGAGATCGCGAAGATAGGGCGCGCCGGTCATTGGCACGAAAATGGCCTTCCGGCCGCCGAGAGCCACCGTCTTTTCGGGATTGCGGGCATGAAGCGTAATGCTGGACGGGATCGTGCTGATCAGCGATTTCACCATATGGCGGTCAAGATGGACCCGCTCGCCGCGCACATCCGCGCCGGCGCGGCGCCAGTCCTCGAGCGCGATATCGTCGCGGAACACCACGCCCACCTCTTCGAGGATGTCGAGCGAGGCGGCGTCGATCTTCGCGATCTGCTCCTCATCCATCGGCTCGGTCAGCGGCAGTCTGATATCCAGCGTCGGCAGCATCGCATGATCAGGGCGGGTTCGGATATCACGGCGTTCGCGGCGTCCGCCACGGCGCTTGGCATCCTGGGTAACTGGTTCGGTCATGGACTTGCTTCCCTACACGGCACATGTCACTAAAACAGACAAACAATGGCGCGTACAGCATGCTCGAAGACAGGATTTTATCTTCATGCGACAGATCAGAAAATTGCCCCGCGATACCGGTGTTGCCGGGTGGAACGCCATTCTTGGTCCGGCGCCGGCCTATCCCGAGGCCGAGGGCGCGATCAGCGCGGATTGGCTGGTGATCGGCGGCGGCTTTGCCGGGCTGTCGGCGGCAAAGCGGCTGACCGAGCTTCGCGGCGGCGACAGGATCGTGCTTCTTGAGGCTGGCCGCATCGGCGAGGGGCCGGCGGGGCGCAATAGCGGCTTCATGATCGACCTGCCGCACGAGCTGTCAGGCGACGGCTATGCCGGCAGCGCCGAGGCCGACAGGCTGCAGATCACGCTGAACCGCCATGCGCAGAATTTCGCCCGCGCCGCCGCGGCGGAATACGAGATGCCGGACGAGGCGGTTGACCCCATCGGACGCGTGAATGGCGCGGTGAACGCAAGCGGCGGCGCGCACAACGCCGCCTATGCCGCCCAGCTCGACCTTCTTGGCGAGAGTTACAGGAGTCTTGACGCTGCCGACATGAAGGAGCTGACCGGGAGCGATTTCTACCGCTCCGGGCTGTTCCTGCCGGGCGCGGTGATGCTGCAGCCGGCCTTGTATGTGCGGGAACTGGCGGCAGGGCTGGCCGGCAAGGAACGATCCCCTGTCGAGATCTTCGAGGCAAGCCCGGCCACCGGCTTCGAGAAGCAGGGCGAGAGCTGGCTGGTCACCACGCCGAAATCGCGGATCGCGGCGAAGCGGGTGATCATGGCGGTAAACGGCCATGCCGAGAGTTTCGGTTTTTTCCGTCAGCGGCTGATGCATGTCTTCACCTATGCCTCGATGACCGAGGCGCTGACCCCGGCGCAGCTGCGCGCGCTTGGCGGGATGCCGTCCTGGGGCGTCACCCCGGCAGACCCGATGGGATCGACCGTGCGTCGCCATTGCGGCATCGGCGGCACCCGCATCATCATCCGCAACCGCTGGACCTATGATCCGTCGATGGAGGTCGGCGAGGCCCGTGTTGCCGCCTTCCGTCGTGACCATGAACGCGCCTTCCGCCGCCGCTTCCC
Source organism: Puniceispirillaceae bacterium (SeqCode) (assembly GCA_049890015.1). Classification (GTDB taxonomy): domain Bacteria; phylum Pseudomonadota; class Alphaproteobacteria; order Puniceispirillales; family Puniceispirillaceae; genus UBA8309. The sequence goes on from JBMHCH010000018.1 coordinate 31,019, forward strand.
GATGCTTGACGGTGTGGGGATGACGCATAGCTGGGGGGGCAGGCTGTGCCTGTCGCGCAATTCGGTGCCGGCCTTTGGCGAGATGGAGACAGGCTTCTTCTCGGCCTGCTGCCAGAACGGTCTTGGCACCGCCAAGGGAACGCTTGCCGGCATTGGCGCGGTGGAGCTGGCGACACGGTCGAACTCGCCGATTGTGCAGGATCTGCAATCCTATGACGCGCCCCAGAAGCTTCCGCCGGCCCCGATCGCCAAGCTGGGAGCCACAATCCTGCTGCGCTGGCGCGAATGGAAGGCTGGCGCGGAAATCTGAAGGACCGGCAGCCCCGTTGGTTCAGTCGTTGTCGGTCAGCCCGGCACCTGCCCCCGACAGGCGCGACTGCCCCGTCGCCGGCGCATAGGTGCGGTGCGCGAAGGTGCCGAGCCGCTCCACGCAACAGGCGAAATGGTCGGCAAGGCGAAGAACCTCGGGACGCGGCGAGATCACCTGCCGACAGGTCCGGCGTACAAGCCGGCATCCTGCCGCTCCGCTGAGGTAGTGGCTTGCAAAGCTGTCGCCGGCATTGCCGTCGATGCTGTGGTCATCCTGATGCGTGGTGCGCGAGGCCAGCAGCCAGATGGCGCCGTCGTCAAGCCTGGCGACAAACGGAAGCAGCAGCAGCGGTGCGCGGACCGGTCCGATGTCGGTCATCTCGCCGGCCTTCGCTGGAATTGGCATCGCCCCGTCGATCAGCGCGCATCCGGTCAGGATCGGGCAGGCACCGTCCGTGCGCGGGCCGTCATCTGGATTGCCAAGATAGCTGCACAGCGCCGAAATGCCGGGAAGATTGTTTGTGTGAAGCCAGATCACGGCGGCGGCGGCCTCTTCGGCAAGGCCCCAGCTCAGCCCTCCTCCGCGCGCTGCCTTCAGTGCCAGCGCGGCCGTCTCGCCAAGCGACCAGCTCATTGCCGGACTGGCGCGTCCAGGACAGGATAGAACAGGTCGTCGGGGTCGAGCCCGGCAAGCTCGTCCGGGAACGGCGCGCCCTTATACATGGTGATACGAAGCCATCGATCCGATCGCGGATCGAACCGTGTCGCTCCGAAGAAGGACAGCTTGCAGCGCAGCAGGTCGATCGGCACCATGCCGGCGCCGATGGTGTTGTCACGGATCTCGCCGTAGGGCAGGCGGCTGACGAGCTGCAGCCGGCGGGCCATATGGCGATGCTCCGGATGTTTCAGAAGGAAGGCGCCAAGGCTGTCCTTGCGCTCAAAGCCTTCAAGGTCACGGCGCATGCGCACGGCATCGCGCCCCGGACTCAGCGGCTGTTCATAGGGCTCCAGCGGCTCCTCGAACCTCTCGCCAAGGCGCGGCTCGAGCTTTTCCTCGGACACATACCAGACCCGCGCCTGTTCGGCGGCGCTGTCGAAATCGAGCCCCGCGGTCCAGCCATAGGTCGCGTCCAGCATGTCGAGAACCGCGCCGACCGTAGCGCTGCCGTCGATCCTCGCGGCAAGCTCCTCGTCGGCATGCATGCAGTCGGCAAGCTGGTCGACAAGCTCGCCGTGCGGCTCCAGCATCAGCGAGACAAGCGCCTCCTGTCCTTCCAGCGATAGCGCCTCCTCGGCTGCGCGATACAGCGCGTCCCAGGGCAGGCTGTCGTCCGGTGCAACAGCATCGGCACGCTCTATGATCCAGTCGAAATCCAGCCGCAGCCGGTCGATCCGCATGGCCTGGCGTTCGTCGGCGACCTGCCATTCGGCAGCGTTGCGGGCAGCGCGCCGCGCCAGGCTGCGGAAACGCGCCAGACGTGCCGCATCGACTGTCTCGATGGCCCGCACCCGCGCCAGCGCGGTCTCGCGCGCGGCGATCCAGCTGTTGATCAGGCGCGGATGGTTGATCAGGAACGGGGCCATCCCAAGCCCGGTCGAGTTGCCGACGCCAAGGCGGCGTCGGATATCGGGGTCGAGGCGCACCGCTGTCTCTGGGGCAGCGGTCCGCGCCATATGCTCGACCAGATCGACAGAAAAAGTGCGGATCAGCCAGACAGCCAGCATTTCAGGCTGGAAGGATCCGGCGAATTCCGGCCGCTCGGCCCAGCCGGTGCGGTCGGCCGCGCCGAACTTGCCAGAGCCGTAGACGGCGGTCGTTCGCACCAGATACCCGACCTCATCGACCATCGCGGGGTCAGGCTGGCCGCCGCGCGACAGCGAGTCCAGGACATGGCTGAACAGACGCACCGACTTGTTGGCGCGTGACAGCACCATCTCGGATCCGGATACGCGGCCGGCTTCCTGTTTCGGCACATTGCGGGAAAGACGGTCGATCTGCGCGCCATCCACTTCGCCGTCACAAAGCGTGAAGGTGGCGTCCCAGGCCTCGGCGATCACCCGGTCGGATCGCAGGCTGTCATCAAGCTCGTGGGCGAAGGCGACAAGCGTGTAGGTGCTGTGCGGTCCGCGCGCCCGGTAGGTGGCAACGCCGACGCCGCGCGAATCGATATCGAAGACCGGACGGTCAAACCGCCAGCCCTCATCCTTCAGACGGCGGAGAAGCACGCGCATGAAGCTCAGCCGGCTCTGGTGAAAGGCGCCAAGGCGTGCCAGACGCATCACCGTCTGGGGGGCGCGAAGCGGCGCCTCGGCGTGCCGGGCCGCCTGGTATGTCTGTTCGGTGCGTTCAGTCATCTGCCGGTCCAAAGCTGCTGTCGAAAAACGCCAGCCAGTTCTCGCCCATGATGCCGTCGATTTCCGCCGCTGCAAAGCCCCGCGCGGCAAGCCCGTCGGCGATCGCCCCGAAATGGCGGTTGTCCCGGAACCAGTCCGGCATGGGCGGAAAGCCCGCGTCGGACGCGCTTCCCTCTCCGTAGTCCATGTCCTTGGTCCAGCGTCCAACCCGCATCCACTCGACAACGCTGTCGGGCTGGTCCTGGCATAGATCGGTGCCGATGCCGATCTGCCGCGGCCCCATCATCTCGGCTGTCCGCGCGATCATGTCGCAGAAGCTGTCCAGCCTGCAGTCCGATTTTTCCTTCAGATGATGCGGATAAAGCGAGAATCCGAGCATGCCGCCTGATTCGCCAAGAGCGCGAAGCACGTCGTCCGACTTGTTGCGGCGGGCCGGATGCCAGAAGGACGGGTTGGCGTGGGTAATGGCGATCGGGCGGCTGGAATATTCGATGGCTTCCAGTGTCGAGCGCTCCGCCGAATGGCTCATATCGACGACAAGCCCGACCCGGTTCATCTCGGCGACAACGGTCCGTCCCATGCGGGTCAGCCCGGTGTCCTCCTCCTCATAGCATCCGGTCGCAAGCAGCGACTGGTTGTTGTAGGTCAGCTGCATGAAGCGCGCGCCAAGCGTGTGGCAGATCTCGACAAGGCCGATATCATCCTCGATCGGCGACGGGTTCTGGAATCCGAAGAAGATGGCCGTGCGCCCCTCGCGGCGGGCGCGGCGCACATCCGCGCCTGTGCGCCCCTGGAAGATCAGCTCGGGATATGTCTCGAACCAGCGGTTCCAGGTCTCGAGATTCGCCACCATCTCGCGAAAATTCTCGTGATAGGCGATGGTGACATGCACCGCGTCGACGCCGCCTTCACGCATCTGCCGGAAGATCTTTTCCGACCAGTTACAATATTGCAGGCAGTCGATCACATGCATGGCGGCACCTATGACACCGGGCCGGACGAGATGTAGGCGGTCTTCGTGCTGGTGAAGAACTCCACCGCATACTGGCCCTGTTCGCGCGGTCCGTAGGAACTGTCGCCGCGGCCGCCGAAGGGGACGTGATAGTCGGTGCCGGCGGTCGGCAGATTGACCATGACAACGCCTGTCTCGGCGCGGCGGCGGAAATCCGCGGCGCGGGCAAGCGAGCGTGTCATGATGCCGGCGGTCAGGCCGAAATCGGTATCGTTGGACATGGCCAGCGCCTCGTCATAGGAGCCGGCGCGGATCACGCAGGCGATCGGTGCGAACATCTCCTCGCGGTTGATCCGCCAGCCATTGCCGGTGCCGGCGATCACGCTTGGCGACATGTAATATCCGTCATGTTCCAGCGACAGTCGTTCGCCGCCGCACAGAACCTCGCCGCCCTCGGCGCGGGCGATCTCCATATAGTCTAGATTGGCGGCAAGCTGTCCCTCGCTGACCACAGGGCCGATCTGCGTTCCCTCGGCAAGCGCGTGGCCAACCACCATCTGCTGTGTCGCGGCGACAAGCTTGTCGACAAATTCGTCATGCACTGTCTCATGCACGATCAGCCGCGAGGAGGCCGTGCATTTCTGGCCGGTGCCGCCGAAGGCGCCGTTCGCCGCGCAGGCCACCGCAAGGTCGATATCGGCGTCATCCATGACGACAAGCGCGTTTTTCGACCCCATCTCCATCTGCATGCGCGGCATGTTGCCGATCGCGGCGGCAGCGATGCGCCGCCCCGTTTCCACCGATCCGGTGAAGGTGATGGCCTTGACCGCCGGATGCGATACCAGCGCGTCGCCAATGGTTGACCCCGACCCCATCACCAGGCTGAACAGCCCGGCGGGGAGCCCGGCCGCGGCGATGGTTTAGCTCAGCGCCCCCCCCGAGGCCGGCACCAGATTCGCCGGTTTCCAGATCACCGCATTGCCGAAGGCCAGCGCGGGCGCGATCTTCCACACGGCGGTCGCGGTCGGGAAATTCCACGGGCTGATCACGGCGACGATGCCGACCGGATCGCGGCGCACATCGATCTCGATTCCGGGGCGTACCGAATCCGCATTGTCGCCGATCTGGCGCAGCACCTCGGCAGCGTAATAGGTGAAGAACTGCCCGGCGCGGTAGATTTCGCCGCGGCCTTCGGCGCGGGGCTTTCCTTCCTCGCGGCTGAGCAGGGCGCCAAGCTCGTCCGCACGCGCCATCAATGCGTTTCCGATTGTCATCAGCGCCGTCTGCCGCGCTTCAAGGCCCGTGGCCTGCCAGGCTTGCTGCGCCGTGCCGGCAGCCTCGATCGCGGTCTGCAGCTGTGCCGTGCTGGCCTGGGCGTACATCCCGATCAGATCGGCAATATCCGACGGGTTGCGGTTCTCGATGGCGTCGTCTGACGCCGCCCATTCACCGGCGATGAAATTGCGGTTCATGCGGGGCCTCTCGGTTTTTTGGTTGCAGCCTTTTGACAGCGCGACAGACTAGCATGACCTACCCTGCCTGCTAGCGAAAAACGCATGCGGCACAGACCATGGGCAGGCGGGGATTGCTGGTCTGGCGCCAGATATGCAAATCTTGGGTTGAGGCAGGCAGGGAGCGGTTGCGAAGACCATGAAACTTGATGATGCCGAACAGGCGATGCTGGCCGGCGAGATGGGGCCGGCCTGCCGCTGGGCCATGGACCACCAGATGCAGGTTGGCAGGATGTTCGACGCTGGCGACATGGTGCCGGTCAGCCAGGCGCATATGATGGCCGACCCGGAATCGCTTGGCGAGGCAGGCGTGGCATTTGTCGAGCGACTGGCGGGTGATGGCGCGCGTGTCGCGGTGCCGATGATCACCGATCCGCGCGGGGTCGACCTGTCACATTATGAACCGCTTGGCCAGACCGAGGAGATGGCCGGGCTGGAGCGTCGCTTCATCGCCGCCTGCCGGGCGATGGGCATTATGATGACAGACACCTGCATCAACTATCAGACGATCATGCCGCCGCTGTTTGGCGATCATGTCGCTTACGGTGATACTGGTGTCGTGATCTATTCGAATTCGGTCTGCGGCGCGCGGTCCAATTTCGAGGGCGGGCCGTCGGCGCTTGCTGCCGGGCTGACCGGACGGACGCCGCGCTATGGCCTGCATCTGGACGAACACCGCCAGGCCAGCTGCCGGTTCATCGTCGAAGACCGGCCGCGCGATCTGATGCAATGGGGCGTTCTTGGGGCCACCATCGGGCGGATGGCCGGAAGCTACTGGCAGGTGCCGGTGATCGAGGGCATCGACAGCCCGCCGACGTCGGACGAGATCAAGCATTTCGGCGCGGCCATGGCAAGCTGGGGATCGACCCCGCTGTTCCATATTGTCGGCATCACTCCCGAATGCCGCAGCCTTGATGATGTCGGCGGGGCCGGGCTGACGGCGCGCCGGGTCACGGCAGAGGATATTGCCGAGCTGCAATCCCCGTTCGGGGCGGCGGGAGAGGCTGTCGATGTGGTGGTGTTCGCCGCCCCGCAGCTCAGCCTGGTAGAGATGGGGCAGGTGGCGGGGCTGTGCGAGGGCCGCCGCCGCGCCGCCGGCACCGACCTTGTGGTCTGTACTTCGGCCCAGGTCTATGGCGATGCTGCCAGCATGGGGTTTGTCGAGGCCATCGAATCCTTTGGCGGCACGGTGCTGACCGGCACCTGCTTCTATCAGCAATATGCCCGCGAGATCGGCGAGGCGAATGGCTGGAACCGGCTTCTCAGCAATTCGGCGAAGATCGTGAACATCCTTGGCGGCTATGGCTACCGCCCGGCGCTGGCCAGCATGGCGGACTGCGTTGCCTCGGCAGAGGCCGGCAAGGTCGTCGCGACGGGACGGGCGTGATGCGGATTGAGCTGTCCTGCCATGCCGGCATCGGCCCCGCTGTCGAGGGCGAGGCGCTGGTCGCCGACGACAATTTCTCGGCGCGCTATGATCTTGACCGGATCAACGGTGTGTTCTCGCGTCCGCAGCACAGGCTGTTCGGCCAGAGCTATCGCGACAGGATCCTCGTGCTGAACACCGCCAAGGGCGGGGTGGCCACAGCCTGGATGCTGCATGAAATGGTCTCGCGCGGGATCGCGCCGCGAGCGCTGCTGCTGAACGCCGCCAACACCATACTGGCGCAGGGCGCGGCGCTTGCCGGCATGGCCATGTGCGACCGCTTCGCCGATGGCGACGTGACGCGGTTGATCCGAACCGGCGATCATGTCAGCGTTGATCCAGCTGGCGGGCAGGTGATCGTTACCCGCCGCTAGTCGAGGAGGCGAGCCTGCCAGAGCCGGCCACAACACATCGCGATATCCTGCGCCGCCTCTCGACCGACGAGAAGCGCGCGCTGATGGTGCGGTCCGACAGGCGGGGGCTGATCCATCTTGCCGGCCATCTCGGGCTGATCGGCATGTGCCTGTGGGGCAATCTGGCGGCTGAGGGGGCGCTTCGCTGGCTTGCCATGACCGGACAGGGGATCGCCATGGTGTTCCTGTTCACCGCCATGCATGAATGCAGCCATGCCACCGCCTTCCGCAGCCGCTGGCTGAACCGCGTGGTCGGCAGCATCGCCGGCATGGTGCTTCTGATCGCGCCGACCTGGTTCTTCTATTTCCATCAGGACCATCACAAATTCACCCAGGATCCGGACCGCGATCCCGAGCTTGCCGCGCCGAAACCGCAGGGTCTCGGCGGCTATTTCCTGTATCTGAGCGGAATGCCCTTCTGGGCCGGCAATCTGCGGGTGCTTCTCGGCACTGCCGCCGGACGGCGGGACGACGCCTATATCCCGGCCTCGATGCGCCATGCGGTGGCGCGCGAGGCGCGGATCATGCTGGCCGTCCTGGCCATGCTGCTGACAGGGCTGGCGATGGCCGGCTGGCTTGTCCCCTATCTGCTGCTCCCGCTGCTGCTCGGCCAGCCTTTTCTTCGCGCCTATCTTCTTGCCGAACATGCAGGCTGCGCGGAACAGCATGACAATATGCTGGCGAACAGCCGCACATTGCTGACGACTGGGCCAGTGCGCTTTCTGGCCTGGAACATGCCGTATCACGCCGAGCATCACAGCTTTCCGGCGGTGCCCTTTCATGCTCTGCCGCGCCTTCACCGGATGATGAAGGACGACATCCTGACACTCGAGCCTGGCTATCTGAGCTTCCACCGGCGGTTTCTCGCGCGTCTCACCACGCGCGGATAGCCCCGTCCGGCAAGGCAACATGCCCGGGCTGAATAGGGTTTCGCGCTGTCGGATTTTTATATTAGTTTTTTCGCATGAACACGCCTGCACCTGTCTATGCCTTTGATGCCGGATCGCATCGCCCTTCCTTTCTTGTCACGAATGAGACGGCTGCCGGCTGGTTCGCGCAGGGCCTTGGATGGCTCTATGGTTTCAATCATGAGGAGGCGGTCACCTGCTTCCGTGCCGCGGCCATGGCCGATGATGATCTTGCGCTTGCCTGGTGGGGGGTCGCCATCTCCAGCGGCCCGTTCATGAATCTGCCGTGGGACTGGCTGAACGGGACAGAGAAGGCCGCGATGCTGGCGGCCTGCCATGAGGCGGTGGGCGAGGCACGGAAGCGGGCTGGCGCCGCGCCGCCGGAGGCGCGCGCCCTGATCGATGCGCTGGCGGCGCGCTATCCGCAGGCAGAGGTGCCTGATGACGACATCATGGCGGCATGGGAGCGCGCCTATGCCGATGCCATGCGCGCTGTCTATGACGAATTCGGGTCCGATCCTGATATCGCCGCGGTCTAAATCGAGGCGCAGATCATGCTGACGCCCTGGCAGATCTATGATGTCGACGCCCGCGCGCCGAATCCCGACGCCAGGGCGCCCGAGATCCACGCCGCGCTGACGCGGGCGCTGCAGGGGGCGGGGGCGGATCATGTCGGCCTCCTGCATTATGACATCCATGTCCATGAAATGTCGCCAACTCCGGAACGGGCGCTTGCCTCGGCCCGCCGCCTTCAGCAGCTTGCCCCGTCGGATGCCGGTCATCTTCAGCACATGCCGGCGCACATCCATGCGCTTCTTGGTGACTATCACGAGGCTACCAGCTGCAGCCGGCGCGCCATCGCCACCGATATGCGGTTTCTGCCGCATCTTGACCGGACACCCTTCTACCGCACGCTGGTCTGCCATGACGCGCATATGCTGATGCATACCGGCATGCAGAGCGGCAATATGGCGGATGCCAGCCGTGGCGCGGCGGTTATGGCCGAGGTTCTTGACGGTCTGCTGACCAGGCCGCCGGAAACACATTTGGACATGACGCTGGAAGGCTATCACGCCAGCATCGCCCATGTTGATGTCCGTTTTGGAAGATGGCAGATCATCGCCGACAGGGATTTTGGCGGCGATCCGGTGAACATGCCGGTCTCCTGGGCGATGCATCATCAGTCGCGGGCGGTGGCGCTGGCGGCGATGGGCGATCACAAGGCGGCGGCGGATGCGGCCACGGCCTTTGATGCGGCGCGCGCGGCGGTGCCATCCGGATACGCCTATTTCAACAATGCGGCTGACGATATTCTGGCGGTCGGCGCGGCGATGATGCGCGGCGAGATGGCCTATCACGACGGTGATGCAGAGGCCGGACTGGACAAGCTTCGCGAAGCTGTCGCTGCCGTGGACAGGCTTGCCTATACCGAGCCGTGGGCCTGGATGCATCCGCCGCGTCATGCCCTTGGCGCACTGCTTCTGGAACAGGGACATGTCGCCGAGGCGACGGCTGTCTATGAGGCCGATCTCGGTCATACAGACGAGCTTCCGGTCAGCCGCCAGAACCGCGGCAATATCTGGTCGCTGTCAGGTCTTGCCGAGGCGTATGAAAGACAGGGTGATCCGCGCGCAAGGGTGGCTGCCGCGGCGCTGGAACAGGTGCTTCATCTTGCCGACCAGCCTGTGACAAGCTCCTGCCTTTGCCGGACACAAGCCGGCGCCCGGCACAAGGCAGCCGAGTCCCCGCGTTACTTGTAGCGCGGGGTTCCCTTGCCGCGTTCGGGACGGGCCATGGCGGCGATGGCGTTGTTCATCTCGATCTTGCCGATCGTCTTGCCGGCATCATCAACAACCGCGCCACTGTCCTTGCCGGCGTTCGACAGCATCTGCAGCGCATCCTCGATCGTCGTGTTCGCGGCAAGCTTCGGCCCGGCGGCGCGTGCCGCCTTGCTCATCACCGAGCGCACCTCGAGCACCCGCCCGCGGTTGATGTCCTTGATGAAGTCGGAGATGTAATCGTCGGCCGGCCGCATGATGATGTCCTGCGGGTCGCCCTGCTGCACGATCTCGCCATCGCGGAGGATCGAGATCCGGTCGCCGATGCGAAGCGCCTCGTCAAGGTCATGCGTGATGAAGACGATGGTCTTGTGGAGCTCTTCCTGGAGATCGAGAAGAATATCCTGCATGTCCGTGCGGATCAGCGGGTCGAGCGCCGAGAACGCTTCGTCCATCAGCAGGATTTCCGCGTCGGTGGCCAGCGCGCGGGCAAGGCCGACACGCTGCTGCATGCCACCCGACAGCTGCGCCGGAAAATGGTTCTCGAAGCCGCCAAGGCCAACCCTGTCGATCCAGCGCTGCGCCCGCTCCTTGGCCTCGGCCTCGGCGATGCCCTGGACAGTCAGACCATAGGCGGCGTTCTGGGCCACGGTGCGGTGCGGCAGAAGCGCGAATTTCTGGAAGACCATCGACTGCTTGTGGCGGCGGAATTCGCGAAGGTCCTCGGGCGACATGGTCAGGACATCGACGCCGTCGACAAGAACCTTGCCCTCGGTCGGCTCGATCAGCCTGTTGATATGCCTGATCAGTGTCGATTTGCCGGACCCCGACAGCCCCATGATCACCTGGATCTGGCGTTCGGGGATGTCGATATTGATGTCGCGAAGGCCAAGCACATGCCCGTGATTGTCCAGGAGATCCTGCTTGCTTGCCCCCTTGCGGACATGATCCATCGCTGCCTTCGGGTTGCGGCCGAACACCTTGTAGAGATTGCTGATCTTGATCTTGTCAGTCATGGTCGGCCCCCTGCCGATGCGCCTGAAGGCGGCGTCCATATTCCTGAGACACGCGGTCGAAGATGATCGCCAGTGTCACGATGGCGAGGCCGTTCAGAAGGCCGAGCGCCAGATACTGGTTGGAGATGGCGCGAAGTACCGGCAGGCCCAGCCCTTTCACCCCGATCATCGAGGCGATCACGACCATGGCGAGCGACATCATGATGGTCTGGTTCACACCAGCAAAAATGTTCGGAAGGGCAAGCGGGATCTGCACGCCGAACAGCCGCTGCCGGTAATCGGCACCAAAGGCGTCTGCTGCCTCAAGCACCTCCTTGTCGACAAGCCGGATGCCAAGGTTCGTCAGGCGCACGATGGGCGGAATGGCATAGATGCACACCGCGATCAGGCCCGGCACCTTGCCGATGCCAAGAAGCATGACCACCGGGATCAGATAGACAAAGCTCGGGATGGTCTGCATCACGTCGAGCACAGGGGTGATGGCCGACTGCGCGCGGTTCGACTTCGCCATCCAGATGCCAAGCGGAATGCCGAGGCTGATGCACAGCAGGGTGGCGACCGAAATGATCGCCAGCGTCGCCATGGTGTCTTCCCACATGCCGAAATAGCCGATCACAAGGAAGGCGGCCACTGTTCCGGCGACGAGCTTCCAGCTCCTCGATCCGAGCCAGGCAAGGGCTGCCACGACGGCGATCACGATAGGCCATGGGGCGTTTGTCAGCAGCTTTTCCAGCCAGACAAGGAACCACAGAAGCGGCTCGAAGAAGCTTTCGAGCGCGTCACCATAGGTTCGCGAGAATTCCTTGAAAGACGCATCGACACCTTTCTTGAAGTCACGCAGGTCCTGGCGACCCATTTCCGGAAATTCAGTGAGAAATTCCATCTCGACACCCCACAGTTGAACTTTCTTTTACCTAAAGAATAGGCCCGCCGGAGCGTGTCCGGCAGGCCAGTTTGTGTTCAGGGCAAGCCTAGAGAGATGCCTTGATCTTCGCAGCGGCGTCAGCAGACACCCAGCCGCTCCACAGGTCCTCATGCTTGATCAGGAACTCGATCGCCGCATCCGCGCCGCCCGCCTGCTCATCAGCCATGTAGACCAGCATGCCGTTCATCACCGGGCCCGGGAAAATGCGGGTCTCCAGATACTTCACGGCATCGCCGCCGCGCGACTTGAAGTCGGAGGTGATCACGGTGTGGACCTCGGACTGTGTCCAGGAAGACGCCTTCGGATCAGCGCATTCCTGCTCGGGCTTGACGATGCAGCCGTCCCAGTTGTCAGAACCGCCCCAGCTTCCCATGTCGACGGGAACCATCGAGTACTTTCCGATCATCGCTGTCGGCGACCAGTAGTAGCCGAACCAGTTCTCGCCACGCTCGGCGGCCTTGGCCATCGAGCCGTCAAGGCCCGCTGCGGAACCCGGGTCGACCAGCAGCCAGCCCTTGGCTTCCATGTCGAAGGCGCGATAGAGGTTGGCGTTGGCCAGCTGGCAGCCCCAGCCCGCCGGACAGCCGACGAAGGCGCCCTTGGACGGGTCCTCGGGATGCGGGAACAGATCAGGACGCGCCAGAAGCGCGTTGATGTCGGTCACGATCTCGGGGTGCTTTTCCGCGGTGTGCGGCGGTACCCACCAGCCTTCGCCAAGCTGGGTGATCGGCCCCTTCACGGCGGAGACCAGGCGCCCTTCATCCATGGCGGCGAAGAGCGGCTCGCGAACCGCGTTGATCCACAGCTCACCGGCAACATCCGGCTCGCCCTTTTCGTTCATCGATGTAAAGGTCGGCATGGTCGCGCCGGCCACGAGCTCGACCTCGCAGCCATAACCCTCTTCAAGAATGATCTTGTCGACATTGGCCATGAGCTCGGCGGATGCCCAGTTCATCTCGGCCATGGTCAGTGAGCCGCAATGGCCGTCAGCGGCGGCCTGGCCAACAACACCAAAGATGCCGGCGGTGGCTGCTGCTGCCGATAGAAGAAGTTTCCTCATGATTGGTTCCTCATTTTGGTTTTCATGTCCCCATGCGGGTCCGCATGAACGCTACACCACCCGAACCCAGTCGCACGACGGTAAACGAACGGTTCCTGCCGAATATTCCGCATCGCGACTTTTTTCGGTCGATTCGGGACAGTTGAAACTTTCCGAACAGGCAGGACACGCTTTTATAGCATTTATTGCTTTTCCCCGCGAATCGGGACAATTTTCACTCAGTAAGGGGCACAACAGGCCGGAGGATAAGGATGAAGGACGCACCATCCATGGGTGAGCTTTTTGGCGGTGAGGCTGAAGGCGGCTGGCTGAACATGCCGCGTGCCAGTCTCGATCAGGCTGGTGCGGTCGATATCGCGGTGCTTGGCATCGGCTCGGCAACGCCCTATCCGGTCGGGTCCTACTGCCATGACGCGCCGGCCGCGATACGCGCCGCGCGAAGCTGGCCAACCATCCTTGAACAGCATGATTTCGACCTGTTTGACGTGACGCCTTCGGATGGTGTGCTGCCTGCCGGGGTGGGAGCCGCCGATTTCGGCGATCTCGACGTTGTGGCGGATGCCGCGCCCGGGGTCACATCGGAGAATCGCCGGATGATCCGCGGCGCGGTGACCGGATTTCTGGATGCAGGCGCGGTGCCGTTCATCCTCGGCGGCGATGATTCGGTGCCGATCCCGGTTCTGGAATCCTATTGCGGCTTTCCGGGCGGCCCGATCTCGATCCTCCAGATTGACGCGCATATCGACTGGCGTGACGAGGTCGGCGGCGAGACGCAAGGCCTGTCCAGCAACATGCGGCGCGCGTCGGAAATGGCGCATGTCGGCAAGATCGTCCAGCTTGCCGCGCGCGGCATCGGATCGGCCCGCAGGGCGGATGTCCAGGCGGCACTTGATTACGGTGTCGCGTTTCACACGATGCGTCGTCTGATCGAGCCGGGCGGGATCGAACGGGCCGTTGCGGATCTTCCCGAGGTCGTGCCCGTCTATATCGCGCTGGATGTCGACAGCCTTGACCCGGTGGTGATGCCGGCGGTCATCGGCGCGGCGCAGGGCGGATTGTCCTACTGGCAGATGATGCAGATTTTCGAGGCGGTGGCGGCGCGCGCGCCGATCTGCGGCTTCAATATGGTCGAGCTCATGCCGGCCCGCGATGTGAACGGGCAGGGGGCGTTGATGGCCTCGCGGCTCGGCCTGTCGATGCTCGGGATCATCGCCCGCCAGCGTTCGGCATCATAGAAAGCAAGGAGACCCGTCTGATGACCACCGTCCCGCAGGATGCTGACGCGCGCCGCGCTGTCGAGCCCGTGATTGTCTATCCCAACGGCACATTGGCCCCGCCTGACCTGGCGCTCTACCGTGCCGCCCGCGAGGGGGCCGCGAAGACGGACGAGCTGCTGGTGCAGCCCCGCGATGGCGGCTGCTTCCGGGTGCCGGCCGGCAGCTTCTTCCGGATCAGCTCGGTCGAGGGGCCGCAGGTCGGCGATCTCAATCTGTGGAACGCGCATGACCTTGGCGAGCGGTTCTTTTCCGGCAAGACGCGGGCCATCCACGGCACCCATATCACCACGGGTGACAGAATGTGGTCGACCCTTCCGCATCTGCGCCCGATGGCGACCATCATCGAGGACACGCTCGGCTGGTACGGTATCGACAGCTTCGGCGGCGGCATCCATGACGTGATCGGCACCAGATGCGATCCCTACACGCATCATCTGCTGGCTGGCGACCATTACCATCATTGCTGCCATTCGAACCTGTCGCGCGCGCTGGCGGCGGAGACCGGCGCGCCGATCGAGGAGATCGAGGCGCATGTCCATGATGTTCTGAATGTTTTCATGTGCACCGGCTTCACCCGCGACACCGGCCAGTATTTCATGAAGGCGAGCCCGGTGCGCCCGGGCGACTATATAGAGTTCCTTGCCGAGATCGATCTTCTGGGGGCGCTGTCGGCCTGCCCGGGCGGCGATTGCTCGACAACGCATTCAAGCGATGCCGCTGTCTGCCATCCGCTGCTTGTCGAGGTGTTCACGCCGTCCGCCGGCGCGCTTGCCGACTGGCAGCCGGCGCAGCCAAGCGGCTATGACCGCGGCCACGGGCGCTAGGCAGCCCATGCTTGTCCTCTATCACGGCGCGAATTCCGTCTGTTCGGTGAAGGTGCGGATCGTTCTCGCCGAGAAGGGCCTGGCCTGGGAAAGCCGCCATGTCGATCTTCCGAGGGGCGAGCATCTGGCCGAAGACTATCTGAGGATCAACCCGCGCGCGGTGGTGCCGGTCCTGGACCATGACGGGGTCCTGATCCGAGAATCAACCGTCATCTGCGAATATCTCGACGGGCTTGATGATACGGCGCGGCTGGTGCCGGCGGGCCGGCTGGCGCAGGCGCGCATGCGCATCTGGGGCGTGAACACGGCCGAATATCATGACAGCGTCAACACCCTGACCTTCGCCAGCTTCCAGCGCCGCATGCTGCAGGCGAAAACGCCGGAGGAGCTTGCCGCGCGATGGAAGGCGATGCCTGACAAGATCCGGGTGCGCAAGACCCTCGACCTGATGGAGCATGGCGCGGAGTCGATCTATGTTCCGGTGGCCTTCCGGCGGCTGCAGCGCATGTGCGCCGAGATGGAAGAGGCGCTGGCGGAGCATGACTGGCTGCTCGGGCCGGATTACAGCCTCGCCGACGCGATGCTGACAGCCTATGTCTTCCGTCTTCACTGTCTTGGTATGCAGGCTCTCTGGGAGTCGCGCTATCCGCGGGTGGCCGGCTGGGCGGCGCGGGTCATGGCCCGCCCCTCATGGGCGGTGGCGACGGCGCCCTGGCTTGATGCGGCGGAGGTGGCGCGGATCACCGCCATCGGCCGCGAGACCTTCACGAGACAGGCCTTTCCGGAGTTTCTCTAGCGCGGGCGCCCTTTGCCGCCATCTACCGCCACTTGATCGAGCATCCCATGGACGCGACCTGTTCGGCCGGGCCGGCGCCGGTCGCCGCCACCTGGCGCATGGCGTTCAGCAATTCCGGCGTGCGGGCGCTGGCATCGCCCATCCTCGCATCATCGATGCGGCCGCGATATTGCAGCTCTCCCGCCGCGTTCAGCCCGAAGAAATCCGGCGTGCAGACGGCGCCCCAGGCGCGCGCGACCTCCTGCGTCCCGTCGACAAGATACGGAAAGCCGAAGCCGTGCCTCGCGGCGAAGTCCAGCATCCTGTCGGGGCTGTCATCGGTGTAGGTGGCATAGTCGTTCGACATGATGGCGACGGTGGTGACGCCATCCGCCTGCAGCGCCGCCGCGTCGGCGACAAGCCTTTCGATCACCGCCACGACATAGGGGCAGTGGTTGCAGATGAACGCGACCAGCAGCCCCCTTTCACCCATCAGCCCGTCAAGGCTGTGGGAGGTGCCGTTCGGATCGGCAAGGGTGAAGGTTGGCGCTTTCCAGCCAAAATCGCAGAGCGGTGTGGTGGGCGGCATCGTAATATTCCCTGTCCGGAGTTGTCCTGTTCACGGGCACGTCCGGACCAGCATCGCCGGCCTGGCGCGCGCCGGCAAGTGACATTTGCGAGAGCCGTCGCGCCGCTAGAGAGTCACCGTCTGGCCGGTGCGCGCGGATTCCTGCGCCGCCTGGCCCATGCGCACCGCCCAGATGCCGTCATAAAGGCTGACCTCGACAGCGCCGGTGCCGCGCACCACGTCAAGAAAGCGGCGATGCTGGTGATAGGTCGACCCGTTATGGTCGCCGGCCTCGAGAAGGGCGGCGTCGACCGGCGCCTCATGCACCACCGGATCGCAGGGATGCCGGCGGCTTTCGACCAGCACCGGCACCGGCCGCCTTTCCTCCGGCCCCGACCAGAATCGGCCCGGCCCGGGAAGTTTCACCTCCAGCTTGCCCTTGCCGCCGACAGCATGGACCATCTCCTGATATTCCGAGCCCTCGGCGAACATCGACAGCTCCAGCATGGCGCGCGCGCCGCTGGCGAAATCGACAATCACATAGCCGCAGTCCCAGATATCCGAAGGACGTCCGTCATAGACCTCGTCCAGATGGTTCACCTCCTGGCCGGCGCTGGCCATCACCCGCACCGGGTCGGATTTCAGGATCAGCCGCATCAGATCGAAGAAATGGCAGCATTTCTCGACAAAGGTGCCGCCGGAATTGGCGTTGAACCTGTTCCAGTTATCGACCTTCTGAAGGAACGGAAACCGGTGCTCGGTGATGGTCAGCATGCGGATGCCGCCCGTGACCTCGTCGACCATCTCGAGAAACCGCTGCATCGGCGGCATGTAGCGATATTCCATCGCCACCCAGACAGGCGCGCCATAGCTGTCACGAAACGCCTCGATGCGGGCATGATCAACGGGGTCGGTGAAGAGCGGCTTTTCGACAAGGATCGGCAGCGTCACCTTCGCGGCGATGGCGTCCAGCTGTCCGGCATGGCAATGGTTCGGGCTGACGATCAAAAGGCAGTCGAGCGCGCTGTCCGCCAGAAGGTCATCAAGGCTTGCCGCCATGACAGCCTCGGGCGCCAGCGCGGCCGCCGCGGCCGCCATGTCGGCGTCGGGTTCATAGATGGCGCCGACACGGGCCCCGTCCAGCAATGCGATGTTCTGCAGATGCTCGCGCCCCATCATGCCGCAGCCGATCACGCCATAGGTTACCGTCATCCTGATCCTCGTCTTTCATACCATTCCCGGCACATCATTCCCGGCACATCATTTCTGGCGGGCGACAAACCTGGCCTGCGCCGGGTCGAACCAGCTTTGTGAATATTCCACCCTGGCGCCGGTCTGTGACCAGCCGATTCGCTCGACATAGCCTGCCGGTGCGCCGGCATACACCGGAAATTGATCCACCGTCCAGTCCGGCACCGCGGCAAGCGATACCCGGTCCTCGGTGCGGGTGATCCACAGCCCCAGCTCGTCACGGTAGAATTTATAGAGCGAGTCCGAAATCCGGTCGGCCGGCAGGTCCGGCGCAATCCCGGCGTCGAGCCAGATTTCCTCAAGCGCCACAGGCACCTGGTCGAGAAAGCGCAGACGGCGGAAACGATGGGCCGTTCTGCCGGTGCCGAATTCTGGCAGCGTTTCCGGCTTTACGAGCCTGTCCAGCGACAGCAGCCTCGCCGTCGGCAGGCCGCCGCCCCCGGGGCGCTCCAGCTTGAACATGGTGTAGACCGCCGCCGACCTGTCCGTCTGTCGGATATAGTTTCCCGACCCCTGCCGCCTGTCGAGGCGTCCCATCCTTGTCAAGCGGGCAAGCGCCTTGCGAAGAGTGCCGACAGCAACGCCGTGCGACCGCGCCATCTCGCGTTCGGTCGGCAGCCGCTGGCCATCTTCCAGAAGTCCGGCGTCGATCTGCCGCGAGATCACCTCGGCGATCCTGATATAGACCGGCAGCGCTCCTGGCGCAGGGTCGGTTTGGCCGTTTGTTTTCTCGGATGTCATAACAAATTGATACACCATTGATTAATCTTTCGATAGCTGCATGATGATCCTCGCGCCACGCGATGGTGCGCACGGACAGGCCTGGGGGTGATCATATGAGCGTCGTTCCGGTTACATCTTCCGATCTTGATGCCAGCGAGGTCAGTTTCTTCTCGGCGCTCTGTTCCGACGACTTCCGCTATCTCGGTGTTCCCGAAGGGGACCTGCGCTCCAGCTGGGCGCATTGCTCGCAGATCGTGAAACAGTCCGAGGCAAACGGCTTCCGCAACATCCTGTGTCCCTCCTCCTATCAGGTGGGTCAGGACACGCTGAGCTTTGTCGCCGGCTGCGCCCCGATCACATCTAAGATGAACCTTCTGGCGGCGGTGCGCTGCGGCGAGATGCAGCCGATCATGCTGGCGCGCACCGTGGCGACGCTGGATCACATGCTGGAAGGACGGCTGACCATCAACATCATCAGTTCCGACTTTCCCGGCCAGACCGAGGACAGCGCCTATCGCTACCAGCGATCGCGCGAGGTCGTTGAAATCCTGAAACAGGCCTGGACGCGGGACGAGATCAATTATGACGGCGAGATCTACCAGTTCAGCGGGGTCAGCACCGAGCCGGCGCGCCCCTATCAGCAGAATGGCGGTCCGCTTCTGTATTTCGGCGGCTATTCGCCGGCGGCGGTCGAGCTGTGCGCGCAGCATTGCGATGTCTATCTGATGTGGCCGGAAAGCCGGGAGGACCTGGCGGCGCGCATGAAGACGGTCAATGAACGCGCCGCGGCGCATGGCCGGACCCTGGATTACGGTCTTCGTGTCCATATGATCGTGCGCGATACCGAGATCGAGGCCCGCGAGTATGCCGCCGAGCTTGTCTCGCGTCTTGATGACGAGGCCGGGCGCGAGATTCGGGAGCGGGCGCTGGACAGCACCTCGCTTGGCGTCGCGCGGCAGGCGCGCAACCGCGAGCTTGCCGATATGGACGGGTTCATCGAACCGCATCTGTGGACCGGTGTCGGGCGGGCGCGATCGGGCTGCGGGGCAGCGCTTGTCGGCTCCGCCGACCAGATTCTGAGCGAAATCGAGGCCTATCGGAAAATGGGGATGCGAAGCTTCATCTTTTCAGGCTATCCCCATCTCGAGGAATGCGATCATATCGGAAGGCTGGTGCTTCCCGAGCTGAAGACATGCTCGCTGCCGCATGAATATGGGCGGGTGCCGGCGGGACTGCCGGCAACGCCGCTTGGAACAGGAGACAGACACTGATGGACCGGATCACCATTGCCGAGGATTTGAGCTTCTCGCGGATCGTCTATGGCATGTGGCGGCTTGGCGATGATGCCGACACCTCGCCGGCGCATGTCCAGGCGAAGATCGAGTCCTGCCTTGAGCAGGGCATCACGACAATGGACCAGGCGGCGGTCTATGGCGGCTACGAGGCAGAGGAGATCCTCGGCAACGCCTTCCGTGCAGCGCCGCATCTGAAGGACAGGGTCGAGATCATCACCAAATGCGACATTGTCGTGCCGATGGGGCGCTATGCCGACGCGCGGTTCAAACATTACGACACGAGCGCGGCGCACATCAATGACTCGGTCGACCACTCGCTGCGGCTCATGGATGTCGAGCGGATCGACATGCTGCTGATCCATCGGCAGGACCCGATGATGGACCATGACGAGACCGGCGGCGCGCTGGACGCGCTGGTGGGCTCCGGCAAGGTGCGCCAGGTCGGGGTCTCGAACTTCCGTCCCTGGGACATGGATCTGCTGCAGTCGGCGATGAACACGCGCCTGACCACCAACCAGATCGAGATCAGTGTGCTGGAAAGCGCGCCCTTCACCAATGGCGACATCGCCTATCTGCAGCAGCGCCGGATTCCGCCGATGGCCTGGTCGCCTTTGGGCGGCGGGGCGCTGTTCGCGCCCGAGAACCGCGCGCTGCATGACACGCTTGCCGCGATCGCGGCGCGCCAGGACGCCGATGTCACGGCGCTGGTCGTGGCCTGGCTGATGGCACATCCGGCGCGGATCATCCCGGTCATGGGAACCAACAA
>JBMHCH010000019.1:0-34903 GCA_049890015.1 Puniceispirillaceae bacterium (SeqCode)
CCAATTCCCTGTTGGTGTAAAAGTTGAAAGTTTCGTCAGCTTCTAAGCCATTTTGGGCATCAATTTCGATTGTCCCAGAAATTTTGGCCGTCCAATCAAATTTATACAGTGCCATTAATCAACAGACGTAAGTGTTCAATCAAACTTTAAAACGGCTTCATTGAAGACAGGACCGCTACTGTTACGCGGGTAGCCACTTCAATTGTTAAAGCCGAGAGTAGATTATCCATCAAAACCTCAAGATTGGATTTTCCACAGCTTGGCCAGTAGCTTTTCCATTCGGCTGGCTTTGCTCACCTGATAGCGATCTAATTCCGGAACGCTAATCATTAGAGAGCTGTGGCATTAAAGACGCAATCCGCTTCGTCTCAGAAAGGGGCCGAAAAACCGAAGCTGTGGTCTCAATCAGTAATATTCTCAGAGAGATATTTAATGAGCCTCTGAAAATCCGCTGGGTGTACCGTGTAGCACTTCTCCCCACCCTTTTGGATTTTGTAGGTGCCTGGCTTGAGCTCTTCTTCGGTCTGGCGAAGTGGTTCGCCATCGCTTTCAAGAGCCGCGTCCATGAGCTCATGATAGACGCGATTAAAGGTGATTTCTTTGACTACCTGAGAGCCTAGCCGGCGCGACAAGCTTTCTGCACCTAGTACAAATATCCAAGGACTGTCATGAGTTGGGGAACAACCGATATGGTGGCTGCCTTTTAGGTAATTTAAATTGTCTTCCAAGTAAGAGTTTTGGGGATGGTTAACGCGCCAGAAACGGTCAAATCCAAAATCCGCGGCGGTCTTTAGAATACCCTTTACTTCATCAGTCATTTTCCAGCGGCGCGCTATATACGTGACATTGTTTTGTTTAATCCGAGTGCCGAGGTAGCCGCCCTCAAACCTTTCAACTTCTTCGAAGTTTGCATCCCCCAAAGTCCAACTAGATAGCACTCTAAGACTAGGTGTTTCTTGGCGATTGGCCTTAGATATTTGTGGATCGGTCTTCTCTTGATTCACCGCACTAGCGTGACTGTTTCTGTAATTTTTAAGGTGCTGCTGTAAGGCCACGAGCAATTGCGGGTCCATAGCTAGAAGTTCGTCATCTGTTATTTCTATGCCCATGAGTTCTCTTTCAAGGATTGGATTATCCTTAGTGTTATCCAAGATTTCATCAAATTGTGTCAATTTCACCCCCAAATTACAAGGATATTTGAATTATCTTAGAATTATCTTAATAATATCTTTTTATCAAGAGGAAATATAGAATTTCGAAAAAGCAATCATAATGTTGTAAATAAACAATTAAATTTCACATACAATCGAATGTTTTGTTTTTCTGTTTTTTTAAAATCTAAAAATAATCCCACTTTTCATTTGTTTGGCCTGTTGGATGTTTTGTTGGCAGAGCAGTTATCCAAAGTCGCATAAACTCTTATATATAATATTTTCAATATGTTATGATTTATTTTAGTTGAGATTTTTCTTGTGAGCAGTTAGGCTTGGTATAGTTGAGTATGAGCTCTCAACAGACAGGCATCAGCTAAGCCGTAATCAAAATGCTGCAAAGTGGTTTCGTCCGCCGCCACTGCTCAAAAAGCGTCACGCTCCAAAATTCTCAGAAGACTAACGCGTTTTTTCGCAGGAGCTCGCTACGAAGCCACAACTCAATGTCATTCCAAGAACGCTGCTTTGTGCCCAACTCGGAATTAGCCGATCAACTGTAAAACGCTGGATCAAAGACCGCGACATTCCATCGCCAATTCAAGCTTCAGTTCGTGAACTATTGTTTGACGTCACCGCAGTTCAGCGCTGGCTTGATACCAAGGAATTGCAAGATGATTAATCATCAAATTGTGAGTGATTTTGCCTCTTTGTTTCGCGGTTACCCGGACGCCTACGGCACGTATGCCCATATTGATTTGGGGATAAAGCAAGGGAAACAAAAACCACGTCAATGGTCTAAAAAACAGTCAATAACACCAGCGGTCATTGCTAATCACTTGGAGGGAATAGAGCCACTTGGCGTTTATCTGTTGGATGAAAACGAGCAAGTGCAATTCGCAGCCATAGACATTGATGTTTATCCGCTCGACTTTAAGCAAATTTCAAATCAACTGATTGCTTGGTCGATCCCAATGCTGGTCTGTAACAGCAAATCGAACGGGGCCCATGTATATGTGTTCTTTTCAGAGCCAGCCTGTCCTAGCCGCGTAGTTGCAGCATTACAAAGAATTGCCTCTATGCTGGGTTTCCCAGAGGCTGAAATTTTTCCAAAACAGACCCGCAGAACCCCCGGGCAGTTGGGAAATTATATCAACCTTCCGTTCTTTGGCTCCAAGAAGCTCCGTTTCTCTTGCTGGAGCGGCGACAAAACTTTGGAGCTGGAAGAGTTTCTGGCCTTAGCAAAGCAATCCAAAACGACAATCGAGATATTGGAAGGGGCTCTGCCGGATGAAGGACTTGAGGTTGCTCCATGCAGTGAATATAGGCAGACCAATGAGAATGCGGAGGGGCGAAACGCTTACCTGTTCAAGCTAGGTCTTGAGTTGAAAAAGAGTGGCTTGAGTGATGCCATCATTGCAGAAGCGCTCAGGGAAAAAAATCGCAATGGTAGCGAAAACGATCACCCAAATTTTTTGTCAGACGGGCCGCTACCAGAAAGTGAAGTCGACAATATAATTCATAGCCTGAAGCAAATGCTGGTCCATAAAGACCAAGATAAAATTTCCAACTTGGTAGCCTCAATTAATTCAGCGCATGCGCACATAATGATCGCCGGCAAAGCAAAGATAATGAATGTTGGAGTGGACCCTTCTAATGGTTGGGAAACATATGATTTCTCAGCGCCCTCAGACTTTAGGTCTCGTTACGCTAACCAGAAGATCACTATTGGTGGCAAGCTTCGAACTGCTGCCGACATATGGCTGCAGCACCCGCAACGCCGTTCGTACAACGGAATTATCTTTAGCCCTGCCTACCAAGAGACAGAACAATTCAACCTTTTTCAGGGGTTTCCTGTGGAGCCTAAAGCAGGGGATTGCAGCCTATATCTGCAGCATATCCATGAGAACATCTGCAGCCATGATGGCGGTTTGTATCAATATGTAATTAGTTGGATGGCAGACGCGATCCAAAACCCAGCTAAGCGACCCGGAATAGCGCTAGCTATCCGAGGAAAACAAGGGGTAGGCAAGGGGGTATTCGTAAATAACTTTGCTCGCTTATTTGGCCCCCATTTCATTCAGGTCACTCAATCGTCCCATTTAGTAGGGAACTTCAATGCGCACCTTAGGGATAAGCTCCTCGTATTTGCAGACGAGGCATTTTGGGCTGGTGACAAAAGAGCTGAGGGAGCACTGAAAGGACTGATAACTGAGGACCAACTAGCGATAGAAATGAAAGGGGTTGATGTCCAATCTTCTCGGAATTTCGCCAGAATAATTATGTCTTCAAACAACGAATGGATAGTACCTGCCAGCGTCGATCAGCGGCGGTTCGTAGTGATCGAGGCAAGCTCAGCGCGTATTCAAGATAGTGGGTACTTCAGGGCAATAGCCGATGAGATGGATGCCGGTGGACGAGAGGCTTTAATGCATGTTCTCGTTAACTGGGACCTATCTGGCATTAATTTGCGGAAAATACCCCGCACCAAAGCTCTGATCGAGCAACAGTTACGCAGCCTAGGAACCGTTGGGCAATGGCTTTATTCCTGTTTGGAGTTCGGTGGCCTTGAAGAGCCTGAGGCCGGCGGTGGAACCTATTTAAGGGAATGGCCAGACAAATACGAAACTAAGGAAATGTTTAATGCATACCTTGGTTTTTGCCGACGACTTGGCTTGGCTCATCCCGAAAAGCCCACAATGTTTGGCAAGATACTATTCGAACTCATGCCAAGCATGACAAAGCGGAGGGAAGGCAACAAGACCCGTAGAAGCGTATATCTTTTGCCAGATTTGGAGCGAGCCCGCGCTGAGTTTGAACAAATAAATAAACTCCACTCTATTGATTGGGGAAAAAGCGAAGATCTGATCTAGGCCACGTCATGTTATCCACATTTGGAAGATTAGATATGACGCGTCTGGTTAGCACTCAGAGCCGCCAAACCATATCCGTCATAACAACCATAAGAGGGGAGTAGCTTCTCTTCTACCGCCAAGAACTCACTAGTGTAGCTCAGTGGTATTGATATTCTAATTATGACGCTCGTGTCGTGGCTCACCGCGGCCAAGCCATAATGAGCTCAAATCAAATGGTATTTGCCAAGGTCTATCTTTTGTCTGTGACATTTAGAAACGGGGTATGAGTGAATGTTGAAATCAACCACTGTATTTTTAATTTGCTCTTTACTGCTCTTCACAATCCCAAGAGCCATTGCGGATACAGATAAAATATTTTCCACCCTTCTAAACGAGCCGGTCTCAATACTTACTTTTGGCCTCAATCGTTTGGAGGACGACCTAAGGGAAACATTATTGAAGCGAGAAGAGTTCTCTGGAATAGGTGTTTTTTTGGGCTACCCAGCCCAGAAAAATCAGATCAGCATCACCGTACTCACGGGGCTGTACAGTTCTAAAGAGGATGGTGTTGATGCCTGCACCAAGGTGATAAATGAAATACGAAACAATGCAGGAGTGGATGTAAAAACGGGTCGAGTTGAGCTAGAGGAGGCAACCATCTACAGCAGGTATTTTTGGCAGTGGGGAAAGGACCGCACAGTCGATTTTTATCACGAGCTTGACAAAAAATTTCATGTGAGCTGCAGCGCTCAAATCGATAGTGGAGGTTTTCATAAGGTCTCTGGCAGGTTGGTTTCAAATGAAATTATATTGGGTCCATAGGACCATTAAAATTTGCAAAAGTGTTCTAGTCACTAACGTTAACTACAAAAAGTTCCTTCCATAGGGTCGGGCGTCATCGCACGCGAACCGAGTTGCGCGGCCCACGAAACTATGTTGACGTTTTTTTGATGAATGAGTTGCAGCCTTATACCCTTGGACATGCTCCAGATGGAACGCGATGTGCCTATTTAGGCAACGCTGTCGATGCAAGAGATTTTATCTTTCAGGACGTGGTCTACATGTTCACTTTTGACTGGCGAGGCACGCTGGATGTTTATATTGGTATCGTCAAATCTATAGAACCTAATGGTGTTTTGTTTGGCGCTGTCGATGGCGACAGCAATTCACGATTACGCTCTCAATTTGGCAGCTCTGTATTTGTTGAATGGCGGCGTCTGCTAAAAATTAGGGAGGAAATGGTTTGGGAGGCGACACAATCTTCGTGGCAATCGTGCGGAGGTAGGTCCATGAACTTTTTAGATTTCTTGGCTGATGCGTAAATCTACCGCTGTCGTTTTGGCACTGGTTATAGCCATTACCTATTTGACTTTCTCCATATCACAAAACCTGAGGACAGAACGCAATGATGTCTCATTAACAGTAAGCGACCCTCAAGTTGAGCCCACATTATTGTCAATTGCCGTAATTGGGGACACGCATACACCTGAGGGCCGTGAGCCGTTGGCCGCGTTACGTGAGTTGTTGCTAGAGGTCAAAGCAGCCGATCCTGACCTAGTGCTTCTTGTTGGAGACTACATTGCGGATCCTGAGGGACATCAGCTTTCAACTCACCGCGAAAACATCATTAAGGCGATGAAGCTTGTTGAACCCGTTCCGCGGGCCGTGGTGCTTGGAAACTATGAGACGTGGTCTAACGCCAATGAATGGCTCTCAGAGTTTGCGCGGCTTGGAGTGAGAGCCGTGGAAAATGAAGTCGTCTTCGTTGAGACGGTTAAGGGCCCTATTTGCATCCGGGGGCTGGGTGATAAGTTTACCAATCGATTTAAATATGTAGGTTATCCAGCCACGTGTGATGGGTTGCCCAAAATCACAATTACGCATGATCCCGCCGGCGCTTTCGATCATAGAGTTCGAGGGTTAGTCGTAGCAGGACACACTCATTGTGGACAAATCAGTTTGCCTTTTGTTGGACCACTTTGGGTCCCTACAGACGCTCCTGACAATGCGCGTTGTGGGCTGTATCAAGATGAATATAGGACACTTTTTGTGACTAGCGGTGTTGGTACAGCTATTCTACCGTTGAGATATGGTGCCCAGTCCCACTGGGATTTGCTGTCTTTGGAATACGTCAGATGAAAAAAGCTCTGATCATTTGCATCACATTATGTTTGTTCGGCTCTACAGCAAGAGCTGATGGCATGTTGATGGTTGGCCCAGGCGCTACAACTTGTGAGACCTATAATTCAGAAGTTCAAAGATCAAATGCACGTGCCACGGCTTACTTAGCTTGGGCCCACGGATATATGTCCGCTATAAATGCAAGGAATACCCAAACTAACACATCTGTAGATTTGTCTTCTTCGCTAGATACACGCGCACAAAATCAGTTCTTACATGGGTATTGCGCCGGCAATCCAGATAAATGGTTTGTCTTCGGTGTGATGGAATTAATGGACCTTTTAGCGAAGACGTGAGAATGCTGTCACACCGATAAGGTTAGGCCAAATCCGAGATTGGCTAAAGAAAGCCTTCAAGTCGCATTTCTCTCTCAATGCGCCTCAGTTCTGACCAAATCTGTTTTCTCTTTTCAACATAAGCTTTGGACCGCCGGCCATGCTTCCAGTGAGCGGCGAGGCAAGCGGCCTTTCCCGTTGGCGTCTTTGGACCGGTTGACAGTCCTCCGTGCAGTCGGCACCGCGTTCTTCCGGCGATGGGGTGTTTTTGGCACAGAGCACCTGACCTTGTTTTAGCTAGACATCGGCCCTCATTTTTCATGAGCCAGCGCCTTTTTCCACCTCTCAAAATGCCAATTTAGTGCTTCAACTGCAGGTTCAATTCCTGCGATAAGGGCTGACTTAGTGACACCCAACATCGAAGTGGAGACCTCTGGAGAGCAAACAATCTCTTTGCTTTCTGGATCTACGGAAACTAGCCCATGGTCGTAAGCTTTATGATGATTGGCGCAAAGCATAAGGCCATTGAGGGGGTGATCTGAGCCACCGCATTGAACCCCTTTGATGTGAGCCGCCTCAAGTAATTCTGGTATCTTTATTCCGCAGAAGCCACATTCCATTCCGCAACGCTTGGACACCCAGTAACGGAACATGGGGTCGCGTTGTCTTTGTTCAGAGGACCTTCGTTTTTCGCGTGCTGTGGCATTTAGGTGGAATGTGTTGGGCACCAGCTTGCGTTTGTGTTGATCCTCTTGCTCTCCAAACAAGATCAGACATTGGTCATCACTCAAATCGACTATTTGCCCAAAGTCGAGTTTGCGATGGCTTTTGGTTTTTCCATGGGAAATAACAAAAACTGGCAAACCCAATCGATGGCAACTCTTGATGCTTTGAATGTCCGCATGGTCATAACCTGCGGTTTCATTGTTTGGATAATGGTAAACAATGCCATCGGAGTGGAGGTCGTTGGCATACCTCTGGCCTAAATGAAGAACACTTACCACTACTCCAGCTCTGTCATTGGTCAACTCTGCGGTAATGGATTTGTCCCGCCAAATTCCTCTGCCGCCACCATAGACACCCTTATCGCGCAACTCCTGTGGGAGAATGTCATCGCGCCCCCGAAAGAGTTCCCAAGAAGTGCGGCGCCGTTCCATCTCTGACGTTAAAGACATATCG
This sequence comes from Puniceispirillaceae bacterium (SeqCode), assembly GCA_049890015.1. Classification (GTDB taxonomy): domain Bacteria; phylum Pseudomonadota; class Alphaproteobacteria; order Puniceispirillales; family Puniceispirillaceae; genus UBA8309. The sequence goes on from JBMHCH010000019.1 coordinate 7,639, forward strand.
TTACCTCAATTTGTTGGGGAGAAATTCAAAGATTTCTCCCCACCTGCCTAGTTTGGAGGACTGCAGGAATTCAGTTTTTTGCGCTATCAAATTTTTTGTCATAGCTGGCGTCAATGATCTGCTGAAGTTGCTTTGCGATGGTCCTGCCTTCTGCATCCGCCAGCGCTTTAATTTTCGGATGTGTTTCAAGTGGGACGGCGACATTTCTGAATTTCTTGGGAGTCTCTACTCTCGGACGTCCCCGTTTCGCCTGTCGTGCATCAACAGTCTTTGAAAATGGATTGATGTTAATCATTTGGACCTCCTCGTTTTTGCTAGCGATGGGATGTATCTATTCATCAAGTTGTTTGTCTTGCTGGCGGAGCTGCTTAACGTTTTGTCGCGAAAGCCCTCTCAGGAATTTTTCAGCTATTCTGGGAGCGAGGCCTGTTTGTGCACTGAAGAGGGTTGTTGCGTTGTCCAAGCTTACACCCCCCTTTTTGTATGAAATGATCACATCTAAAGATTCCATTATTGCTGGTCGAAATTCGTTCGATTTCATGCCTGCCCCCCTTTTGATAAAGGGCTAGGGTGCATCCGATTTTCGACTACAAATTCAAATTCAGCCGGATCAAGACACTGTGTTGAGTACGATTCTTCAACTTGGCATTTGGCGTAATTAGTTCCGGGCTCAAATAATCGGATGCCAATTTTGTAGACGCTATTTATGCCGTCTGAGCAAACAATAGATGCGCACGGTTGACCTGTGCACATCACGACGGGAATCCCTTCAGTTAGAAGAATTGACTGAATTGCATGGGCGCTTTGGCCTTCCAGAGAAACTGGGCATTCAGGGCGATATTGATAAAGATTTGTAGAGCCTGAGCCCTTTAGGAACAGATGGTATGAAGCCGAAAGAAGGCGAAGCTTCTTTTTGTCTGGCATGATTAAGGTGATGTCCTTGGCTTCCAAACTTAATCCCATTTTTTTCAAATGGACGGCAATTCGAAAAGCCATGTGGTTAAATTCGGCTAGTCCAGTTTCGATCCGGTAATTTGTCTTATAGGTGATTAGTGGCATTTCCTTGAGTGCTGCGTCGAGGTCATAAACATTGTCATCGAACCTGTGAATGAAGCGGCGGTTTATAGAACCAACTGTGCCGTTTATTGCTCTTTCAGAACCAAGAATTTTGCCAAGTTCCTTTCGGGACAAGCCTTCCTTTGGAGCTTCGAGAATAGCTTCAAGTGCTAAAATTGAATTTTGATTAAGGCCGAAAACAACCGCACAAGCGGCTTCTATAGGTATGACGGTTGGTCGGACTAAAATGCTTCCGTCTTTTGTCGCTTGAGCTAATTCACGTTCAATTTCAACCTTCTCATCTTCTTGAAGCCGGTTTGCCAGAAACGCCAAAAGTGGCCGCCTCAACTCAGTTGGCATTGCGTCTAAATCTGATTTTTTAAGGATGATATCCAAAATTTGTTCCCTCTCTAATATTGAATGAATATCACTAAATTTGAGTAATGCAAGAAAAATTATCTGAATTTGTCTAATATATACTCTAAAAGTTTTCCTGATTTGCCTAAAGCTTTGCGCTTGCCATGTTCAAATGCAGCTTGGGTAGGGGCCAAACTTGATTGAAGCAAAACTGAATGATGCTCGTCTTTATGGCGCGTCTACGGGCCCCTAGTGATTTAACTGGATATACCTGAAGAGTTGGCTAGCGGTCCGGTGCCCACTTATGGCCATCACCTGCGGTATGTTCATACCTGATTCAAATTTTCGGCTAATGCTTTCGTGTCTCAGATCATGAAATGTCAGATCTTTGATACCGGCTCTTGCTCGTAATCGATCCCACGCCTGCCTAAATGCCACGTCTGTAATTGGAAAAACGCGATTTGCGGTCCGTGGCGCATTTGTGAGGTGATCAAGCGCTAGCGCGCTTAGCGGCACCCACCTTGAACGCCCATTTTTGGTCAAAGGTAGTAAAGCCCTCTGTTTTTCAAATTCAATGTGGTCCCAGCTTAATCCAAGGATTTCGCCTCGGCGCATCGCTGTTTCTATGGCTATGTCTACGATTGGCCAAAGATACCAAGCCCGTGAGCCGCGGGCCGCGGATTTAAGGGCCTCGTATTCGCCGCTCCTCAACCTGCGCTCTCGGGGCGGATTGTTTCGAGGCATGCGGACAAGCGCCACTGGGTTGTCACCCAATGGCCAGCCCCATTCTATGCGAGCGATGTTCCATGCATGCTTCATCAGCACCAAGTCATATTGGCATGCCCGTACACCGTCTTTCAGCCGGCGATCTCTAAAGCTTGCAAAGATATGCGGCTGCGCTGTTACAAGGGGGGTGAATAACAATTCGTTTTCTTGCATCAACCGCGCAATTCGGCGGATCTCCTGAGGAGCCCCCCTTTTTGTCGGTGTGACCTTCTCGAGATATGTTTTGAGCAGATCCCGCAAGGTGAGAGTGCTGATTGATGTGGATACGAATGCTCCGGTTTGCATCAAAGCCTCTTGCTCCGTTGCCCAGCGTTCTGCGTCTCTTTTGCGATGGAATGATTTTGATATAGAACCGAGGTTTCTGCTTCTGACCTGAGCCTGCCAAGTCTTTCCACGCTTTCTTATCGATGCCATAGGCTCCTCCGTGTGACGGAGGTGTGACAAAGCAAATGCCCGGACAGCTAACCTAATGAATTGCCTACATAGTATGGTTTAGGAGCAGCGGATTGAAAATCCGCGTGTCGGTGGTTCGAATCCGCCCCCGGGCACCATTTTCCCAGAGGCCATGACGTCACTTGTGCGCAAACGGCGCCTTGCTGCCGGTGATTCGGTCCGGCGTCAGACCGCCGGCTACCTTGACGTGCGTGCAGGCCAGTCACCACAGGTCAAAGACAGACATCAGAAGGAACCCGCCAGCGGTCATGGTAAGCCAATAGACCGGTTTCGGCACCTTCAGCCTTGCTGCCAGCCTGTGATAGCCGATGAGCAAAGCCATCAGGCCCAAAGGAATGATGATCTTGAGCATATCCTGCATCACCAGCAGCCGGTTCCAGCCTGTCGAAAGGGGCATCCGATCTGCGGGATGCCCCTCTTGTTCATGTTGAAGGCTCTCAGGCGTAGAGTGTCTCTGCCCCGGTGAACAGGACAACCGCGTTCAGGATCGCGAAGACGGCCGGTGCCATATAGCCCTCCTTCGTCGCCTTCACGCCTTCGACCTCGGCCCAGGGGCCGTTTACCGTCTGGTAGCCGACAACGGTAAGAAGCGCGGCCTGGACAAAGCCAAAGGTGAACAGCTCCCATGTGCCTTCGATGCCGGTCAGCAGGACATAGGCAAGCATGAAGCCAAGCCCGGCGCAGAATGTACCGGCAAGCTTGATCATGAAGGCACTGCCGTCACCCATTCCATATTGGTCGATGAAGGCCCTTGTTCCGAGGATACAGCGGTAGGCGTAGAAGATATTTCCGATAGTGATCAGTGCGATTGCAATATGCGTGATGCTCATAACATTCCTCCCCTTGCTGTGATCCGGAAAGCCTACAGGATGAAGCCCGGCTTGTCAGGGGGCAGTGGCGCATGAGCTGGGCCCGAGGCCGGCCTTTGCGTCTTTGGGATGACCTTGCGGCAATCTGCATGTAGGCTGCTTACTGGCCGCCCTGGCTGATTTGAAGACGTTGCACATTTTGTTACCCAAGGACGACCATTGGCGACCCAGCAGGATATATCGCTCTTCACCATCCATCACCGCCACGACCCCCAGCTTGACCGGTTCAGACGGCATTTTCGTCCCATCCAGGTCGGCTTTGCTCTTGGCGGCCCTGACCTTGGTGTGATGAATGATGACGAGTATGGGCGCCTGTCCGCCAGGAACCGCAGCTATTGCGAATTGTCCGCATTTGATGATGTCTCCTTTCGCCGGCTTGGCACCCATGTCGGTTTCATGCATTACCGCAGGATGTTCACGGCACCGAAGCCGCTTGCGCTGTGGGTGAAGGATTTCAAATTTCTCTACAGGAAAATGCTGTTTGACATCGGCATGCGCCAGCGTCCGGTGCAGGGCAGGCTGAAATGCGACATCCGCTCAGAAGAGCGCCTTGAACAGGAAATCACGGGTCTTGAGCGCTTTCTCGATAAAGGAATGGACCGCTATGACATCATCACCCCTGTTCCGGTGACAATGCATGGAAATTCCGTTCGGAACAGCTATGCCGAGGCCCATATTGTCGGCCATTTCGATATGTTCTTCGAGACTCTGGTCAGGCAGAACCCGCATCTTGAAAGACATGTGCAGGTCTCGATGAAGGGCAATGACCTCTTCCTGTTCAACATGTTCATCATGAAGACAGAGCTTTTCCGCCAATATTGGCGGATTCTTTATGACTGTCTTGTAGAGGTCGAGGCGAATATCGAATTCGAGACACTCGACAGCTACCAGTCGCGGGTGCTGGGTTTCCTCGCGGAACGGTTCATGCCTGTCTTTCTGTCGCACGCTGTCAATGATCTTGGGGCAAGACATTGTTGTCTGCCGGTTGCAGGTGTTGAGGTGGGATGATGCCGATGGTTGACAGGAAAGACAGGATACTGATCGTCGGTGCCGGGTTCTCGGGCTGCACAGTTGCCCGCAGGCTGGCCGACGAAGGCTGGAAAGTCCTGATCATCGACCGGCGTGATCATATCGCCGGCAACGCCTATGATTTTGAAAACCGGCTCGGCATCCGCATTCATAAATACGGGCCCCATCTGTTTCATACCAGCAATGCGCGGGTCGTGGCCTGGGTTGAACGCTTCGGGACATGGCTGCCATACAGACACCAGGTTCGTGCGATGCTTGCGGATGGCAGGGAAGTCGTGATGCCGCCAAACCGCAGGACTGCCGAAATTGTCGGCGCCGACCGGCTTGTTGATGTGCTGTACCGGCCCTACACCAGGAAAATGTGGGGTCGCGAACTGGAAGAGATTGATCCCGGCATCATCAACCGGGTGAAGCCGCGGGACGATGACAATATCTACTATTTTCCGGATGACACATTTCAGGCGATGCCCGAGGCCGGTTACACCGCAATCATCAAGGCCATGGTGGATCACGAGAACATCGAAGTGAGTCTCTCGACACCCTTCTCAAAATCGATGGAGAAGGACGCCTTTCATGTCTTCAACTCCATGCCGATTGACGAGTATTTCGATTTTTCCCTTGGCGAGTTGGACTATCGGTCCATCAGATTTCACCATCTGGATGTCCCCCATCCGTCTGTCCAGAGCGTGGTGACAGTCAATTTCACCCATGACGGCCCCTATACCCGCTGCACGGAATGGAAGAAGCTTCCGGCCCATGGCAAGAATGCCGACTGGACGTCGATCACCATCGAAGAGCCGTGTGACTACAGGGACAACAACATGGAGAGATATTATCCGGTCAAGGATGTCGAAGGTCTGAACAGGGACAGATTCCGCGCCTATCTGGACCTTGCGCCGGCCCATATGACCTTCATCGGCAGATGCGGTCTGTATGTCTATCTTGATATGCATCAGGCGATTTCAAGCGCGCTTGCCACCGCGGACAGATTCCTCGAAGGTCACCATCCTGACGCCGGATGAGGGCTTTATGCATGGTGTGCCGGTGACGGGACTTACCAGGAAAAGGTTTCCTCGCCACGCACCGAGCTTCCCTTGGACACAAAGCTGCCCTCGAATTCGAACCATTTGCTCCAATAGGCCTGGCAGGCCTCGCGCGCGCCCTCGCTTGCATATTCCCAGATGCACACAGCCTTGATCACGCCGCCTTCGCGGGACTCGATGATCCGAAGGTTGTTCTGGCCGTTGGCCTTGAGATAGGCGATCGCTTCGGGCGTGCTGAAGGTCTGGACCTTGTCGCGCCAGATCCTGAGGTCCCCTTCGGAGGCGAATGTCAGGGTCAGGATCGCGAAATAGGGTGTGGTGCTCACAATGATCTCCGATGATCTGGAAAGGGGTGTCGCGGACAGTCTGTCACAGCCTGCGGCTGGGTTGGTGTCAGATCCCGGCGCATAGCCGCAGCGCATCGAGGATGGCGCAATGGATGTCACGGCTTCCCGCGACATCCCCGATCCGGTAGAGCCTGTATCCGTCCTCGTCAAGGACAGGCTGCGGGCGGCCGTCCCGCATGGCGTCAAGATCGATCACGCCGCGGTTTGAAGCTTCCTCGCTCAGCCCGTAGAACAGCTCGTCATTCGGCAGGGTTCCGGCCTCGATCACAACATGATCGAAGGCCCGTGTCGACAGGGTGGCTGTATGCATGTTGCGGAAGGTGACCTCGATCTTGTTGTCCGCCGCCATCGCCGAGATGATCTCATGGTCGGTCTGCATCGCCACCCCGCGCTCATAGAAGCGCTTCATGAAGGGGCTGATCTCGAGGCGCATGGCCTCCATGCCGATGGCGGCATCCTGCGTGTTCAGCGTGACGCTTGCCCCGGCCTGCGACAGGTAATCGGCGGCGGCGAGCGCGACATTGCGGCCGGTCTGGTCATGCACCAGAACATCGCCATCCAGCGATGCCATGCCGGACAGGACATCCCAGCTACTCAAGAGCCTGGCATCCCCCTCGACCCAGTCGGTATGCGGAAGCCCGCCGGTGGCGATGAACACCACCTCGGGTGACAAGGCGCGGATGGACGCCTCGTCGGCATAGCTGTTCAGCCTGACTTCCACTCCGAGATGAGCGCATTCGCGCTCCAGCCAGTCGGTGATGCCAAGAAGGTCGCGCCGCCAGTCAGGCTTGCCTGCCAGGAGAACCTGTCCGCCAAGCCTGTGTGACGCCTCGAACAGCACCACATCGTGCCCGCGTTCGGCGCAGACGCGGGCGGCCTCCATGCCGGCCGGCCCGCCGCCGACCACGACGATCCTTTTCGGTGTGCTGTCGCCGGGTGTGATCACATGCGGCAGCTGGCCCTCGCGCGCTGTCGCCGGGTTCTGGATGCAATAGCGGAAGTTCGAGCAGTAGGTGGCCCCGACGCAGCTTCGGATCCGGTCCTCTTCGCCGCGTTCAAGCTTGGCGACGATATAGGGATCGGCGATATGGCCGCGGGTCATGCCGACAAGATCGACGATGTCTTCGCGGATGGCGTGGCGGGCTGTCGCCAGATCATTGATCCGCGTGGCGTGAAGAACCGGAAGCCCGACCTGCCGCCTGAAGCGGCCGGCCTGTTCAAGGAACGGCGACAGCGGCGCCGCCATGCCGGGCATGTAGTTTGTCAGCCGCGGCAGGCTGTCGATGCGGCCGGCGACAAGATTGAGGAAATCGATGCTGCCATCATCGCGAAGCCGCGTGGCGATCTCGATATTGTCCGCTTCCGACAGGCCGGATGTGTCATGGTCCTGCTCGGTCATGGTCATCCTGACGCCAAGTGCGAACCCGGGGCCGACCGCCTCGCGCATGGCCGCGAAGACCATGCGGCTGAAGCGCATGCGGTTCTCCAGCGGCCCTCCGTAGCTGTCTGTCCTCTGGTTTGTCACCGGCGACCAGAACTGGTCCATCAGATGACCGGAGGCGATGATCTCCAGCCCGTCAAGCCCGCCCTCCTTGCAGATCGCGGCGGCGGTCGCGAAGTCATCGACGATGCGCAGGATGTCGGCCTCGTCCATTTCGCGCGGAAAGCCGCGATGCAGGATTTCCCGGTTGGCCGACGGGGCGATGATCGGCAGCCAGTCTCCGGCGGTGGCGTTGGTGCGGCGGCCAAGATGCGTGATCTGTGTCATCAGCGCCGCGCCATGCCGGTGATAGAAATCCGACAGCTCGGCGAAGAACGGGATGATGTCGTGATTGATGATCAGCTGGTCGAAGACAGGCGCGGTGTCGGCCGATACCGTTCCCGAACCACCGACAAAAGACAGGCCGATGCCGCCTTTCGCCTTTTCCATCTGATAGCGCAGGGTCGTGTCTGTCGGCGCGCCGCCCTGCGCATGGCTCAGCGCATGGCCGGAGCTGAAGATCCTGTTCTTCAGCCTGACAGGTCCAAGATCGAACCCCTCCAGAAGCGGATCGCCTGCGGCCCTTGTCATCACCTCACCCCCGAAATGCCGTCGTCACGTCCCAGAGTGGCATGAATCTGCCTGTTGGCCTAGGGATGTCGGGAATGCTGTCAGCCTGCGGCCGGGGCCAGCGCCAATACCGACCAGACTGACAGAATCACGACGGCAAGAAGGCAGCCCGCCATGACCAGATTGATCATCCGCTGGATCCGCGGCGGCAGGTCAAGGCTGTTCAGCTTTACCCCGGCATAGAGCCACATCAGGTGAAGCGGCAGCCAGATGATGTTCATGATCACCAGCTTCAGCCCGGTCTCGACGGCGAAATTCTGGGGGTAGAAGGCAAAGCTGGTGAACAGCGCGGTGTTCACCGCATAGGCCTTGGGATTGATGAATTGCAGCGTGACCCCGGCAAGAAATCCCGGCGCGTCGGTCTGAATGAAGGCGATCCGCGCCCCGGCCAGCGCGATCCGCAACGCCAGATATCCGAGATAGGCAGAGGAGGCGAACAGCAGCAGGGTGCGCACCAGCGGCTCGGCGAGAATGATCGCCGCCAGCCCGGAAATCACCGCGAGGCTGACAAGATTGGTGCCTGCGCACAGCCCGCCGACATAGAACAGCCCCTGACGCCAGCCAAAGGCGGCGCCGACCCCGGCCGTGGCCAGCACGCCGGGACCGGGGGTGATGATCAGCAGAAAGACGGCCGCGGCGAAGGTCAGCATTCACAGACAGGTCCTGGTCAGTGGAATGGCGGGCGTGAGCCCTGCTTCATGGCGCAGGATGCGCCGCGACCAGCCTAGAGGAATTCGCCCATCAAGCTCAAGCCATGCCGACTGTCCGCGGAATGTCAGGGTCTGTATTCATGGCTTGTAATGTGCGTGGGGTGCCTTATCTATGGCCGCAGCATTCACCAGTTACCTGACGGATATTTCTCTCATGGCATCACCCGACACCGAAGGCTTCCGCAAATTCAGCTTTGGAACGCAGGTCCGCAAATCACCCTTTTCCGATGCCGCGCTGCGCTGGGGCGCGCAGGGCTTCTCCGTCTACAACCACATGTACATCCCGCGCGATTTCGGCGATCCGGTGCAGAATTTCTGGAACCTGGTGAATGAAGCCATCCTCTGTGATGTGGCGGTCGAGCGCCAGGTGGAGATCACCGGTCCGGACGCGGCCCGCTTCACGCAGTTTCTGAGCTGCCGTGATTTGTCGTCCTGCGAGGTGGGGCAGTGCAAATATGTCCTGATCACCGACCAGGATGGCGGCATCATCAACGACCCGATCCTGCTGAAGCTTGGCGAGAACCATTTCTGGCTGTCGATCGCTGACAGCGACGTGCTGCTCTGGGCGCGCGGCGTTGCCGCCACCGCCGGCATGGATGTCGAGGTGCGCGAGCCCGATGTCTCGCCGCTGCAGCTTCAGGGGCCGCGCTCTCGCGATATCCTGCGCGCCGCCTTCGGGGACGCGCCGGCGGAGCTGAAATATTACCGCTTCATGGAATATGACTGGAACGGCGTGCCGCTGGTGATCTCGCGGACCGGCTGGTCGAGCGAGCTTGGCTACGAGATCTTCCTTCGCGACGGCACGAAGGGCGATCTGCTGTGGGACTATCTGATGGAGGTCGGCGGGCCGATGGGGCTCCACCCCGGCCATACATCCAGCATCCGCCGCATCGAAGCAGCGATGCTGTCCTATCACGCCGACATGACGCTGGCGAACAACCCGTTCGAGCTTGGCATGGACCGGCTTGTCGATCTTGATATGGAAGCGGATTTCGTCAGCAAGGCGGCGCTGACCCGGATCAGGGACGCCGGTGTTACACAGCGCCAGGTGGGGCTGGAATTCGGCGGCGCGCCTCTGGTCGGATCGAATGACGAGACCTGGCCGATCAGCATCGACGGCGCCGGCATCGGCCACGTCACCTCGGCGGTGCATTCACCGCGGCTGGAGAAGAACATCGCGCTGGCGATGGTGGCGAGCGAGCATGCCGCCATCGGCACCGAGGCTGTTGTGACCACCGGCACCGGGCCTGTGGCATGCCGCATCGTCCCGAAGCCGTTCTACGACCCGAAGAAGGCCATCGCCGCGAAAAGCTAGGCCCCGTGCCGGCCGGTCAGTGCCCGCCTAGTCCGGCGCGCGCTCGGCCCAGCCGGCGAACATCTTCTCCAGAAAGACGACGACGTAGTAGAGCGCGATGCCAAGAACCGCCAGCGCGATCAGCACGGCGAACATCAGCGGATAGTCGGAATTGGTCTTGCCGCTGTCGAACAGCGCGCCAAGCCCGCGGCCATGCGGCGAGACGATCTCCATCAGGTTGGTGCCGATGAAGGCCAGCGTCACCGCCACCTTCAGCGCGCCAAAGAATTCCGGAAGGGTCTTCGGAAGCGCGATCTTCCAGAAAATCGTCAGCTGCGATGCGCCGAGGGATCGCAGGATATCGCGATATTCCGGCTCAAGCGTCGACAGGCCGATGGACACCGACACGGCAATCGGGAAGAACGAGATCATAAAGGCGATCAGAACGGTGTTCAGGTCATGCTGGCCGACGAACATCAGCGCCACGATCGGCACGACGGTGGCCTTCGGAATGGCGTTGAAGCCGACCAGAAGCGGGTACAGCCCTTCCCGCATCACCTTCGAGAAGCCCATCACCATGCCGAACAGCACCCCGACGCCGATGGCGATCATCAGCCCGACGACGGTGCGCCAAAGGGTCTCCCAGCCATAGGACAGGAACAGTCCCTTGAAGCGCCAGAAGGCCGGCCACAGGTCGCTTGGCGAGGCCATCTTGTAGTTCGGCCAGTCATTCACCCAGACAAGGGCCTCCCAGAACAGCAGGAAGATGATGATGGCGAGAATGGGAACAAAGACCTGTCTCATGCGCCCGGCTCCTCTCCCTGGCGGGCGATCCTGATCTGCTCGCGAAGGATGTTCAGCATCTCTGTCGCCTCGGGGGTGTAGAGCTGGTCGAGGCTTCGCGGTCCGCGCTGCGGCAGGGCCTGGCTGTACTGCACCGTCGCCGGCCGGCCGGACAGGACGATCACTTCATCGGCAAGGAAGATCGCCTCGCGAAGGTCATGCGTGATCAAGACCCCGGTAAAGGGCTCCTCCTCGCGAAGCCGGTGCATGGTCAGCCACAGATCCTCGCGGGTGAAGGCGTCAAGGGCGCCGAACGGCTCATCAAGGATCAGAACCTCCGGCCGATGAACAAGAGCGCGGCACAGCGAGGCGCGCTGGCGCATGCCGCCCGACAGCTCCGACGGGCGCTTGTCCTCGAAGCCGGACAGGCCGACAAGCTTCAGCAGGTCGCGGGCGCGGGCCTCGCGCGCGGACGGGCTCAGCTCATTCGGAACGATCTCGAGCGGCAGCATCACATTCTTGAGGATGCTGCGCCATTCCAGAAGCACCGGATTCTGGAAGGCCATGCCGACCGTGGCGCGCGGCGATGTCACCTTCTGCCCCTGCAGCCAGACGCTGCCTTCATCGGGCTTCAGCAGGCCGGCGACAAGCCTTGTCACCGTTGACTTGCCGCATCCGGACGGGCCGACAATGGCGGAGAATCCGTTTTCAGGCACGCCAAGCGTCAGCTTGTCCAGCACCTGCAGCTGTCCTGAATTCGTATCGAAGGTGTGCGTCACCCCGTCGATCACGATCAGGTCCGTGTCATGCGATGTCGTCATGTAGTCTGCCAGATATGTGGAATGCAGCCCGGCCTTGCCGGGCTGCAGGAAGGGGTGTCTCTAGTTCACCTTGAATCCGCCACCCGGAAGGTAGGCGTCGGTGAAATAGAGGGCCGCGTCGGGGGCGGCCTTGTAGTCATAGGTCTCGCTCAGCTGCTCGATGGCGGCCGCGAAGCGGGCCTTGTCGATGCCGCCCATGCCGTTCGCCTTGACATAGTCGGTTAGGACATTGGCATCGATGGCCAGCTCGAGGCGCCGTTCCTCAAGAGCGGCGTCAGCTGCCGGGTTGCGCTTGACAAGCGCTGCCGCGGCGGCGGTCGGGTCAGCAATGGCATCCTTCCATCCGGCGGCGACCGCCCCGAGGAACGCCTTCACCGTGTCGGCATTCGCGGCGGCGAACTCGGTGTTCACGATGACAGCATTGCCATAGAGCTTCAGCCCGTAATCAGCCATCAGGATGGTGGAGATATCAGCCTCCGGAACACCAAGACGAACAAGGTTCAGATAGGAGGAGAAGGAGAATCCGGTTACCGAGTCCACCTTGCCTTCGGCCAGCATCGGCTCGCGGGTTGGGAAGCCGACAGGCTCGACCTTGATCTTGCCGACATCGATATTGTTGGCCTTGGCGAAGGAGGGGAACTGCGCCCAGGCACCGTCCGGTGGCGGCGCGCCAAGCACCGAGCCTTCCAGATCGCCTGGTCCGCTGATGCCATGCGACTTGCGACCGACAACGGCGAATGGCGGCTTGTCATAGACCATCATCACCGCGGTCACCGGCGCGCCCGGGTTCTGGTCAAGGAATTTGATCAGGGAATTGATATCGGCGAATCCGACAGGAAAGGCGCCGGTGGCAACCTTCGGGATGGCGTCGAGCGAGCCCTTGCCGGGCGAGATCTCGACCTCAAGGCCGGCATCGGCGAAATGGCCGTTGTCAATGGCGAGGAAATAGGGGGCCGAAGGGCCTTCGAATTTCCAGTCCAGCGCGAACTGGAGGTTCGTCGCGGCGTTGGCGTTCGCCGTCATGAGGGCCGCGGCGGCTCCGATGGCAAGCGATCTGATGGTGGTTTGGATCATGTTGTTTACTCCCAAGTCTCGGGACCGTGTGGGTACGGTTCCATGCATCGCCATTGCGGATCATTCCTGCACATTTGAACAGTGCTTAAATGTTCGTATGGCGCTGCAATTTGTTGTCCGGTGGAGTGTGACCCGATAAAGGGATGAGCGCCACCCATTGCGGCAAACCCGCGCCGCGCACAGGGTTTTCGGCTGCGGAGTGGATAGCCTGCCCTCGCGAATCGTGAGGGATCAGTCCGCGCCGCCATCCCCGCTGTCCGCCGGCCGTGCATATTCGGCGCGCGGCGGGGCGAACATGTCGAGCGCGACCGCGCCGTCGGGGCCGGCGATGATATTGTGCTCGATGCCGCCGGGGGTGACCCAGAAATCACCGGGTCCGACGGCGACCTCTTCGCCGTCCTGGATGCGTGTGGCGCTCCCTGACAGCAGAAAGCCCCATTGTTCCTGCGGATGGGAATGCGATGTGGTGCAGGTGCCTGGCGCCAGCCTGACAACAGAGACCATCGCCTGCTGCCCTGGGAAGATCCGCGCTGTCACGCCGTCGGCAAGCCGGCGCCCGATGCCGCTGTCCTGATCGTCGATGTTGAAGAAATTCCTGTCTGCCTGTGTGCCGGGCATCGCATGTCTCCCTTGGGGGCTGCCGTCATCCGGCTTTGTCATCATCCTGGTTCAGAAGGCTGGTGAAGGCGGACAGCACACGCGGCCGGTCGGTTTTCTGAACGGTCTTCACCGCGGCGATCTTGTCCTCGATATCCGTGCCCTGCGATTCCAGCATGCGCCGCAGTGCGGCGTCGCGCGCGGAGTCCCGCTGCTGCGCCTGTTTCAGCCTGTCAAGCCGCGCCCTGTTGTCGGCATCATCGGTCATCCGGGCCCTCCTGCCGCCGGTCTGTCATAAAGGCCGCTTTGAGTATAGGATCAGAATCTGGCGGCGTTCAAATCCCGATTTGGGCCACCCTTGTCGGTCCTTTCGCCGAATGAAGACCGACCACGCATGCATCGACAACGCATGCATCGACAACGCATAGACCAACAGGAGGAGACCATGGAATTTGTAGTTCTCGGAAAATACACGGCCGCCGGTCTTGGCGGCTTTGCGAAGAATCCGGCTGAAGACCGCAAGGCGGTCATCGGCAAGATGATGGAAATGGCAGGTGGCAAGATGCACAATCTCTGGCTGACGCGCGGCGAATATGACGCCGTCGTGGTCGGCGAGGCGCCTGACTTCGAGACAGTGGCCGCAATCAAGATGATGATAATGGCGTCAGGCGCGATGAGCGAGCTGGTCGTTCTCGAGGCCGCCGATTTCAATGCCATTGGCAAGAAGGCAGGCGCGATGATGGCGGGGGCAGGGGCCTATCAGGCTCCTGGCGGCTGACCGCGCGCAGACAGGCCCGGGCCGCTGCCGATGGTGGCGGCCCAGCGGATGCGGAGTTGCCGGCTCCCGTTGCCGGCTTTGCCTGCTGGCGTCAGATTGCGGCGGCGACCCTTTAGAACCGGGTCAGTATCCACCGCCCTGGCAACTTGCCAGCAGCATATAGGCCCCGGCGATTGCCGGCACGATGAGCAGCGCGCGCCAGCCTATCCTGCGCGGGCGGCTCTTGCGGCCCATGGCGATGGCGTTGGTGGTTGCGATTGACGCAACGTCATTGTCGAAAACATTGACCGTCGGAATGGCTTCATATTCCGATGGGTCATCACTCATGGCCGCTGTCATAGTGGCCGACGCGAATACCTTGTCATCCATAACATCCTGCCTTTTGGTGTCGGAGGCTTGTGGCGAACTCCGTCATTGACAGGATGTCGCAGCCGGATGGTGCTGTCCATCGCGGTGACGGCAAAAGAGTTTTCCTGCATTCTTTGAGGCTGTTGCACACCGGTTTGGCGCGCACGACGCGGCATATCGCGGAAAAAGAAGCGGGCGGATGCCTGGGGACCGGCATCACGCCCGCTTTGAGTGCTAGGCTGGACGGCGCGGCGGTGTCATGCCGGGCCAGTGCCTGTTCTGCTAAGCGAATTTTGGGGAGGAAGCCAAAACTCGCTATTGTGATATCAGGCTTGGGCGATGCGGAATAATGCCAATATTTATCCAGGGTGGTGCAATAATTGCATCATCATGGCGGGTTATGTCTCCAGACAGGATGATTGCGGGATGATTTGGAACTGGCGGCGGCCACCTTTGCAAAGGTGGTGGCGCGCCGGCCGGGTTCTGGGCTAGGATCGGGTCATGAACCAGTATCGTAATGTTATCAATTTGGTGATCTGGGCTGCCGCGGCAGCTTTTGCCGCCTACCGGATCGGCACCTCTGCCGCCTTCATGCTTGGGCTGATTGAAGGGTTGATGGTGCTGATTGCCGCTTTCGTCGCGCACAAGACCCTGGATCTGCTGATTCCACCGGCCCGGCCGAATGACGAAGAGCAGGGCTGAAGCCGGATCTGAAGATCGCAAGGGGCGCTGTCTCTGCGGCGCCTCCAGCTACCGGTTCACCGCAGAGCCGCTGCGATCGACAGTTTGTCATTGCGCTACCTGCCGCCGGCGCACCGGGTCCCTGTTCAGCGCGCATCTCTGGTTTCAGCCGTCGCAGGTCACCTTTTCCGGCGATCCGCTCACAGCCTATGTCTTCGCAACCGAGAGCGGGCGCAGCGTCTCGACATATTTCTGCGGCGCGTGCGGAAGCACGCTCTGGTTCGAGGCGGATGTGACGCCGGGGCTCATGGCGATTTGCGCCGGCACGCTTGACCATCCGAACATCTGGACCCGGCCCGGGCGCGAGCTGTTTTGCGTCAACAGGCCGGACTTCCTGTCTCTCGACATCGCCGAAAGCCACGAGACGCAGCCCTTTTGAGCGTCGGATGCCGGCTAGATTCCGGCAAGGTCAATCCTTGTGCCTGCCATGGCGCTGGCATAGGCGGCCTCTTCCATAGCCAGGACACGCAGATAGCCGCGCGCGTCCGTTTCAGGGCTTCGGTCATCCTGCCATGCATCGACAGCATGCTGGCAGAAGGCCCTGACGCATCCGCCGCCGAAACTGACATCCTCAGGCGGACCGGCAAGGACCTGCCAGTCCGAAGCGCCGTGCTGCCGCCATTCCAGCTGTCCGGACCCGGTGATCCGAAGACTTCCCTGTGATCCTTCCAGCATCGCCTCGCCCATTGTCAGCCGCGGGTTTTCAGCCACATGGTCGGCAAGCCTGTTGCCATCGAAGATGGCGCGCATGCCATCCTCGTAACCGCAGATGATGATGCCGGCATCCTCTCCCGAGATCGTCTCGTTCAAGCGGCGCAGGTCGGCATAGAGGGAGGCTGGCAGGCCGAACAGATAGGTGAAGAGGTCAAGAAAATGCACCCCGGTCTCATGGATCAGGAACCTGTCCATCTTCCTGAAATAGGGCTGCCTGTCGAGATAGGCGTCCTGCCCCTGGCCGTCGCCCGGCCGAAGTGCGAAGCGAAACTGGTGAAGGCGGCCGGCACGCCCCCGGTCGATCTCGCCGCGAAGCTGGCGGTACCAGGGCTGAAACCTGAAATTCTCATGCACGATCAGCGCGGCTCCCGCTTCCTCGGCAGCGTCTGTCATGCGGCGCGCCGTTGCCAACGAGCCGCAGAATGGCTTCTGGCAGATGATGCGGCCAACCCCGGCGGCGATCGCCGCCTCGATCAGCGCGGCATGGCTTGCCGGCGGGGTGACGATATCGAGAATATCAACCGGGCCTGCGGCCAGCATCGCGTCGAGCGAATCATAGCGTTGCACAGGCTTCGGACTTGTCGCGATGGGATCAGGATCGGCGACGCCGACAAGCGCGGCGCCGGCGATCTCCTGCCAGGCCGCGTGATGAAGCTGCGCGAAATATCCTGCCCCGACGCAGGCGACGGTGAACGCTGTTCCTGTCATCCCCAAAGTGATATGGCGAAATCCTGCGCCGGAAAAGACCTCTGTGTCCGATTGCCGCCAAAAAACGGTCCTGCCAGCGGATGATGTTTGCCTTGGTCACCTGCTTTCCTGTTGAATGGAAGAGGGGAGCCGGCCATTCCCGGCCAGAGGCGAAAGGATGGATGAATGGCAGAGATGCTGTGGCAGGTCTATGCGATCAAATATGCCGATCGCAACAACCGCACGCGGGTGGAAAGCTTCATTGCCGACCCTGCCCACGATCAGCCGCACCCGATGGATTACTTTGTCTGGGTCCTGAAATCGGGCGACAGCGTCATTCTTGTCGACACCGGATATGATGCCGACGAGGCGCGCCGCCGCGGCCGTCCGATCATCACCGCTCCTGCCAAGGCGATTGAGGCGCTTGGCCTGTCCGCCGAGAGCATGACAGATATCATCATCACGCATCTTCACTATGACCATGCCGGCAGCCTCGGCGCGTTTCCGAATGCGCGGTTTCACCTTCAGCCTGCCGAGATGGCCTATGCCACCGGCCCCTGCATGTGCGAGGACGCGCTTCGCAAGCCCTTCACCGGGGCGCATATATGCGATGCGGTAACCGCGCTCTATTCGGGACGGGTGCGGTTTGCCAGAGAGGATGACCAGATTGCCGAAGGGGTGACGGTCCATTGTGTCGGCGGCCATTCAAGGGGCCTTCAGGTCGTGCGGGTGAAGACAGCCGCCGGATGGATGTGCCTCGCCTCGGACGCCACCCACTATTTCGAGAACTTCCTGCAGCGCAAGCCCTTCCCCATTGTTGTCGATGTCGAGGCGATGCTGGCGGGTTTCGACCGTATTCAGAACCTCGCCAGCCGCACCGAGCTTGTGGTTCCCGGACATGACCCGCTCGTCACCTCGATCTACCCTGCCTTTGGCACCAGCGGTTTTGTCTGGCGCCTCGATGCGGGGCCGCAGGCCCCGCTGCCGCCCGACGTGACCGGAGCGGCCACATGAACGCGCCGCTGAGCCTTCTGGCCATTGGCGAGGTGATGGCCGAGATCAGGGCTGAGACCAGGGCTGAGATCAGGACTGGCGAGGGGCTCGCGGAGGGCCGGGGCTTTGCTGTCGGATTTGCCGGCGACACCTACAATACGGCCGTCTACGCCACCCGGTCGCTCGGCGTGTCAGGCAATGTCGCCTACATGACCCGCATCGGCAACGAGCCGCTGTCAGAGGCCTGGATGGACGCGGCGCGCGGCGAAGGCATCGAGGTTACCCATGTGGCGCGCGATCCGTCGCGCAACATTGGAATCTATTCTGTCTCGACAGACGCGCATGGCGAGAGGAGCTTTCACTACTGGCGGGCTGAGTCGGCCGCGCGCCGGCTGTTCACCGTCGAGGAGACGGCGTTGTTCATGCCGGCCGCCGGGATCATCTACCTGTCCGGGATCACCCTTGCCATCCTGACACCGGCGGCACGTGAGCGGCTTGCGGATTTGCTGGCGCGCCGGCGCGAGGAGGGAACGCTCATCGCCTTTGATTCCAACTACCGCCCGAAGCTGTGGGAAAATGCGGCGACAGCCCGCGACTCGATGAACGCCATCTGGAAGATCTCCGACATCGCGCTTCCCTCCATTGATGACGAGATGGCGCTTCACGGAGATGCAAGCGAAGCTTCGGTGATAGCGCGGTTCGCCGCGCACAGCTGGCGCGGCATTGCCATCAAGCGCGGCGTGCGCGGGCCGGTCTCGCCGCAGCTGGATGCTGGCGCGCACCCCGATTTTCCGGCCGCGGCGACGGTTGTCGACACCACAGCGGCGGGAGACAGTTTCAATGGCGGCTATCTTGCCGCCTTCATTGCCGGCGAGGATGAGCCAGAGCGGCTTCGTGCCGGACATGACCTGGCGGCGCGGGTGGTTGCCGCGCCGGGGGCGATCATCCCGCGCGGGGCGGGCTAGCCGTCTCCTTCCAGACATCTGCGTTCCCTTGTCGGATCTTCTGCATTCAGCTTGAATTTACCATGAGCTTGGGTCAAGAATCGAAGTGAAGACACGGATCCGGCAGGACCGGGTCCGTGCAACGGGCAGGGGGTGTCTACTGGACCCGCCCGACGTCGCCATCCGACGTTTGAAATCCCTCGATTTGCTGATGACCAAACAAGCATCCTGTGGTGACGCGCCGGTTCATGGCCCCCGCAGCAAGGAGGAGAAGAGATGAAAGCAGGAGTGATTGGCCTTGGCGATATGGGTTCCGGCCTTGCAAGGAACCTGATCGCGAACGGATTCGAAACCAGCGGGTTCGATCTGAGTGACAAACGCATGTCGGAGTTCGCCGCGATGGGCGGTGTGACCTGTGCCGGCGCCAGCGAGGTCGGCAGCCATGCTGACGCCGTCTTCGTCATGGTGATGAATGGCGACCAGGCGAAATCGGTCATTTTTGGCGACGGGGCGGAAGATGCCGGCCTGTCATCGACCATGTCCAAGGGGGGAATCATCATTTTGACCGCCACCATAAAGCCGTCCGAGGCGCGCGAGATCGGCGCCGGGCTTGAAGGCAGCGGGCTTCGCCTTGTGGACAGTCCCGTGTCGGGCGGTTTCCCGGGAGCGCAGGGCGGCACATTGACGATGATGGCAGCGGCCCCTGATGAGCTGATGGCGGCGGCGCGGCCGGTCATGGAGGCTGTTTCCGGAACCATCCATCATGTCGGCATGGCCGCCGGCGACGGCCAGGTGATGAAATCCTGCCTGCAATCGATCATCGGCTCGATCTTCAGCGCCACCTTCGAGGCGGCGGCGCTGGCCGCGAAGGCCGGCGTTTCGGGCCAGGTCGTCTATGACGTGGTTTCCACCTCGGGCGCCGGCTGCGGCATCACAAAGACGGCGCTGGAAAACATCATCGACCGCAAGTTCGAGGGCACAGGGTCCGGCATCGGCACCATGCACAAGGATCTGACCATCTCGCTCGACATGGCCGAGGAGCTTGGCGTGCCGCTGTTCACCGCGGCGACGGCGATGCAGATCTTCCATCAGGGGAAGACCAGATATCCGCATGGCGACAACTGGAACTGCACGCGAATCATGGAAGAGATCGTCGGTGCCGAGCTGCACCGGTAAGGGAGGATTATGATGAAACTTGGTGTGATTTGTGACGGTATCAGCCGTGACCTGGCGCATACCGTCGATGTGATGGATGAATTCGGGCTGGACTATGCCGAGCTGCAATTTGTCGGCGAGAAGGAGGTCGGCGATCACAATGCCGGTGAGATCCGCGAGATCGATCTGCTGCTTCGCGATCGCGGCAAGCCTGTCTCCTGTCTCAGCCGGCATATCTTCGCCGGCACCACTGTCGCCAACAAACCGGGTGACGAGCTTCACACGAAACATATGGACGCGCTTAAGCGGGTCATCGAGATGGCGCATGTCGTCGGCTCGCCGCTGGTGCGGATCATGACGCCGAAGAAGGAACAGATCCTGTTCGGCCTGAACGGCGCCGAGAAGTGGAATGTCGCCAAAGGCGCCTGGGACGCCATGCTGCCGCTCATTGCCCCGGCGCTCGATGTGGCGCGCGATGCCGGCGTCACACTTGTCGTGGAGACCGGCAACGGCACCATGGTCAATTCCAACTATACCGGACGCAAGCTGATCGATGATCTGGACGGCAAGGATGTGCTGAAGGTTCTGTGGGACCCGGCGAACAACTGCTGGTGCCATGAGACAGCCTTTCCCGACGGCTATGACGAGGTGAAGGACGGCTATCTCGGCCATATCCACATCAAGGATGTGAAGGTCGATACGCCGCGCGCCACCCTCGAGGTGCGCCCCATGGGCGAAGGCCAGCTTGCCGACCAGTTCGGCCCGATGGCGGCCGCGCTTCGCGCCGACGGCTATGACGGGGTGATCAGCTTTGAATCTGTCTACCATCCCGGCAATGGCGATTTCGAGGCCGGCTTCCGGATGAATATCGAAAGCTTCAAGAGCCTATATGGCTGACCTGGCCCCGGCTGGGCCTGGCATCAGAGGTTACGCTTCTGTGCGCTGACACGGAAGGGGGCGTTGGCGGCACCATATCCGTCATAGCCACCTTCCCGCTGCACGATCTCGAAGAACACCTCGCTGCTGCGTTGCAGGCTGTAAAGCTGGAAATAGCGGCCATTCGTATCTTCGTCATAGAGGATACGCGCGTCACGAAGCCGCGCGAGGGACGCATCTTCAAGACCGAACCGTGCGCCAAGATCCTCGTAATAGTTCGGCGAAACTGCCAACGCCTCAAACCCTCGCGCCGCAAGCGCCTCGGCAGTGGCGAAGATGTCCTGACAGGAAAAGGCCAGATGCTGCACCGTGGCACCGAAGGTGCGGTCGATGAACTGCCCGGCAAGTGTGTTCTGGTTCTCAGCGCCGTTCAGTGTGACCCTCAGGTCGCCGGCTGGGTTCTGAATGGCCCGGCTTCTGACAAGGCCACCGGGATCGACAACATCGACCATCGAAACCTTTTCCACCTCGAGAATCGAGGTGTAGAAAAGCGTCCATGTCAGCATTTCCTCATACTTCATCGTCTGCGCGAGATGATCGATTGTCTCAAGGCCGACCCCGGTCGCAGGCGCGTGGGTCTCGACCGGCCTGAAGTCGACCTCCTGCCAGTTTGCAAGGCCGCTGGCCCCATCAATAAACCGGAGTATTCCGCCGCCCACGCCCCGGATCGCTGGAATTTTCAATTCATCCTTGCCCTCGTCCGTCTCCATGACCTCCGCGCCAAGACTTCTGGCGCGCTCAATCACCGAAGTTGCATCGTCAACCCTGAGGGCGATGTCACAGACAGACGTCCCGTGCACCTCGTAGGCGGAATGGGCCGGTCCTGATTCCTCTGTATTGATCAGGATATTGATTCTGTTCTGACGCCAGTGCGCGACCCGCTTCGAAACATGATTGCCGACATGAACGAAACCCATCATGGACAGAAACGCCGCCAGATCGGATGCTTCGGCTTCGCTTGTTGTGAATTCGACAAACTCGATACCAAGACAGTTGCCGCGGGCTGGCAGCTTGGGAGCTGGCAGGCGCATGTCGAGCTCGCTGCGCCGGACATCATCCATAAGGGCAAGAAGTGAGCGATGCCCGTCGCGCGCGATTGTCGCCGGGCTGCCTCCTCGGAACTGGTCGTTGAACACTTCCAGCGACAGCGGCCCGGTGTATCCAGTGGAACTCACCGCACGCATGAATTCCACAACTGGAAGATCACCCTCACCTGGCATGTTGCGGAAATGGCGTGACCAATGGAAAAGGTCCATGTCGATCAGAGGGGCGTCTGCCAGCTGGACAAAGAAAATCTTGTCGCCGGGAATGGCACGGATCGTATCCGGATCGATCTTGCGACTGAGCGTGTGAAAACTGTCAAGGATCAGTCCGACATGACTGTGATCCGCGCGTCTGACCACTTCCCAGGCGTCGCGATGATCATTGATATGACGGCCCCAGGCCAGCGCCTCGAAGCCAATCCGTATTCCGCGGGCCTTCGCCCTTTCACCAAGCTCCGCAAGATCATCTGCAGCCCGGTCGATGCCTCCGAACGCATGCGCCGACAGGTTGGAGCAGATAAGAACCAGATCGGCTCCCATGCTGTTCATGAGGTCGAATTTCCGCTCTGCCCGGTCAAAGGCGCGTGACCTGTAGGGCTCCGGCAATCCCTCGAAATCACGAAAGGGCTGGAACAGCATGATTTCCAGGCCGTAATCCTCGATCAGCCATCCGACATCCACGGCCGCGCCTTCATAGGCGGTGAAATCCTGCTCGAAAATCTCGATTCCGGTGTAACCGGCCCGCGAAATCGCCGCCAGCTTCTCGCGAAAGTCACCGGCGATCGAAACTGTCGCGATACAGGTTCTGAGTTTGCTGGGAGAGTCGCTCATACCGGCTACCGTCCACGCCATTCCGGGTTTCGTTTCTGCAGAAAGGCCTTCCTTCCTTCCCTTGCATCTTCACTTGCCAGCATCGTCTCGAACGCCGAATACCGCGCCGCATAGGCGGCCTTGAGATCCGGCAGGTCGAGTCCACGCATCATCATCTGCTTCGTTGCACGTACCGCCAGTGGCGCGTTCTCACAGATCAGCGTGGCGGTTTCCAAAGCCGTTGCCAGAACATCGGCGCCGTTAGTCAGAGATGGTGAAAGCTGGTTTACAACACCCATGCCGACAAGTTCATCAGCGGCAAACATGCGCCCTGTCAGGGCAAGTTCCATCGCCTGTTTGAGCGGCATCTGCCTTGCCAGACGATGCAATCCTCCACTTGCCGCCAGTCCAACGCGTGGCTCCGGCAACGAGAATCGTGCCGTCGGCACGGCCACGCACAGGTCACAGGCCAGGACGATCTCCATCCCGCCACCGATGGCGTCTCCGTTCACAGCTGCGATAACCGGTTTGATTAGGTCAAAGCGTTCTGTAAGACCGGCGAAGCCTGTTGGCGGGAGATTGGCGCGGTCAAGGCTGGCCTCCACCGAAAGGTCCGATCCGGAGCAGAATGCTCGGTCGCCCGCGCCTGTGATGATGGCGACAAGATGCGCATCGCTGTCAGCAAATCTGTCAAAAAGGCTGGCAAGTTGGTGATGGGCTTCAGGGTCGAGTGCGTTGCGGCGATGCTGCCGATCAATGGTCAGGATCAACGTTCGGTCTTGCGTTTCCCATCTGATCCCGGCGGCATTGCCCTGCATCTATCTACATACCCCGCCGTCACGCATCCATCGCCGCCCGGATCTCGTCGTCAGCCATCTCGCGACCTAGATAGGCTTCAACCACTGCTGGGTCGTTCTTCACATGCTCAGGGGTGCCTTCGGAAATCTTCTGTCCATGATCAAGCACACTGATTATATCGCAGGTCGACATGACGACCTTCAGGATGTGCTCGACCACGATGATTGTCAGATTATATCGCTCTTTTAGTGTCATGATGGTGGCCATCAAATTCTCGACATTGACCGGCGACAGGCCTGCGCCGGGCTCGTCGAGAAGCAGCATCTTGGGGCGCATGGCGATGGCCCGGCCCAGCGCCAGCAGACGGCGCTGTCCACCTGACAACTCGGCCGCTGGAATCTCGGCATGATCGGCCAGACCGATGAACTCGAGGAGCTCCTGCATTTCCTCACGGACAGCCGCATCCTGGCGGCGCACCTCGGCGCCATTGAAAAGCGGCGCAAGCGGCCCGTACCGGGTGTGCGGGTGGTAGCCGACCATGACATTGTCGAGGACGCTCAACTCGCCGTAGAGGCGCAGCAACTGAAAGGTTCTGGCAAGTCCCAGTCCGGCGATCTCATGAGCCGGGCTGCTGGTGACATCGACACCGTCAAAGCTGATATAGCTTCCCTCGTCAGGCTGATACACCCCGGTAAGAAGATTGAAGAAGGTCGATTTGCCGGATCCGTTTGGCCCAATCAGCCCGTGGATCGTGTTCGGCTCAACCTTCAGGCTGACCTTGTCGATCGCCTGCAAGCCGCCAAAGCTCTTGCTCAGGTTACGAGTTTCTAGCAGCGCCACCCAACTTCTCCTCGCTTCTCTTGATAAATCTGCGATTCCGCTGCACGCCCTCGAACCAGCCACCAATTCCACGAGGCATGAACAGCACCAGCAGAACCATTGACAGGCCGAAGACAAGCGGCTGGATCACAATCGGGCGGTCCATGAAATAGACCACCAGATCCTTGGTCTGGTCATAGGCGATGGTCACAACAATGGCACCGATAACCCCGCCCCAGACATTGCCGATACCACCGAGAACCACCATCAGCAGCAGGGTTACCATCTCGATGACGGTAAAGTTGTTATGATGGAGATACCCTGGCGGCATATGCGCGAACAACGCGCCTGCCAGGCCGGCATAGACCGCGCTGAGGACAAAGGCCAAAAGCTTGTATTTCACCACATTGATGCCGTTCACCGAGGCGGCAATGGTGTCCTCGCGAATGGCCTGGAAGGCGCGTCCGGTGGCCGAGCGGAGAATCGCAAAAGAAAAGTAGATCCCGACCACAGCTGCCGTCATCACCAGATAGTAATAGCTTGTGAAACTGTCGAAGACGAAGCCGCCAATGCTTGGTGCCGGGATCATCATCAGGCCGGTGCTGGACCCGAGTGCCGGTGTCACAGCAATGAAAATGCGGACGGATTCACCAAGCCCAAGCGTCGCAAGTGCGAGATATGCACCCTCAAGCCGCACCGACGGCAGTCCGACAATGAGACCGGCGAAAGCGGTGACCAGCACCGCGATCGGGATCGACACCCAGACCGGCAGACCAAATCCGAGTGCGCCGCCAAACCCGCCGGGTTCAAGTGACAGCACTGCCGAGGTCACCGCCCCGATGGCGTAAAGACCTATGTGGCCAACCGTTACCTGGCCACAAAACCCTTTCACAATGTTCAGTCCGACCGCCAGCATGATGAACAGACAGGCGCGGTTTGCCAGGTCAATCAAATAGTCATTGAAGAAAGTCGACAAGATGAACGGCAGAGGCAGCAGCAGCGCATATACAATCAGCCACGGCAACATTCTGTGACGTTGTGCAAGCGCATCTATCAGGTCAGCAATACGTGATAGAAATACCATTTCAAGCCATTCCCCCGGATCCGTCTGAAGATGAAAATCGGATTATCAGATCAAAAGAATGATGGTCGGGGTTACCCCCCGACCATCTGTTTTGTTACGCCTATTCGAGACCGAAATTCTCATCCATGGTCACACGGGCAAGCACTTCGGTTTCGAAGTTTTCACCACCCTTGGTGTAACCGATAAGAACGGCAGTCCGGTTGCCGTCGCGGCACTGCGGGGTCGGTGCCGCGCAGAAGCTGATCGGCCCGGACGCCAGACCCTGATACCCTTTGACATTGGCAATCGCATCGCGGATGGCTGTCCGATCGGCAGCCAGCGCACTGTCTGTCAGGCTCAGATCAGCGTCTTTCAACGCAATTTCCATGATCCGAACAAGGTCATAGGCCTGCGAGAAATCATGGTCCGGAGCGTGAATGTCATAACGCGCACGGGTCATAGAGTTGAACAGCTTGGCAATCGGACGCTGGTCAGCGGCCGAATAGGCAGCTGTGAAGAACACACCCTTTACCGCATCGCCGGCAATTTTCGGCACCGGCGCGTTGGAAGCCGAAGATGAGCCGATGCGACGGACATCCCCGCCAATGCCTGCCTCATAGGACTGGACAAGTGCGCGTGCCATGGTTTCTGCCAGAGCAGCCACCATGATGCCATCTACATTCAGGTTCTTGATCTTCTGCATGTGCGAACGGAAATCGACTTCCTTTTCCTGCACATCGGCAATATAGGCCGGCTCGGCACCAAACTGCTTCTTCATCTGACCCTGCATGGCAGCGCAGTCATTGACGGAGGCCGCGTCGGCAGCACAGATGTAGGCAATCTTCTTGCCGATATTCTCGCCAACATATTTTGCGGCAACACCACCGTAATAGCGGCCAGATACCGGAATACGGAAGACCCATTCACTGCCCTTCTGGGTGATCTTGCCGTTGGTGGAATGCGGGATCATCTGCGGCACGCCGGCCTTCGCTGTCACGTCAACGATCGGCAGCGACACAGAAGAACATGTCGAGCCGATCAGCAGATGGATCTTCTCCTGGAAGATCAGCTTGTTCGCGTTTGCAACGCCCTTGTCGGACTTGCATTCATCATTCATCAGAGTGGCTTCGATCATATTGCCATTGATGCCACCTGCATCATTGATTGCCTTGATCTCGTCCATCACCATCTGGCCATAGGCCTGGCCGTTTTCACTGACCATCCGCATCGTGATGCCGACACGAATATCGCCAGCGAAAGCAGCAGTGGCGGCAAGACCGACACCTGCGGCCATGACACCGGCAAGCATTTTGTTCAGTATTCGCATGTTTTCCTCCACTTGGTTTCGGGCTTTGCCCTTATTCATAGTGATTCTACTCACTATGCCTTCACCTTTGCCTCGACCCCGAACAGGCCTGATGGCTTGAACATCAGGACCAGGATCAACAGCAAAAATGCGTAAATGTCCTTATGGCTGGGCGAAATGTAAGCGGCACCCAGATTTTCGAAGATGCCGACCATGATTCCACCGACAATGGCGCCCGGAAGTGATCCGAAGCCGCCAACGACCGCCGCAGCAAACGCCTTCATCAACATCAGATAGCCCATTTCCACCTGCACCGACTGCATCGGGCCAATCAATACGCCGGCAGCGGCGGCGAGGCCGCAGGCGAGGCCGAAAATCAGCGAGATCATCAGCGGCACGTTGACACCCATCAGATAGGCGATGTCCTTGTTATGGGCGACGGCGCGAACCGCCAAACCTGTCTTGGTGTGCCGCAGAAAATAATGAAGTCCAGCCATCAGCAACAACGAAATAATCGCTGTCAGCACATAGCTTTCAGGCACCTGCACATCACCAGGAAAACTCAGTCTTGGGATATAGTCCAGATTGGCACGGAAAGGCTCGGCCTCTGCGCCAAAGAAGAAATAGGCCGTGTTGACCAGTGCGACCGACATGCCGAAACCGCAGATGATCATGCCCATGCCGGCGACTGTGTAGCCACCGCCAGCGCGCGTCAGCCGTCGATAGAAAACCCGTTCAACCGCCATCCCGAGAAGCGCCGTGAGGATCATCGCGCCAATCAGCGCGACCGGGTATGGCACA
>JBMHCH010000020.1:0-3100 GCA_049890015.1 Puniceispirillaceae bacterium (SeqCode)
TTGTCAGCGCGTTTCAGATAGGTCACGGCCATGTCGGATTTATTCTCCGTAAATCAAAGTTGGAAGCCACAGGGCAATTTGCGGGAAGACGAAGATCAGGACCAGGCCGATTACCTGAATGACCATGAACTGCATCATGCCAAGATACATATCCTTCAAATCCCATTCGGGCACCACCCCTGTCAGGAAGTAGGCGGATAGCGCCACCGGCGGGCTGAGCCATGCCGTCTGCAGGTTGACCGCGACAAGGATGCCGAACCAGACAAGGTTGACGTCGAGCTTGATCAGGACCGGGATCAGGATCGGCACGATGATCAGCACGATCGGCACCCACTCCAGCGGCCAGCCGAGCAGGAAGATCAGCGCCATGATGATCAGCAGGACCCAGGTGACCGAGATATCCCACGACAGCAGGAATTCGGTCAGCAGCATCGGCGTTCCAAGGCGCGAGAACACGGCGCCGAAGAAGTTGGACGCGGCGACGAGGAACAGGATCAGGACGGTGATCTCGAGGGTCTTGATCAGCGCGTCATAGAACATCTTCGCCGACAGCTTGCGATAGGCAATGGTCAGCAGCAGCGCGCCGAACGCCCCGCAACCGGCACCCTCGGTCGGGGTGGCCCAGCCGAACAGGATCGAGCCTAGCGCGAAGGCGACCAGCGCCGAGGGCGGAACCAGCCCCATGAAAAATTCGTACCAGAGGTCGGAGAAAAAGAATCCCGACGGCTTGTTGTCACGAACCCAGCGCGATCCAAAGAACATGACCGCCATCCAGGCCAGCGGAATGACCAGCGACGAGAACGGAAAATACCCGGCAAGCGATCCGGAGAACGCCATCACGATCAATGTGAAGAAGGTCACGATCGAACCGATCACCAGAATGGCCTCGAGCCAGTAATGGTCCGAGGTCAAGGGCTGGTCTTCCTCGCGCAGGGTCGGGCCGAGCGACGGGTTCAGCCAGCACCGGATCAGCGCGTAGGCGGCATACATGCCGGCGAGCAGGATGCCGGGAATAATCGCCGCAGCGAACAGGTCGGTCACCGGAATCTGCAGCACCGGCCCCATCACGACGAGCATGATCGAGGGCGGTATCAGGATGCCGAGCGTGCCGCCGGCGGTGATTGTTCCGGCTGCCAGCCTTACGTCGTAGCCGGACCGGTTCATCGTTTTCGCCGCCATGATGCCGAGGATCGTCACCGAGGCGCCGACGATGCCGGTGGCCGCGGCGAAGATGGTCGATACGAACAGCACCGCGAGGTAAAGCGCGCCGCGGGTGCGCGAGAGCATCAGCTGCACCGAAGTGAACAGGCGTTCCATCAGGCCGGCCTGCTCCATCATGATGCCCATGAATACGAACAGCGGCACTGCGGCCAGCGTCTGCTCGAGCATCACATTGTTGAACTGCAACGTCTGGAGATAGAACACCATCTTGCCGCCGAAGCCCCACGCCCCGAAGGCGAAGGACAGGAAAATCAGCGTGAAGGAAATCGGGAAGCCGACGAAAATCGAGAACAGCATCACCGCGATCATGATGACGCCGATCATCGGCGGCGACACGCCGCCGGCGCCCTTGATGCCGCCGTCGAACGACTCGCCGAAGATCATTTCAAAGTTGAAAAACCCCGGGAACAGGCTGTTGCAGAAGATCATCCCGAGCACGACCACATAGACGGGAAGCAGGCGAAGCACCCATTTCTGGATGGATCCGGCACCAAGCTGGTGATAGGCGCGCAGGAATTCCGCCACGCCCTGAAGCAGCAGAAGCAGGGCACCGACAGGCATCGCCGTTCGGGCCGGCGCGAGCGGCGCCATCAGCGCCGTATCCATGGATCGTTCCCACGTCACCCATGCCTTGATGGTGTATTCCGTCGAGACCCAGAAGAAGAACAGCATCGCCGGGAAATAGAAGAGAAGGTAGAGCGCGCCATCAACCAGCGCCTGGGTCCGGGGCGACCAGTTGCGGAACAGGAAATCGGCGCGGATATGGACCCCGCGCATCAGCGCATAACCGGCGCCCAGCATGAACATCGCGCCGGAGAACATCCGGCTTGTGTCGTAGGCCCAGTCGGTCGGCGCGATAAAGACCTTCCGCGCGACGACCTCGTAGATCATCGCGAAGATAACCGGAACAAGCATCAGGCAGGTCAGCTTGCCGACCCAGTTGTTCAGAATGTCGATATTGCCGACGATCAGACGCATCAGGGGATGCATGTCCTCGGGCGTGTCGCCGACCTTGCCGCTGCGACGTTCGGCGATCAGCTCGTCTGCAATCTCGAGCTTTTCGATCTCTGGTTCCTGTGCCATGGGATGCCCCCGCCGCGCTGCCGGTTCTGGATGGTTGTAAAAGTGACCAAAAAGGACGTGAACCGCAGCAAGCCGCGGTTCACGCCATGATAATTTACTTCAGGCTGTTGGCATATGCCATGCCAAGCTGAGCGTTCGAGCTCTGTGCACCCGACCAGAACGGAACCGCGATACGTGCGAAATCCTTCTGCGACTGCCAAACCTCGGCAAAGAACTCGTTTTCTGCGGAGTTCTTCTCGAGCAGCGCGTTCGCGGCATTCATGTATGCCGGGAAGTAGTCTGCCGGAGTGTCCTGAAGGATCACGCCATGCTTGGTGGTCAGCTCGTGGAGCGCCTGGCCGTTGTCATAGATACGCGCGGACATGCCCTTGATGAGAGATGCGTTCGCGGCAACCTCGAAGGCCTTCTTCTGATGGTCCGTCAGCGAGTTGTAGACGTCCTTGTTCAGATACATGTCGGCGTTAACCACGACCTGGTGCAGGCCCTGAAGGTAGTAGTGCTTCAGCACCTTGTGGAAGCCGAAATCCATGTCAGGCTTCGGGCAGCACCATTCGGCCGCGTCGATCGTGCCCTTTTCCAGAGCCGGCAGGATGTCGCCGCCACCCATGGCAACCGATGCGACACCGATGTCCTTGTAGGTCTGGCCCGGCAGGCCCGGAGGCGTGCGGAAGCGGTACTTGCGGAAGTCTTCCATCGAGTTGATCGGCTCTTTGAACCAGCCAAGGGCCTCGGGGCCGACCGGCTGCAGCATGAAGCCCTTTACATTCATGCCCATCTCGTCCCAGAGACGGTCATA
>JBMHCH010000021.1:0-3513 GCA_049890015.1 Puniceispirillaceae bacterium (SeqCode)
CGCAGTTCGTCGATGGCATTCTGACCATCTTCCTGCAGCGCGAGATTCCAGAGGCCGACAAGCCCAAGCAGATCAGCATCAACGGTAAGCCTGGAAAGCTGATCAAGGCGGCCTGACGGCACCCCTGAACACCTGGAACCATGTGGGCGGCGGTCTTATGATCGCCGCCTTTTTCGTCTGACAGGAAACAACTTCCGACAAGTGGCGTAAAATCAGAAAAAATGGAGTCAAATTTTGGCTGGATTGGGCAGTAACAATTTGGGTAGAAACATTAACAATCACTAATATACCTATACCAACTGAATGCCGACCGCATTGCCATGAAATGGTGCTCGGACTATCGGCAACCAAGTATGCCGAAGAGTGATGATTTTCATGCCTGCGTTTTTTTGCCACATTGGTTGTTATTTCAACCGTTGTGCCGTCAAGCATGGCCTGATTCGCTAGGGCCACGCGTTGAAAGCCGCCTTCCAAAAAAGAGTTCGGGCATGCTGCCTGGGCTTCGTGGCCATGCTGGCACTGCCGGGCGCATCAGGCGTTCTGGCGGCCACGGGTGACGAGCCCGCATCGACCGGATTCTGGGCGGCCGTGGACAGCGTCGGCAAACTTTACGCAATCAAGGGCCGCCAACTCGCGGATGACGTGAAGACCAATTACCTGCAGCTTGCGGGCGGCGATCCTGATGATCTGGACGTGCCATCCGCGATTATCGAGGACGGCTTTATGGATGGCGGCGGGGAACAGCCGGCCGGCAAGGCCTCGCCGGAAGCTGATCCCGAGCCGGCACCCGAAGCCACACAACAGGCCGCCCCTGCGACTCAGGATGATGCGCCCACACCGGTCGAAGCAGAAGCTGTGGAAACGGCGCCCATAGAAACGGCGCCCATAGAAACCGCGCCGGCAGAAACAGCTCCGGCTGCGGAAACGGCCGAATCCCGGCTCCCCATGACACTTCCCGTGTCCAGCCCGGTCCGCGTGCCGCCGACGGAAACAGCCAGCGGTGCCGGCACGCTCACGCTCGAGGATGCCGAAGCGCCGATCAAGCCGGCCATACCGCTCGATGGCGGCGCCAGCGCGGCGCAGGAACTGACCCTTGATGCCATCACCACGCCGCAGGAGCCCGCGCCGACTGCCGTCACGCCGGCGCCGGTCGAACTTGCCGAGGACGAAGGCGAAACGACGGTCGAGGTCGCGGAAACCGGAACGGAGAAAGCCTGCTTCGAGCTGATGACTGTCGGCCTGACAGATTCGACGCTGATCGACCCGGTGATGAGCGATGCCATGTTTGCCGGCGACATCGGCGCCTGCATCACACCGGACCTGATCGGAAGCGCGCTTGAGAGGTTGAACGGCTATTTCCTCGACGCCGGCTTTGTGACCACCCGCGCCTATATCACGCCGCAGGACCTCAGCAGCGGCACACTCGCTTTCACCGTCGTCGAAGGAACCATCGAGGACATTCGCCTGAATGAGGATTCTGCCCAGGACAAGCGGCGGATCCGGATGGCGTTCGCGGCACAGCCCGGCGACATTCTGAACATCAACGAGATCGACCAGGGGCTGGCGCAGCTGAACCGGCCGCAAAGCGTTCAGGCAACCCTGAACCTGGTGCCGGGAACAGAGGCCGGCCAGACCATCGTGCAGATCGACGAAACCATCGTCAGGCGCCCGGTGCGTTACAAGGCGGGTCTCGACAATTCCGGCTCACGCAGCACCGGAACCACAAAATCCACGCTTGGCGTCGATGCCGACAATCTGCTGTCGCTGAACGAGACGGTATCACTGAGCCATATCGGGTCGGCCGATACCAACGCGCTTGCCGGGTCCTTCACCATGCCTGTCGGCCGCTACACGGTCGAGGCATCGAGCAGCTATTCCGACTATCTGAGCGACGTCGACGCCTTCACCCAGATTTTCGGCCGCACCGACAGCCGCGAGCTGAAAGTGACCCGCGCCCTGTTCAAGACGGAAACAGGCGATGTGAAAGCCGAGTTCTCGCTCGCCAAGAAAAGCACCCGCCGGACGATCAACGATCTGGTGCTGACACCGCAGCGGCTGACCACCGCACGGGCCGGCCTGAAATACAGCGGCAGGCTGGACAACGGCATCTCGCTCAGCTCCAACCTGTATCTTGCAGCAGGCACCAAGCTGCTGAACGCGACCCGCGACAACGGGCTCGACAAGACGGCGCCGCGCGCGCAGTTCCGCAAGATCCAGGCTGACGGAAGTGTCACCTTCACCCAGTTCCCGGGCATGACCGTCCAGACAACCTATGCCGGCCAGCTTGCTCCGCATCCGCTCTACAGCTCGGAGCAGATTTCAGCCGGCGGACAGAAGTCGGTGCGCGGTTTCAAGGGCAACGCCATTTCCGGCGACAGCGGCTTCTACGCCCAGACAGATGTGATCCTGCCTGTCGCCGAGCATTTCATGCCAAAGGGTTTCGAACCCTACGCCGCCGGCATGCAGGTCTATGGCGGCCTCGATTTCGGTGCCGTGCGCGATCTTGCCAGCGGGTCGACCAATGTCGTCGCCGGCGGCGGTGGCGGCATGCGGATGAATTTCGGCGGGTTCTCGGGCGAGATCGGTGCCGGCGCACCGCTCTATCGCAAGCGCGGCGTCAAGAACAACCGGGTCGAGACCTATGTCAAATTCCTGTATTCGATCGCCGAGCTGTGAGGGGATGAAGATGAACCATATCAGCTTCAGCATGCGTCTCGGCAGCCTTCTCGCGGCCCCGCTCCTGGCCGTTCATATGCTTGCATCGCCTGCGTTTGCAGCGAACGTTGCCGGTGTCGTCGAGCATGCCGATCCGTCCAAGGTCAGCCAGCCCGGCGGTGCCGGCACGACCATCGTCGTCGATATCGAGACCCCGACCGGCACCACCGGTACCAGCCATAACCGTTACACTCATTTCAATGTGCCAAGCCACGGCGTCGAACTGAACAACAGTTCGGCGAACGCCCGCAACATCATCAACGAGGTGACAAGCTCGGGAACCGCCTTCCGGACGACCTTCGAGGGGCCGCTGACGGTCACCGGCACACGTGCGCATGTCGTCGTCGCCAATCCGAACGGGATCACCGTCAATGGCGGCTCCTTCGTCAACACCTCCTCGGCGCTGCTGACGACGGGCGATATCCTGGGCTCCGCTACGGCGACATCGGTCACCGGCGCCAATGCGCAGCTTGGCGCGGACCCGTTCAGCACCTATTACATCATCAAGGCAGAACAGGGTGACATTCTGGTGCAGAGCGGCGGCCTGTCGGGCACCTTCGCGCGGCTCGACATGATCGCCAAGGAGATCGACGTCAACGGGTCGGTCAGCCTCGGCGAGACGCCCATCGCGCTGAATGCCGGCGTTACGACCACGGTTCTGAAACACGCCTCGGCGATCCCGACCCCCGGCGCCGACCAGAACGATACAATCTACTACACGCCGATCACCGGCGCCTGTGACACCAGCACGCCGAACACCGCGGCCTGCGGATCCAACGCGACGGTCTCCGACAGCAG
>JBMHCH010000022.1:0-5489 GCA_049890015.1 Puniceispirillaceae bacterium (SeqCode)
CTTGATGTTTTGCCCACAATCGACCGGCCACATGGGGTTGGCGCAAGCAAAAAGTCTGCCTGACCAGATATGACCGAGCGGATATCAGACCTGCTGGCCGATATATCACGCCATACTGCGCCCGGAGAGGGGGTCAGCCGGCTTCCCTTCACGCAGGAGCATCGGGCCGCACTCGACACCATTCGCGGCTGGATGGAAAAAGCCGGCCTAACCGTAACGATTGATGCTGCCGGCACGATGATCGGAAGGCGCGAGGGGCCGCCTGGCGCGCCGGTACTGCTTTTTGGATCGCACCAGGACTCCGTCAGAAACGGAGGCATGTTCGATGGAATCATGGGTGTGCTCTTGCCGGTACTGGCCTTGCGTGAATTGCGCGATGCAGCTCTTCCCTTTTCGGTCGAGGTCCTTGCCTTCGCCGACGAGGAAGGGGTCCGTTTTCCCACAGCCTTGATCGGGCCACGTGCCCTTGCCGGGAATTTCGAGCCGTCAAGCCTCGAGCTTCGCGACGAAAATGGCATCTCGATCCGGCAGGCAATGACAGACTTCGGCCTCGATCCTGATGCTATCCCCCAGCTCGACAGACGCAACCGCGCCATCATCGGCTATGTGGAAACGCATATTGAACAAGGGCCGGTCCTTGAAGCTGGTGACCATCCTGTCGGACTTGTGACGTCAATATGTGGCATTGAGCGTCACCGGCTGACATTGCGCGGCAAGCCTGGTCATGCCGGCACGGTACCAATGGCACTTCGCGCCGACGCCCTTGCCGGTGCCGCACAGATGATCGTCGCAGCTGAACGCCATGCTCGGGACGCTGAAGGGCTTATCGCCACGGTGGGGCAGATCGCCGTGGGCCCGAACGCGGTAAATGTTATCCCCGGCAATGTTGAATTTTCGCTGGAAGTGCGGTCTCCCGCTGACGAATTTCGCCGCGAAGCTGCTGTCAACATCCTCAAGACATGCGCCGAAATCGCGGAAAATCGCGGCCTGGACCTAACAAGCGATTTCACTTACGAGCAGGGTGCGCAGCCCTGCGACGGAAAGCTGTTGGCGGAACTTGAGGCCGCCACACAGGCTGTCGTCCACGGCAACGTGCCGTCCCTGCCTTCTGGCGCTACTCACGACGCCTCGGCGATGTCAGAACTATGTCCGATGGCTATGCTTTTCGTGCGTTGCCGCGACGGCGCAAGCCACCTTCCGGAAGAGTTTGCCTCTGAGGCTGACATGGAGGTGGCCCGCCGGACGCTTTCACAGCTCGTGCGCAACCTGGCTGACAAATATGGTTGAGCCGGTCGTCGCCAAGACCCTGCCCCAAGACCAAAGGAACCGCTTTCCGGGAGGATGGCGGTCTGTGTGATCATTCGTGAGAACACCTGACACAAACAGCGGACGGCCTGGCTGGTGGGCGCGGCCGTTGAAACCTGAAGAAAATGAATCTTGACGTCCCCCATGATTGAGAACAGGTTTTTCTGGAGGCTGGCCAGGGACAGTCGATGGCTACTGCGGGGTGGTTATTATGGGTTTGCTGTCACAAGCGCAAAGGGAGACGTTCTGGCAGGACGGAGTCCTTGTTGTCGAGGGCGCGGTATCAGACACCCGGCTTGAGCAGCTGAGATCGGTCTTTTCGGACTGGGTCGAGGAAAGCCGGTCCCACACCGAGGATTATGGCGAGACGCTCGACGGGCGGGCGCGTTTTGATCTGCAGCCTGGCCACAGTGCCGAACGGCCCGCTCTGCGGCGGGTGCAGTCACCTGAAGAAGTCTCGGACGTCTATGAAGAGACGATGCGAAACGCCCATACGGTGGATTACTGCGCCGAACTGCTCGGACCCAATATCCGCTTCCATCACGGCAAGGTGAATTCCAAGCTTCCCGGGTCCGGCACGGCTGTGAAATGGCATCAGGATTTTCTTTTTCAGCCGATGACAAATGACGACATGATCACATGCCTACTTTTCATCGATGATGTGACACCGGAAAACGGACCGCTTGAGGTCATTCCGGGAAGTCACAAGGGGCCACTCTATTCGCACTGGCACGGAGGCGTGTTCACTGGCGCAGTGGACGACGACATCATCGACCCGCAGCGCGGCAAGATCACCAGCTGCACTGGCAAGGCAGGGTCCGTCTGCCTGATGCATGTGAACCTCCTTCACGGCTCGGCGCCCAACCTGACAGACCGGCCACGCACGCTTTACATCACAACCTATTGCGCCGAGGACGCCATCGAGCTGAGCCCCAATCACCTGCCAAGCCGGTTCACACATGAGCTTGTCAGGGGCGAAATCACCGGCACGGTTCGCTGCAGCTCCTATGCAATGGCATTGCCGGCCGTCCCCAAGGGCACATCCTTCTTCGCGCAGCAGGAAGGCACCGACAAGTGACGCCCGTTTCGTATACGAAGCCCGCAGTCGGAGGCGACTGATGCCCGACACCCTGCCCGCGCGCGCCCAGGCCGTCA
Organism: Puniceispirillaceae bacterium (SeqCode); assembly: GCA_049890015.1. Lineage (GTDB taxonomy): Bacteria > Pseudomonadota > Alphaproteobacteria > Puniceispirillales > Puniceispirillaceae > UBA8309. The sequence continues at coordinate 2,461 of JBMHCH010000022.1, forward strand.
TCATCGGCGGTGGCATCCATGGCTGTTCAGTCGCCTATCATCTCGCCAAGGCCGGCTGGAGCGATGTGATCCTGCTTGAGCGCAAGCAGCTGACAAGCGGAACGACCTGGCACGCCGCCGGGCTGGTGGGCCAGCTGCAGGGCAGCCATGCCACCACCGCTTTTGCCAGCTATGGTGTGGAGCTTTTGCAGGAAATCGAAGCAGAGACAGGCCAGAACCCGGGATTTCGACAAAACGGGTCCATTTCCATTGCGCTGAATGACCAGCGCCTTGCCGAACTCAGGCGCAAGGCCGACTTCGCCAGCCTGTTCGATGTTGAGGCCTCTTTCATGGAGACGGCCGAGATTGCCGAGCGCTGGCCTCTGATGAATGCCGAGGGGGTGCTTGGCGGCATTTTCATGCCAGGAGATGGTGCCGCCAATCCGAGCGATCTGACCCAAGCGCTGGCGAAAGGGGCGCGCATGAACGGCGCGCGCATTTTCGAACACACGCTTGTTGAGGAGGTTTTGACAGACGCAGGCAAAGTGAGAGGTGTGAGCACCAGCAAGGGCGTGATCAGGACCGATGTCGTCGTCAACTGCGGCGGCATGTGGGCGCGCGAACTTGGCCAGCGCAACGGTGTGGGGGTGCCGCTTCATGCCTGCGAGCACTACTATCTCGTTACCGAGCCGGTTCCGGACCTGCCAGCTGATCTGCCCGTTCTGCGGTCCTACTGCGACGGCACCTATTGGAAGGAAGATGCCGGCAAGCTTCTGTTCGGCTTTGCCCATTTCCATGCCAAGGCATGGGCGGCGGAGGGCATCCCCGAGACGTTCGAATTCGACAGCCTGCCCTTCATCGAAGATGATGTGATGGAGGTGCTTGAAATGGCCATGGAGCGTGTGCCGATCCTGAAAAGCGCCGGCATCCGGACTTTTTTCAACGGTCCGGAAAGCTATTCCCATGACGGGCGCTTTACGCTTGGCGAAGCGCCCGCGCTCAAGGGTTATTTCGTTCTGGCCGGCGTGAATTCCACCGGCATTCAGTCTGGCGCCGGCTCTGGCAAGGCTCTTGCCGAATGGATCATGGCCGGGCATCCGACAACGGATCTGTCAGAAATGGACCCGGCCCGGATCGAAGATTTTCAGGCGCGAGACCCCTATCTTCGTGAACGTTGCGCCGAAACGCTGGTCCTCACTTACGCCATGCACTGGCCCGGCCGGCAGCGCGAGAGTGCGCGGGGGCTTCGTCGGACACCGTTCCACCACGCGCTGAAGGCGAAGGGCGCGGTTCATGGGGAACTCCAGGGGTGGGAAAGACCTGCATTCTTCGTCCCAGAGGGAGTCGAGCCTTTATTCGACCATTCATTCCATCGTCCAAGCTGGTTCGAATATGCGCAGGCCGAGCAAAGGGCCGCCCGCGAAAATGTGGCGCTGTTCGACTATTCCATGCTTGGCAAGGTCATGGTCGAGGGGAGTGACGCGGAAGCATTCCTGCAGCGGGTCTGCACCAATGACATGGCCATGCCCGTGGGCGGGGTGGTCTACAGCCTGATGCTGAATGAGCGGGGCGGGATCGAGAGCGACGTTACGGTGGCGCGTCATGACGATGACAGCTTCATGCTGATGAGCGGGATCTCGCATACCCGCAGGGACCATGATCATCTGCAGCGCCATATAGGGGAAGGAGAGACTGTCAGGCTGAGGGATGTCGCCACGGCCTATGCCGTATTGGCCGTTGCCGGGCCCTCCTCTCCTCTTCTCTTGGGCAGCGTCATGGATAACGATATCTCGGACGGGTCCTTCCCGCCCTATCACCTGCGCCACGGCCATATCGGCCATGCGCCCGTCTTTGCCCAGCGGCTGTCCTTTACCGGCGAGACAGGATGGGAAATTTTCATCACGCCCGATTTCGCCGAGCATGTGCTCGAGACCATTCTTGAAGCAGGCGGACCGTATGGCCTTTGCTTGGCCGGCGGCGAGGCACTCAACGCGTTGCGCATCGAAAAAGGATTTCTCCATTGGGGCGCCGACATGTCCTATACCGAGGCCCCGCACCAGGTGGGGCTCGACTTCATCTGCAAGCCTGACAAGCAGGCCCCATTCATTGGCCAGGATGCCTATCTTGCGCGCAAGGCCCGGCGGGAGGGGCCGTATCTACGCTCGGTCAGGCTGGCCGATACCCAAGCTGTCCTGCATCACAACGAACCGGTGTTGCGCGATGGACAGATCATCGGCTTTGTCACCAGCGGCGCTGTCTGCGCCGCGCAGGGGGGCGCCGTTGGTCTTTGCCTTGTCTCGCCCCCACAAGGGTCTGAATCCATTGATGACGGGCCATGCATCGTGATGGTCGAAGGCCGCGAGGTGGCGGCCGAACTCCGCCGCAAGGCTTTTGCTGCCTGACCCGCAAGGCAGGATGCAGCGCACAATCTCCAGCCAACAAAAAACCGCCATCCGGAAGGATAGCGGTGTTGGTAGGGTCTTCATGGTTGCGGGGGCAGGATTTGAACCTGCGACCTTCAGGTTATGAGCCTGACGAGCTACCGGGCTGCTCCACCCCGCGCCAAGAAAGAAAAAACCCGGACGGAAACCATCCGGGATGTTCTGTCTGCAAAGTCAGTGATAAACCGCCGCTTCGCGCTGTGGCTCCATGAAGCTGGAAGACCAGGCAGCGACCTACTCTCCCGTGCCTTAAGACAAAGTACCATCGGCGCTGCAGGCTTTCACGGCCGAGTTCGGAATGGAATCGGGTGGGACACCTGCGCCATAACCACCTGGTCGTCCAGCTGCATGAAGCACGCTACCGGCAACGCTGCAGAACAGCATGCCGATGCGGCGGTAAGACATCCAAGATCATGTTTTATTTGACGGTGCTTGCAAGATCACCAATGCGCGGCATTCGCCTTTGCGCACGGCTGATCAAGCCAATCGAACGATTAGTACCAGTTAGCTTCACACATTACTGCGCTTCCACACCTGGCCTATCAACGTGGTGGTCTTCCACGGTTCTCAAGCGATTCCTGGTTTCGAGGGGGGCTTCCCGCTTAGATG
>JBMHCH010000023.1:0-18430 GCA_049890015.1 Puniceispirillaceae bacterium (SeqCode)
GACAGGCCGCAGATGACCTTGCCATCCCCCACCTGCGCGCGGATCGCCTCGATGGCGCGGGCACGGTAGGCGGTCATCGACCAGCTTCCCGAACAGCCGCAGACACCAAGCGCGAAACGCGACAGCAGCGCCGCGCCATCCTCGGTATGGACCACTTCGGGGTGGAACTGCACGCCGTAATAGCGCCGCGCATCATCGGCGACGGCGGCAAAGGGCGCGCCGCTGGATGTGGCGACAACCCGGAAGCCCGGCGGCAGCGCGGCGACATGGTCGCCATGGCTCATCCAGACGGTGCGGGATTCGCCGGCCGGCCACAGCCCGTCAAACAGGTCGCATGGCTCGGTGATGTCAAGCGTGGCGCGGCCGAATTCACGGCTGGTGCCGGGCTCGACGCGACCGCCAAGCTGCTGGCACATCGTCTGCTGCCCGTAGCAGATCCCCAGCACCGGCACATTCAGATCGAAAACCTGCTGCGGGGCGCGCGGCGTGTCCGCCATCGCCACCGAATTCGGCCCGCCGGACAGGATGATGCCGCGCGGCGCGGCGGCGGAGATGTTCGCCGGGTCGGTGGTACAGGGCAGGATTTCGGTATAGACGCCGGCCTCGCGAAGGCGGCGGGCGATCAGCTGTGTGACCTGCGAGCCAAAATCGATGATCAGAACCGAATCATTCATGCTGTTTCCACACCCTTCACCCTGTCAGTCATTCCGTTACCCTTGCCACTCCGCATCTCAGCGTCGGCGCGACTGCAGCACCGCCATGAAGAACCCGTCGGTGCCGTCACGCCCGGGAAGAAGCCGCAGCATGCCGCCATCGGTTGGCGGGCAGCCATCATTGCCGATCACATCCTGCCAGATTTCCGAAATCTCGGCGATTTCCAGCTCCGGCGCTTCGGCCAGAAGACGTTCGATCTGCGCCTCGCCCTCGCTTCGCAGCAGGGAACAGGTGATGTAGATGATGCGCCCGCCAGGAGCGACCATCGCCCGGCCCCGGTCAAGAAGGGCCGCCTGCGCCTCATGCGCGCGCGCCAGCGCCGCCGCGTCGCACCGCCAGCGGGCATCGACAGCCCGCCGCCAGGTGCCGGACCCGGTACAAGGCGCGTCAATCACCACCCGGTCGAATTTCGCGCGGTAGCGTTTGACGCCCCAGTCGCCGGGAACGGCCACCCGCTCGATATTGTGGATGCCGGCGCGGCGGATTCGGGCGCCGCCGCGCTCCAGCCGCTCGGAGTCGGTGTCAAGGGCGACGATACGCCCGCGATTTTCCATCATCGCCGCCATCACCAGCGATTTTCCGGCGGCCCCCGCACAGATATCGGCGACCTGCATGCCAGGCCGGGCATCGCAGAGCAGCGCCGCGATCTGCGAGGCTTCATCCTGAATCTCGAACAGCCCGTCGCGGAACTCCGGCGTGTCCTCGGTCCGCATCCTCCTGGTCATGCGGATGCCAAGCGGAGACAGCTTTGTCGGGTGGCATGTCATGCCCTTGCCGGCAAGCCTGTCGCGAAGCTTGCGGCGATCCCTGATCTTCAGCGGGTTGATCCGGATGTCGGCCCCGGCCTCGCCGCGCATCGCGGCAAGCTCGTCATCCGCCGCGGCGCCAAGCGCGGCTTCGGCGTCCCCGATCAGGGCCTCGGGCCATTCGAAGCGCACCGCGCGCGGCATGGCGTCATCATCGATCACCGTCCCGTCCAGCGCGGCGAGAAGCCCGATCTCGTCATCGCTCAGCGGCGGTGGCCCATGCTTGTCGCCAGCGCCGAACAGCGCGCTGACATCCTCGCCGGACCGACCCTCGACCAGACAAAGCGCCGCCAGCACCAGAGCACGCTGGCTGACCGCCGCATTCACCCGGTCAAGATGCCAGGTCAGGCGCGAGATTGCCCGCTGCACGGCCCAGAACAGGGCGCTGATGGCCTGCCGGTCGCCGGACCCGGCATAGCGCCGGCCCTGCAGACCACGCCGCAGCACAGCCCCTGCCGGCATCTCCGCCGGGGCCTCGGAAAGGATTTCGATCACAGCGGCGATACGGGCTGCGGGGGTCATGCGTGGAAATGCTCCGGTAACTCAGACACGCGGACGATAATTCGGTTCTTCACGGGTGATGGTCACGTCATGGACGTGGCTCTCCGACAGACCGGCTCCCGTAATCCTCAGAAAGCGGGCATTCGCCTGAAGATCGGCGATGGTCGCATTGCCGGTATAGCCCATCGCGGCGCGCACCCCGCCCATCAGCTGATGAAGCACATTTTCCGCAGGCCCCTTGTAGGGGACCTGCCCCTCGATGCCCTCTGGCACCAGCTTCAGCGGCTGCGAGACTTCGGCCTGGAAATACCGGTCGGCGGAACCGCGCGCCATCGCGCCGGTCGATCCCATGCCGCGATAGGCCTTGTAGGAGCGTCCCTGGTGAAGATAGACCTCGCCGGGCGTCTCGTCGGTGCCGGCAAGAAGCGATCCGATCATCGCGCAGTCGCCGCCGGCAGCAAGCGCCTTGGCAAGATCGCCGGAATATTTGATCCCGCCATCGGCGATCGCCGGCACGCCCTGGGCATGACACACCTCCGACGCGTCCATGATCGCGGTCAGCTGCGGCACGCCAACGCCCGCGACCATGCGGGTGGTGCAGATCGACCCCGGCCCGATCCCGACCTTGACCGCGTCGGCGCCGGCATCGATCAGTGATTTCGCCCCGTCGGCGGTGGCGACATTGCCGCCGATCACCTGCGTCTCGTTGGCCATCTTGCGGATCGCGCTGACAGCGCCGAGGACACCCTCGGAATGGCCATGCGCCGTATCGACAACGACAATATCCGCGCCAGCCTCGATCAGCGCTTCGGCCCGCGCCCGGCCTTCATCGCCGGCTCCTGTGGCGGCGGCGACAAGCAGCCTGCCAGCGTCATCCTTTGCCGCCATCGGGTGATTGCGGGCCTTTTCGATATCCTTGACGGTGATCAGGCCGATGCAGCGGGTTTTGGCATCGACAACCACCAGCTTCTCGATCCGGTGCTCGTGAAGAAGCTTCTTCGCGTCTTCCTGCGTCGCCCCTTCGCCGACGGTGATCACCTCGGGTCATCAGGTCCCAGACCTTCTGGTTCAGGTCGCTGGCGAAGCGGACATCGCGGTTGGTCAGGATGCCGACAAGCCGGTGCGGCGCCGCGCCCTCGCCATCGACCACCGGGATGCCGCTGATCTGGTGCGTCTTCATCAGCTCCAGCGCCTCGCCAAGGGTGCGCTCGGGCGTGATGGTCAGCGGGTTCACCACCATGCCGGATTCATATTTCTTCACGCGGGCGATCTCGGCGGCCTGCGCCTCGATGCTCATATTCTTGTGGATCACGCCGATGCCGCCGGCCTGGGCCATGGCGATGGCAAGGCGGTGTTCGGTGACCGTGTCCATCGCCGCCGAGATCAGTGGAATCCTCAGTGAAATGGTGCGCGTCAGCCTGGTGGCGACATCGGTGTCCGATGGCAGCACGGTCGAATGCGCCGGCTCAAGCAGCACATCGTCAAAAGTGAGGGCTTCGCGAATGTTCATGGGGGCGCCTTCCGCATCTCCGGTGGCGGCGCACTATATCTTAGGGGTGACAGGAATGACACCCCCTAAATAGGCGATTTTCCTGTTCTGATGCTGACCGGACGCCGCATCAGATGGGCGAGTAGCCGCCATCCGGTGCCGGAGGCGCGCCATCCTCGCTGGCGCCGTCGCCGCCGTCATCATCGATCGACCAGCCGCCCTGCCCGTGAAAGCCGGTGGCCAGCACATAGCTTTCCACTGATTCCTGCCGGCTTGCCGCCGGCTTCACATGACGCACCGTGGTGAAATTGCGCTGCATGATCTCCAGAATGCTCTTCTCGGCACCGCCGCGAAAGCATTTCGCCAAAAAGAACCCGTCCTCGACCAGCACCTCGATGGCGAAATCCAGCGCCGCTTCCAGAAGCGCGGTGGTGCGAAGGTGGTCTGTCGCGCGATGCCCGGTCGTGGCCGCCGCCATGTCGCTCATCACCCCGTGCGCGCGCCCGCCGACGGCGCCGCGCACCTTGTCCAGCATCTCCGGGTCGGTCATGTCGCCGACAAAGATCTCGACACCGTCCAGAACATCCGTTTCCAGAAGATCGATGCCGACAAGAACGGCGCCGCTGCTGCCAAGCCGGCATCTGTCGGCGACGATCTGCAGCCAGCCGCCGGGGGCGCAGCCCAGATCGACAATCGCCATGCCGGGCTTCAGCAGTTCATAGCGGTCGTCGATCTGTTCAAGCTTCAGTGCGGCGCGCGACCGGAAGCCGCGGGACTTCGCCTCGGCCACGAACGGGTCATTCAGCTGGCGCGTCAGCCAGCGCTGCGACGAGGGCTTGCGTCCACGCATCTTCTTCGGCTGGCGGGTCAGCCCGGTATCGTTTCGATAGCTTCGCCCTGACGGACCGCGCGATACCGCGCCGCCGCTCTTCCCCGCCTGTCTGCCACCATTTCGTCGTGTCATGCTGTGCCCTGCCCGCTGGCGCATCTGGCAGCCAAACACCCTTGGCCAATCTCCTTGCGCATAATTCCCCTACGCGATACCACAGTTCCGGTCGATTTGACATGACCTGCTTGCCACGGCGCGCGCGTCCCGGCACCACCGAAAGGACAGCATGACCACCACCGCGATGACCGCCACCGCGTTGAGCTGGCGTGATCATTTCCGCCACAACCTGCGTCTTGCCGCGCCGCTGATGATCGGCCAGCTGGCGACAATCGGCATCTGGACAAGCGACACCATAGCCATGGGGCAGATCAACAGCGCCAGCCTTGCCGCCGGCGCGCTGGCATCGCGCTATTACCAGCCGCTGTTCTTTCTGGCGCTTGGCATTTCACTCGCCGTCGGGCCACTGGTGGCGCAGGGTCTTGGCGCAGCTGACGAACGCCAGGTAAGGCGGGCCTTCCGCCAGGGAATGGTGGTCGCCCTGGTGCTTGGCATGATCGCCGCGCCGCTTCTTCTCATCGGCGAAGAGGTTCTTGTGCTTCTTGGCCAGGACCCTGAACTGGCGCGCCTTGGCCAGCCATTCCTGATCTGGTCCAGCTTCGGCCTTCCTTTCATGTTCCTGTCCTTTGTGCTGCGCCAGTTCCTGATATCGCATCAGCGGCCGATGCCGCAGGTGATTGCGCTGATCCTGGCGCTGGCGGCGAATGTCGCGCTGAACGAGGCGCTTGTCGCCGGCTGGGGGCCGCTGCCGGCCATGGGCCTTGCCGGCATCGCGCTGGCCACCTCGATCATCTATGTGCTGCTGTGCGCCGGACTGGTCGCCTATATCGCGCTGGTGCCACCCTTCCGCGCCAGCCAGCCCTTTCGGCGGATCTGGGTGATGGACTGGCGGGTGACCGTCCGGCTGCTTCGCATCGGAGTTCCGATCGGGCTGACCATTGTCGCCGAGGCCGGCATGTTCATCGCCGTGACATTCATCATCGGCGTCTTTGGCACCGCCGCGCTTGCCGCGGCGGCCATCGCCAACCAGATTGCGGCAGTCAGCTTCATGATTCCCATCGCCGTCGCCCAGGCAAGCACCATCCGCGTCGGCAACTATGCGGGAGCCGGCGACAGACAGAATCTGATCCGAAGCGCCGGCGCCACCTTCTGGATCGGCATTGGCGTGACCCTGGCAACGACGCTCATCCTGCTGATCTGGCCACAGCAGCTGATCAGCCTCTTCCTTGACAGCGGCGACGCCATGTTTGCCGAGGTGCTGGCGTTTGCGGTGCCGATGATGGTGCTGACAGCCCTGTTCCAGGTTCCGGACGGCGTGCAGGCCATCGCCATGTCGGTTCTTCGCGGCCTGAATGACACCCGCATGCCGGGCCTTATCGCCATCGCCAGCTTCTGGATCACAGGTGTCGCTGTCGGCGCCATCGCAGGCCTGTCTGCCGGATGGGGACCAAGCGGTGTCTGGGGCGGGTTGCTCATCGGGCTCAGCATCGCCGCGCTGCTCCTGACCTTGCGGATGAAACGCGCGCTGCACCGGATCAAGGAGGGCGGAACCATCCTTGTCGCCTGACAAGGGCCGGGTTTGGCGTCGCGCCCAAGCTTCGATATGCTGGACGATATGAAGACCCCGCCGTCACATCAGCCCGATGCCAAAAGGCCCGATGCCAAAAGAATTGTCATCGGGCCGGCGCTGCCGCTGGACGCGCATGCCGCCATCCTGCCTGATATCATGGAATGGGCCAGCCCGTATCTTGGCGATCATCCGACAGAGATCGGAAATCTGGCCGCGTTTCTGGCGCACTCGCGCCATCTTCAGCAGCTGGCCCGCGCCTGCCCCGAAATCATCGCTCCGATCCTGGATGGCGATGCGGGGACGGTTGTCGGGGCAGCGGTCGCCGAGGCGGAAAACGCTGCGGCCACGCTTGAGGACGAGGCAGCGATGATGGCGGCGATCAGGCGGCTTCGCAGGCACAGCGCGCTGGCGGTTGCCCTGTCGGACATGGCTGGATCAACATCTGTCACGGACCAGATGACATGGCTGAGCATGGCAGCGGACGCCGCAGTCCGCGCGGCGGTGATGTTCCTGTTTCGCCAGGCGGACCGGCGCGGACAGCTTGCGCGCACCGCCTGTCTCGACCATCCCGAGCTTGCCGGGTGCGGCTGGACAGTGCTGGCCCTTGGCAAGCTTGGGGCCGGCGAGCTGAACTATTCCTCGGACATCGATCTGATCCTGCTGCATGACCCTATCGACAACCCGCTTTCCAGTCCGGAGGCAAGCCAGACATTCTATGTCGAGATGACTCGCGCGCTTGTGAGGATGCTGTCCGAGGTGACAGCCGACGGCATCGGCTGGCGCGTCGATCTGCGGCTTCGCCCCGACCCGGGAGCGACCGCCGTCAGCATCCAGCGCGAGGCGGCGCTCGGCTATTACGAATCCATCGCCAGAACCTGGGAGCGCGCCGCCTTCATCCGGGCGCGGCCGGTGGCTGGCGACAAAGATATGGGACGGCGCTTCCTTGACGACATCCGGCCGTTCATCTGGCGGCGGACGCTGGATTACACGGTGATGGACGACATGAAGGTCATGCTGCGCCCACCGATGGCCGCGCCCGGATGGGAAGGCTTCAACCTGAAAACAGGCCCGAACGGCATCCGCAGCATCGAGTTCCTGACCCATGTGCTGCAGCTTGTCGGCGGCGGACGAAGCGCAGCACTTCGCCAGGGCAGCACCTTGCCGGCGCTTGCCGCCCTGACAAGGGACCGCTGGATTTCAGAGGAGCAGCGTGACCGGCTTGGCACGCTCTATCTGGAACTGCGGCGCACCGAACACCGGCTGCAGATGCTTGCCGACGCCCAGACACACGCCCTTCCCCGTTCGATGGCGGCCATTGCCGAGACCGCCAGATTCATGGGCCATGAAAGTGAAGAGGGATTTCTTGCGGCGCTGACATCGGTCCTAGCGGAGGTCGGGCGGCAGACCTCCCACAGGCTGTTTGCCGAAACACCACGCCCTGAGGGAAATGGCAGCTTTACAGCCGGTGACGGAGGCTCCCTTCCTTCCCAACAGGACGAGGAGCAGCTGACGGCCTGGATTGCGGATCACGGCTTTGCCCGTCCGGCAGACATAGCGGCAACGCTGGCTGGCTGGCTGGCCGGCCGCATTGCCGCCACCCGCGGGGAACGCGCCCGCACATTGCTGGCCAGGATCATGCCTGACATGCTGGCGCATCTCGCGACAGCCGCCGACCCGGACGCCGCCTTCGCCAGCTTCGCCGGCTTTGTCGAGGGGCTGCCGGCAAGCGTCCAGATTTTCTCGCTTCTTGACCATAATCGCGAGCTGACCCGCCTTCTTGGAGACATACTGGTGCTGTCGCCGCGTCTGGCGGCCACCCTGCGGCGCCATCCGATGCTGTTCGACCTCGTGATGTTCCGTGATTTCTTTGCGGCGCTGTCCGATGCCGACAGCTTCGAGGCGGAGCTTCGCGACAGCATCGCCGGACTGCCTCTCGAAGCGGCATTGGAAGCGACAACCAGACTGGCGCGCGAAAGACGTTTCCGGGCCGAGGTGCAGGGACTCAGCGCCGTGGCCGACAGACATGCTGTCAGCCGTTCGCTTGCCGATACCGCCGAGGCCGTGATCCGTGTCATCCGCGATCTGGCCATCACCGACATGCAGCGGCGGCATGGGGCAATAGACGGCGATATGGCTGTGATCGCGATGGGACGGCTTGGCACCCGCGGGCTGACAGCAACATCCGACCTCGATCTTGTGTTCGTCTGGCAGGCCGCTGACAGCGCGGAATCAGCCGGCACTGAAAGTGGCGGCAGATCGCTTGGCGCCACCGCCTATTTCACCCGCCTTGCCCAGACCATGGCAAGCTGGCTTGGCGGGGCCACCGGCGAAGGAGACCTCTACAGCATCGACACGCGCCTTCGTCCCGACGGGGAAAAGGGAAGCTTCGCGCCCTCTCTTGCGCGGCTTGCCGACTATTATCAAAAGGAAGCCTGGCAATGGGAACGCCTGGCACTGGCGAAAGCCCGCCTTGTAACACCGCGCGCGGTCATGGGCATGAAGGTGAATGCCGTCATCGCGGGCGTGCTTGACCGGCCGGTTCCTGTTTCCGAAATGGCAGGTGCGCTTTACGACATGCGCGACAGACTTCGCGCCGGATACGGCGACGCGCCGGCCTGGCAGATCAGGCGCAGGCCGGGCGGCATGACCGAACATGACCTTCTCGTGCAGGGACTGCGGATGGTCCATGCCGATCTGTTCAGCGGCGGAGGACAGCCCGTCGGTGAAATTCTGGACAGGCTGAGGGAGGCAGGACGGCTCGAGCCCGAAGATGCCGCGGCGCTTGGCGACGCCGCATCGCTCTTCACCGCGCTTCACCATGCGCTCCGGCTTGTCCTGGGCACAAGCGCGCAGCATCCAGACAGCCTGTCGGCAGCCGCCCGGCAGTTTGTCCTGGACGCCTGCGACAGCCCGGATCAGACCCAGCTTGAAGCGCGGATCGACGCACAGCTTCGCACCGTCGACCTGCTGTTCGAGAGGCTGCTCCCCCGCGCCTGAGGGCCGGACTCCGGCCCCAGCGGACATTTTTTCAGATTTATCGCCAATGCGACCATTTCGCGGAATTTTCTGGACAGACTTGGCGTGTTTTTGGTCGCAAAGAGGGCGAAGACGGTGATAGCCGTCGACCCCTTTTTCAACAAATTTCTGAACATGGTCGCAATTCCCGGAAACACCCCGGACAGCGCACCAACCAAGGACCCGTAGATCCGCCATGCTGAGATCCGCCGCGGCTTCATGGACTCTGTTTTTTGGCCTGTTGCTGATCATGGCCGGCAACGGGCTGCAGGTCGTTCTGCTTGGCACCGAGGCGACCGAGGCCGGCTTTTCCAACGTCACCACCGGATTTGTGATGGCGGGTTATTTCCTCGGCATTTTCTGCGGTTCACTTCTTGTTCCCAAGCTTCTCGACAATGTCGGGCATGTCCGTGTGTTCGGGGCCATGGCAGCGATGGCCTCGGCAGCGGTGCTTGTCGTTGCCGTCATCGTCAACCCGGCGGTGTGGGCGCTGATGCGCCTTGTCACCGGCTTCTGTTTCGCCGGCATGTATATCGTCTGCGAAAGCTGGCTGAACGACAAATCCACCAACGAGACCCGCGGCCAGATGCTGTCGCTCTACATGATCATCACCATGGGCGGGCTTGGCCTTGGCCAGATGATGATCTCCACCGGCACCGACAACAGCATGGCGTTGTTTGTTGTCGCCTCCGTGCTTGTCTCGATTGCCGTGGTGCCTGTCCTGCTGTCGAGCACCGGCGCGCCCAGCTTTGAAGAGCCGGAACGCATGAGCGTCCGCCGCCTTATTCAGGTATCGCCTCTGGCGGTGATCGGTCTCGGGCTGAACGGGGTGGCGGTGTCGATGATGTTCGGCATGGGCGCGGTCTATGGGCTGTCGATCGGCCTCGACAACAGCGAGGTCGGCTATTTCATGACCGCTCCGGTGCTTGGCGCGCTTGTGCTGCAATATCCGGTCGGCCGGCTGTCCGACAGGTTTGACCGGCGCATGGTGATCCTTGGCGTGGCCGTGATGGGCGGGGTGGCCGCGGCACTCGCCACCCTGTTCGGCAAGGCGGAATTCGGCCTCCTGCTGCTGTGCATGCTCATTTACGGCGGCTCGCTCTTTCCGCTCTACTCGCTCTGCATCGCGCATGCGAATGACTTCCTGACGCCGCGCCAGATGGTGGCGGCGGCCTCCGGCCTTGTGATGGTGAATGGCGGCGGCGCGGTCCTGGGATCACCGCTGGCGGCGCTGTCGATCGAGTTCCTCGGCATCGGCAGCTTTTTCGTGATGGTCACTATCCTTCAGGCGATGATCGCCCTCTTCGCCCTCTTCCGGATGTCGCAGCGCGCCGCTGTTCCAAACGAGGCACAGGGCCCGTTCGTGGCCATACCGGAAAGCTCGAGCGCGGTTGCGGCCACCCTCAACCCGGAGGCGGAATGGATCCCGAGCGCCGAGGAACTGGCCGAGGAAGACGACCCGTTCCGCGACAACCCCTACGTCACCTAGCCCCCCTGACAAGACCGCCCCAGATCCCGCCATGGCCTTCAGGATGATCCGGGGGCAGGACGCGCGACGTGATGTGATCTGCTTTTCTGTCTGGCACTATAAACATCATTATTTTAGTTTTTTCTTATGTACGGAAAGCTTCTCATTCTGGTGAGTCTCGCCGGGCTGGCTGTCGCCGGTCTGCGCCCGGCCTTGGCCGAGACACCGCCCTTTTCCCTTTCCGGCGAAATCACAGTTACGAAGATCAGCGACGGTGATTCGCTGCGAAGCGGCAAGCTGAAGATCCGGCTTCACGGCATTGACGCTCCTGAGCTGAAGCAGACATGTCAGGGACCGGACAGTGATGACTGGCCCTGCGGTGAAGCCTCGCGTGCGGCGCTGGCAAGGATGGTGACGCGCCCGCTGCAATGTGAATTGCGGGATGTCGACAGATATGGCCGGCTGATCATGCGGTGCCTTGCCGGCGAAACAGACATTGCGGAAGACCTGGTGTCACAGGGGCTAGCAATGGCGTACCGCCGCTATTCCACCGCCTATGTGGCGGCGGAAGAAGCTGCGGAGGCCGCGGCGCGCGGCATGTGGCAGGGCCGGTTCGAACCGCCCTGGGAGTGGCGCCGGAAGAATTAGACGCTGCTCAAAGAAGCCCCAGCTCACGAAGTTCTGCGACAAGCTCTGGCGGCATGGCTTCGTCACCCTCCGCCGTCATCGGCAGGTCCTTCGGGGCATCCCTTGCCTCAAGATAGCGCCATCCCTGGAAAATCCGGACGCGCTGCGGTTCCACCGCAATCAGTTCGGGGGCAAGGACAATGCCGCAGGCCGGACGGCCGTCGGCGCGCTGCATGCTGCGAAGCTCGACGATCGGCTGCCGCGCGCACATCACGCCCTTGATGACCCAATACATGCTGCCGCCATCAAGCACCTCGTCAGCGCGGCGCGGCGTATTGCGGGTGACATGCATGAGCTCGGATCCGCCCTCGCGGCGCATCTCCTGCCACTGGCGCAGGCTGGCGAGGGATTCAGATCCGACGGACAATTTCTTCAGATGAACGGTCATGCCAGGTTCGCGACGGTTGCCGACTGGAACTCCCTAGCTAGGGAACCAGATAGAGGGCGGCAAGACCGAGAAAGACAAAAAAGCCGACAACATCGGTGATCGTGGTGATGAAAACGCTGGAGGCGACAGCCGGATCGACCCCGGCCCGCACCAGGCCGAGCGGCACCAGCGTGCCGCTGAGCCCGGCCACCACCATGTTGGCGAACATCGCCACCGCCATCACGGCGGCGATATCCGGATCGCGGAACCAGAGGAAGGAAATCGCCGCGGCAAGCGCGGCGAACAGGATGCCGTTCAGCACCGCCACCGTGAGCTCGCGGCGCACGAAGCTTGCGGCGGCATCGCGGTCGATCTGGCGAAGCGCAAGGGCACGAACCGCGACCGTCACTGTCTGGGTGCCGGCGTTCCCCCCCATGGAGGCGACAATCGGCATCAGGACAGCCAGGGCCACAAGCCGCTCGATCGTGGCGTCGAACAGTCCGATGACCGCCGAGGCGACAATCGCCGTTACCAGATTGATCAGCAACCAGGAACTCCGCCCCTGGATGGTCTCGAGAAGCGAGGAGCGCACGCCGGAGTCGCCGACGCCCGCCAGCGCCATGAGATCCTCCTCGGCCTCCTCGTCGATGACGTCGATGATGTCGTCTATGGTGATCATGCCGATCAGGCGGCCGTGCTCGTCAACAACGGGCGCGCTGACCATGCCGTAGCGGCGGAACAGGATGGACACCTCCTCCTGGTCCATATCGGCGGGGATCTTGCGGAAGTCGCCCTGCATGATCTCGCTCACCCGCCGCGGACGCGGCGTGCAGAGCAGCCTGCCAAGGCTGATCTCGCCAATGGGATTGCGCGACGGGTCGATCACGAAAATGATGTAGAACTGCGTATCGCTGAATTGCGAGCTTCGCATGAAGTCGATGGTCCGCCCCACTGTCCAGAAGGACGGCACGGTCACGATCTCACGCTGCATCATCCTGCCGGCGGAATCCTCGGGATAGGCAAGACCCTCCTCGACAAGAACACGGTCCTCCGCCGGCAAGGCGGCGAGGACATCGTCAATCTCGTCCTGCTCCAGCTCCTCGATGATGTTGACAGCGTCATCGGTATCAAGATCGGGAAGCTGGCGCGCCAGCGCCTCCATGCCCATCACATCGACAATCTCGTCGCGGGTGTTCTCGTCAAGATAGATCAGCGTCTCGGCGTCAAGGCTGTCTCCCAGAATGCGGATAAGCTCTGCCGCCTGCGGCTGTGGGAGACGTTCCAGAAGATCCGCCTGGTCAGCCGGGTGCAGGGGCGCCACAAGAGCGCGCGCGCGGTCGTCCGCCCCGTTCCGGATGGCGGTCACGACCGCCGACTCCACCTTCGGCGTCAGCCCGTAGAGGGCCGCAAGACGATCGCCATCATCGCGCTTGTCGACAGGCGCGACCTGTTCGGACGGGCCCGGATCTATCTGTGTTGCCAGCTTCTTTGCGGACGCCATGTCACCTGCTCCCAACCTCGCGCGGGGCGACCTGTCCGGCGGTCATGCCTGCAGGTCTGGCGCGTCGGCACAATAGCAGATCAGGCACCTTTGGCCAACCTCCGCAAATCCATTGAAAGAATGTTGCGCGGCCGTCGAAGATACCCGTTTTGAAATTAAATTACCCGCGTTCCGGCGTCAGGCTAGCCTTCCAGATCATAGAGGCCGATGCGGCGCGAATGCCCGTCGAAGCGGACTTCGTGCCCGACAGGCGGATGCGCGCGCTGGGCACAATCCATCCGTTCGCAGACCGCGCAGCCGATGCCGATCGGATCAAGCTGCCGGCGCTTTGACAGATCTGTTTCATCCGCATAGGCAATGTCGCGGGCGTGATGAATCTCGCAACCAAGGGCAACCGCGAATTCGGGCGCTGCCTCGCCAGCCGGCGCCCAGGGGCGCGGCACCGTACGGACAATGGTGAAGAATTTCTGCCCGTTCGGCAGCTCGGCAGCCTGGAACAGCGTCTTGCCAGGCGTTCTGAACGCCTTGTGGATGTCCCAGCGCGGACAGGTTCCGCCGTTCTTGGCGAACTGCATGCCACCGGCGGCAAGCCGTTTTGAGATGTTGCCGGCATCATCAATACGGATGAAGAAGAAGGGGATGCCGCGCGCGTTCGGCGCATTCAGGCTGGTGAGCCGGTGGCAGACCTGCTCGAAGCTTGCTCCGAAGCGGCGCCCGAGAAGATCGAGATCGTACCGCAGGTCACGGGCCGCAGCCAGAAAGGCGTCATAGGGCATCATCACCGCGGCGGCGAAATATCCCGCCAGCGTCGAACGGAACAGCGAGCGGGCAGCGCCGTCGGCAAGCCCATGCGAGTCAGCCACCTTGTTGATCACCCCGGACGGGCTTGTCAGCGCAAGCTGCACAAGCAGATGAAACGTGCGCTGCGAGCGGAGAAGAGCCTCGCTCAGAAGGATTTCCCTGCGGTGGTAGTCATAGCGCCTGAGCTGGCTTCCCATGACCGATGTCGGCAGCACGCGCACACGAAGCCCCTGCGCACTGGCGGTATGGCGGATCAGCGCTTCCAGCAGCCCCTGCACCTCGCCAGCTTCGCCGAGAGCCTCCTCCCGAAAGGCGGTGGCGGCATCCTCTACCTCGGCGAAATAGTTGTTGGCTTCCTGCAGGGCTTCGCGGACTCGCTCGACAGGGCTGTCCAGCGCGCCCTGCTGTCGGCCGTCGCCGGACGACATCTCGAGCTGGTCGCGCACCTTGCGGTAGGCCTGAAACAGGCTGAGCATGCCGCGCGCCGCCGAGGGGGCCGCTGTCACAAGATCCTGCAATTCACGCCGCGATACCCTTTCACCCGCAAGAAGCGGATCGGCGAATACATCCGCAAGGTCCGTGATCAATGCCGGGCTGTCATCCTCGGCAAAGCTCTTCATGTCAATGTCGAAGCTGTTGCCAAGCTTCAACAGCAGCGCCACCGTCAGCGGACGCTGGTTATGCTCGAGCAGGTTCAGGTAGGACGGGCTGATGTCGAGCGCCTCCGCCATGGCGGTCTGCGACAGTCCGGCCGACTGCCGAAATCGGCGAAGCTTGTGCCCGACAAGAATCTTTTCCTGCATGCGCGTCTCCCGCTGCCGCCGCCGGCCAGCCTTCCGCCGGACAATGTAGGCAGGACAGTAAAAGTGGAAGGTCGAAATGTAAATATTTTACTGTTTGCACATTCCGACATTTTACTTTTGCTCATGGTCCGGGAGAGGCGGTCGGGAACCGACTGACCGGCTGCCTGTCCGGTCACCGGTCAGGAGGCCAGAAACGGCCGTGCCAGCGTGGTGATGCGCTCCAGCGCGATGTCCATGTCCTCGGCCCGCGTCGCGGTTGCCCCGATGCTGACACGAATGACATATTTCCCGTCATGCACAGTCTGCGTCAGATAGATGGTGCCGTCGGCATTCACCGAATCCAGGAACCGCGCGTTCACCCTGTCGAGCTCCTCGCCATCGCGCATGCCATCAGGGCGGAGGCGGAAGCTGAACAGCCCGAGACGCGCCGGGCTTGTGATCTCGAATCCCGGCGTGGCGGCGATCCGGTCGGCCAGATTTCCGGCCCAGGCCACATGGTTGCGGATGATCTGCTGAAGACCGGAGACGCCATAGGCGCGGATCACGAACCACAGCTTCAGCGCCCGGAAACGCCGCCCGAGCTCCACCGTCACCTGCGAGAAATCGGTGATCCCCTCGGCATCCTGCGTGACGAGATAGGCCGGCGTGATCGACATCGTCTTCTGCAGATCGTCTGGCGATTTTACGAAATGCGCCGAGCAGTCGAAATTGGTCATCATCCATTTATGCGGGTTCATCACCAGCGAGTCTGCCAACTCGATGCCGCGCGCCATGTCGCGGAATTCCGGACAGATCATCGCCGTTCCGGCCCAGGCGGCATCCACATGGCTGAACAGCCCTTCATCGCGCGCAATCGGCAGTATTTCGTCAAGACGGTCGCTGACCCCGACACTGGTCCCGCCGACGACACAGCAGACGGCGCAGGGAAGACAGCCTGCGGCCCGGTCGGCGGCGATCGCCTTGCGAAGCGCGTCGGCCCGCATCGCGCCATCCTCATCCACCGGCACCTTCACCAGATTGTCACGCCCGATCCCTGACAGGAAGACCGCCTTCTCGACCGAGGAGTGCGCCTGCGTGCTGCTATAGACCCGCAGCACCGGCTGGCCGGCCAGCCCTTTTTCCTTGCCGGTCCAGTCAAGCGCCTTTTCCCGCGCCGTCAGGATGGCCGACAATGTGGCCATCGCCGCTCCGGTCTGGATCACCCCGTGCCAGCCATCCCCGATGCCTGTCATCTGGCGCAGCCAGTCAAGGACATGGATTTCCATCTCCGTGCCTGCAGGGGATGTCTGCCACAGCATGCATTGCGCCGCCATCGTCGCTGTCAGCCATTCGGCAAGTATGGAGGGCGGGCTGCTGTTTGCCGGAAAATAGGCGAAAAACCGCGGATGCTGCCAGTTGGTGACATGCGGGACGACAAGGGATTCGAAATCGGCGAAAATATCCTCGACAGGCTCGGCCTCGGCCGGCGGCGATGCCGGCAGGCTGGCGCGCACCTCGCCTGGACGGGTCTGCGGCCTTACCGGCTGCGATTCCAGCGACTCAAGATAGGCGGCGGACCATGCGGCGGCGCGGCGTCCCCATGTTTCAAGGTCGCTGTTCTTCATGCGTCATCCCCCGCACCATTCTGCCGGCCCATGACGAATATGCCGATATCTCCAAGGTTGGTGCCGGTCGGCGGCACCATCAGCAGCTCGTCGCGCGCCTCAAGATACGGATAGCAGTCATGCGCGGCAAGCGCGGCACGCGCGGACGCCATGTCACCGCCGCCCATCGGGCCGACAAGGGCACCGGCCGCGTCGGTCGGCCCGTCACGCCCATCGGTGCCACCGATCAGCGCCGTCCATTCCGCCTCGCCATCCCCCTCTTCAGCCAGAGCCAGCGCGAAGGCGACGCCCATTTCCTGAGCGCGGCCGCCAGCACCCGGATTGTCGCCAAGCCTTACCGTGGTCTCGCCGCCGGTCACCGCCCACAGCGCGCCCCTTGAGACCTCGCCGGCCAGGGTTGCGGCAAGGTCACGGGCGCAACCGGCCGCATCACCGGCCAGATCGGGAAGCGCCACCTCGCGAAGGCCGCCAAGCGCGCTGCGCAGAACATCCCGCGCCGCCGCGCGGCAGATGCTGTTGCTGGCCAGAAGATGCGTTGTCACGGCATCCGCCAGCGGGTCGCCCGGCCGCAGCGGCAGATCGGCCTGCCCCGCTTCGATCCGGACCAGCTGCTCTGTCATGAACTCCAGACGGTCGAGGCCGGCATCGCGGATCAGTTTCAGCGCCGTTTCCAGCGGAACCGGATCGACTACAGCAGGACCGCTGGCAATGGATTCAAATCTGTCCCCCGGCACATCAGACAACAGGAACTGGGTGATCCGTGCCGGCGCGGCGCGGCGTGCCAGACGACCGCCCTTCAGCCGCGAGAACAGGCGGCGCACCGCATTCATCTCATGAATATCCATGCCGCTGGCCAGCAGCGCCTCGTTCAGCGCCTGCTTGTCGGCAAGGTTCATCCCCTTGGCCGGGGCCGGCAGCAAAGCCGACCCGCCGCCACTGATCAACAGCAGTAAATGGTCATCCGCGCCAAGCCTGCCGGCAAAATCCATTACCGCCTCACCGGCGGCGATGCCGCGTACGTCCGGCACCGGATGCGCGCTTGGAAACACGGTCATGCCGGCGGGAAGCACCAGATCATCATCGGCCAGCGCTTCATCGCTTGTGACGATGATGCCGGGGGCATCGCAGCCGGCATCCCGCACCGCCGCAGCCATGGCACCGGCGGCCTTGCCAACAGAAATCACCGCGGTTGGCGGCGTCTCAAGACGCGCCATCGCCTCGCGGGTGACGCCGGCCGGATGCCCGGCAGCGCAGGCCGCCTCGAAGGCGCGCCGTGCCAGAGCCTTCATCCCCACCATATCCGCAATATCACCCATGTCAGCCTTTCCGGCCATTACCCGACAGGATCGCGAAGCGGCGCGCCCGCGGCAAAGGCAATCGCGTTCTCCACCACCTTCATGCCCATGGCAACGCGTGTTTCCTCGGTTGCCGACCCCAGATGCGGCAGCAGCACCGTATTCGGCGCGCTCAGGATCGCCGGGTTCACCACAGGCTCGCCCTGGAACACATCAAGACCGGCACCGGCGATGCCGCCATTTTCCAGCGCCGCGACCAGCGCCGCCTCATCCACCACATCACCGCGCGCGGTGTTGATCACATAGGCATCTGGCGACATCGCGCCGATCGCCTCGGCACCCAGTATATGCCGCGTTTCAGGCGTCGCCGCGCAATGCAGGCTGACATAGTCACTGGCGGCGCAGACCTCGGCGACGCTGGCAAGCTGGCGCGCGCCAACGCCGGCCCCGTCGGTGAGAACAGAACGGTTCTGGAACACCACATCCATGCCGAATCCGAAATGCGCTCGCCGCGCCACAGCCTGGCCGATCCGCCCCATGCCGATGATGCCGAGCGTCTTGCCCGTCACCTGCCGCCCGACAAGATGCGTCGGCCGCCAGCCGGTCCAGGCGCCGGCCCGCAGCTCGCGCTCCCCCTCGCCGGCGCGGCGGCTCAGCATCAGCATCAGCGTCAGCGTCAGGTCGGCGGTAGCATCCGTCAGCACGCCTGGCGTGTTGCTGACAGCCATGCCCTGCGCCGCGGCGGCGGCAAGATCGATATGGTTCACCCCGACGCCGTAATTGTCGATCATCCGGCAGCGCCCCGCGGCACCGGCCGCCACCACATCGGCATCGATCACGTCCGATACAGTCGGCGCGGCGAT
>JBMHCH010000024.1:0-11836 GCA_049890015.1 Puniceispirillaceae bacterium (SeqCode)
CCACTGACGGGCCCTTCATGGTGGAGGGCGATAACGGAGATCAATATGCCTTTGCCAAGAACATATGTGGCAACGCCGAAAGACATCGAAAAGAAGTGGTTCGTTGTCGATGCGGCGGATGTCGTTCTGGGCCGTCTTGCCACGCTGGTCGCGATGCGCGTCCGCGGCAAGCACAAGCCCACCTACACGCCCAACATGGATTGCGGTGACCATATCATCGTGGTCAATGCCGAGAAGGTGAAACTGACCGGCAACAAGCGCAACCAGAAGACCTATTACTGGCACACCGGTTATCCGGGCGGTATCAAGTCGCGCACAGCCGACAAGATCCTCGACGGCCGTTTCCCGGCGCGTGTGGTTGAAAAAGCGGTTGAGCGCATGATCCCGCGCGGCCCGCTTGGTCGCAACGCGATGCGCAACCTGCATGTCTATGCCGGTCCCGACCATCCGCATGAAGCGCAGCAGCCCGCGGTCCTCGACATCGCCGGCATGAACGCGAAGAACAAGAGGTAGACATGTCTGACGAAACCAAGGTTGAAACCACCGAAGCTGCCGAAGGCATGGCTGCGCTTGGCGCCATCGCCGAAGGCGGCGCCGCTGAAGCTGCCGCTGCCGCCCCTGTCGAGCCGAAGATCGATAATCTCGGCCGTTCCTACGCCACCGGACGCCGCAAGGACGCGGCTGCCCGTGTCTGGGTGAAGCGCGGCACCGGCCAGATGAAGATCAACGGCAAGGACGTGTCCGAATATTTCGCCCGTCCGGTTCTGCAGATGATCTTGGCCCAGCCGTTCGAGGTGACCGAGCGTGTCGGCGAGTTCGACGTGATCGCCACCGTCAAGGGCGGCGGACTGTCCGGTCAGGCCGGGGCGGTGCGCCACGGCATCAGCCGCGCCCTGACCCTGTTCGAGCCGGGTCTTCGTCCGGCCCTCAAGGCTGGCGGCTTCCTGACCCGTGACCCGCGGGTTGTCGAGCGGAAAAAGTACGGCAAGGCGAAAGCCCGCCGGAGCTTCCAGTTCTCGAAGCGCTAGCCGCGAAGACGGCGGCGTCTGCCGTCAGAGATCTTTCGAAAAGCAGGGCTGCGGCCCTGCTTTTTTTGTGCATGCATCACCTGGACGGCCGCCTGCCTGAACGGCTAGGCCCGGGTCAGGCGCCTGCGGCGGGACCGGCGGCGGCTGAGTCTGCGGCGGAACATCATGCAGAAGGTCGATCCGAGCAGCGACATCAGCGCCCAGAGCGCCAGAATGCCAGGCCAGCTTTGCGGCATGAAGCCAGGCTGCGGCCAGCCGGTCGGCATGGGCTGGACCATAGCAGCGACCAGCAGGCTGGCGATGGCGACAGGAAGAAACAGCACCAGGCGCCGGTTGATCATCTCCAGCCCCAGGAACAGGATGGCGATCAGCACCCAGAACAGGGGTGTCAAAAGCCACACTGCCAGGGCGTTCGACAGGGATTCCGGAAGGCTCGTCATGGCACCATATCTCCTTGCGGCGGATCTCCTGAATGGTGGTGTGATATGATGGCCGCATGGCGCCGCCCGGTCGATGCACATCCCCGTGAGCAGGGGGAATCATGGCCAGGCCCTTTCGAGACAGGCTCTTTCGAAACAGACTCCTTCGAGACAGGGCGTCGGCGCGTCGATGGCTTTGACCAGGTGTATTTCGAGAAATATCTTGCCCTGCTGTCGAAGGGTGGCTAGTCCGGCAGAACCAGACCCAGACGAGACAGCCATGTATCTCCCCGCCCATTTCACCGAAGCCGACCAGGCTGAGATAGCCGCGCTGGTCGATGCGTGCCCGCTGGCAACCCTTGTCTGCATGGGGCCGGACGGCATGCTGGCGAACCATATTCCGATGCTGCGCGACGGTGAGTCCGGGCTGGTGGGTCATATCGCGATGGCGAACGACCTTCACCGGCTGGTCGCCGACGGCGCGCCGGCATTGGCCATTTTCGGCGGTGAGGAGTCCTATGTCTCGCCCAACTGGTACCCGGGAAAGGCGGCGCATCACAAGGTGGTGCCGACCTGGAATTACCGGGTGGTGCATGTCCACGGGGCGATCAGCTTTGCCCATGACGAGAAGGTGAAGCGCGGCATTGTCGGCAGGCTGACGACCCGCTTCGAGCGCGAGACGAATGGCGATGCGGCCTGGAAGATGGCGGATGCGCCGGCCGATTTCATGGCGGAACAGCTTGGCGCCATTGTCGGGTTCCGCATCGACATTGCCCGCATCGAGGCCAAGTCGAAGCTCAGCCAGAACCGTGCGCGCGAGGACTTCGATGGCGTGAGGCGCGAGCTTGGCGCGCGCGGCAAGGGCGATCTTGCCCGCCGGATGGACAGCATCGCAGACGCGGATCAGATGAAGTAATCGGCGATTCCATAGCTGTAGAGCGCCAGAAAGATCAGATTGATCCATTTCAGCTGACGTTCGGTGTGAAGCCAGGCGCAATAGGCCCAGATCAGGCAGAAGGGCAGCCCGATGAACATCGTCCAGGGGTACCAGTCGCGGATGATGGCGACGGTGCTGAGAATGCCCAGACCAAGAGCAATCCATTTCAGCTGCTGTTCATATTTCGCCAGTGACAGCACGATCGTGTATCCTCCTTCGGCCTGAGTCTGTTAGATAGTATCCGGCCTGCCTCAGGGTACGCTGGTTAACCTGGGTTGTGGTCTTGACGACAGGTCCGGTTGGTCCGCCGGTTGGTCCGCCGGTTGGTCCGGAGGGCAAGGCCGTCATATCGGAGGGTTCCACCATGATCGATGTCATTGTCGCGCTGGAGGCCGAGCTTGCCGGGCGCAGTCTGCCGGCGGGGTTTCGGGTGCATTTCTGCGGCGTCGGCAAGATCAATGCGGCCTTGAAGACGGCAGAGGTTCTGGCGCGCGCGGATTGCCGCCGTGTGATCAATTTCGGCACTGCCGGATCGCTTCGTCCGGAGCTTGCCGGCCAGCTTGTGCGGGTGAACCGGATCCTGCAGCGCGATATGGATGCGCGCCCGCTTGCTGCGCTTGGCGATACGCCCTTCGAAGACGGTCCGGTCTCAGGCGTGATCGCGCTTGGCGGCGAGGGGGTCAGCCTGTCGACAGGTGATAATTTCGTCACCGCGCCGCCGGCGCTCGTCAGCGACATTGTCGATATGGAAGGCTATGCCATCGCCAAGGCCGCCATCCGCGCCGGCGTGGATGTCTCATGCTGGAAATACGTCACTGATCTTGCTGATGAAAACGCCACCGCGAACTGGCGCGAGAATGTCGAAAAGGGCGCTGCCGCCTTTTTCGTGGCGCTGGAGGACGGGCGTATCCCAGGGACGGATTAGGCGCGCCGCAGCATCGCCGTGAAGACAGCAAGCCCGATCAGCACTGCGCCGCTGCCGCGCTGCAGCCAGGCCATTCTGCCGGGGCGCGCGACCTTGTTGCGAAGCTGTGCCGCCAGCAGCGCATAGGCAAGCGCGTTCAGCCCGCCAAGGCCGACAAAGGTTGCGATCATTACCCCGAACTGCGGTGCGACAGGCGCCGCCGGATCGATGAATTGCGGTACGAAGGCGACAAAGAACCCGATCGATTTCGGATTGAGAAGCGTGACAAGCGCGCTGTCGCGGAAGGCGGTTCCATGTGATTTTCCGGCAACCTGTGCCAGTTCCGCAGACGCGGCGCCGGCGGACCGGATCATGCGCCATCCCATCCAGGCCAGATAGGCGGCCCCGGCCCATTTCATCGCGGTGAAGAGCGCCGCCGATGTCGTCAGGATCACGCCAAGACCCAGCAGCGTCGCGCTCATTGCCAGCAGATCGCCAAGGATCACCCCGCCCACCACCGCCAACGCCACGCCGCGCCCCTGCGCCAGCGCGTAGGACACCACCAGCAGGATGGTCGGCCCCGGCGTCGCCAGCAGGATGGCCGTGGCGAACAGGAAGGGAATGAACAGCTCGAGGCTCATGCGCTAGCGTCTCTGTGGCCTGAAAATAGGGAGTCTGACATGGGGATGGACTTCAACGTTGACAATTTGTCGACAAAATATCAACGTTGAAGTCCAGTCATTCTGGTAACAGGAAATATCTAGCATGGACGAGGCAGGCGTGAAACTGGCGGGGTGGCAGTTCTGGATCGACCGTGGCGGCACATTCACCGACATTGTCGGACGCGGACCGGACGGCACGCTTCATACGCACAAGCTGCTGTCGGAAAATCCCGAGGCCTATGAGGACGCGGCCCTTCAGGGCATCCGCGATCTCCTGGGTCTTGCAGACGGCCAGGCCTTTCCCGAAACGGACATCGACGCCGTGAAAATGGGCACTACGGTGGCGACGAACGCGCTTCTGGAGCGCAAGGGCGATCGCACGCTTCTTGTCGTCACCGAAGGGTTCCGCGATCAGCTTCGCATCGCCTATCAGGCGCGCCCGCGCCTGTTCGATCGGGAAATCACCCTTCCTGAAATGCTTTATGAGCGGGTTGAGGAAGTTGCCGAACGCGTCGATGCGAAGAACAATATTCTTGTCCCGCTTGATCTGGAGGGGCTGCGGCCGCGCCTTCAGGCGGCGTTTGATGATGGCATCCGCTCCATCGCCATTGTGCTCATGCACGGCTACCGGGTGCCGGATCACGAGGTGAGGATCGCAGCGCTTGCCCGCGAGATCGGCTTCACCCAGATCTCGACAAGCCATGAGACAAGCCCGATGATCAAATTCGTCGGACGCGGCGACACCACCGTGGCAGACGCCTATCTGTCACCCATCCTGCGACGCTATATCGATCGCATCGCCGCCGCCCTTGGCGGGGTGAACCTGCAGTTCATGCAGTCGAATGGCGGGTTGAAGGGGGCCAGCCTGTTTCAGGGAAAGGACGCCATCCTGTCCGGGCCGGCCGGCGGCATTGTCGGGGCGGTCCGCACCGCGCAGCAGGCCGGGTTCGAGAAGGTCATAACCTTCGATATGGGCGGCACCTCGACCGATGTGGCGCATTACGAGAACAGCTATGAGCGCGTGTTCGAGACGGTTGTCGCCGGTGTGCGGATGCAGGCGCCCATGCTTCTGATCCACACCGTTGCGGCGGGCGGCGGGTCGCTGTGCCAGTTCGACGGCGCGCGCTTCCGCGTCGGTCCGGAAAGCGCCGGGGCGAATCCCGGCCCGGCGTCCTACCGCCGCGGCGGACCGCTGGCCGTCACCGATTGCAATGTCATGCTTGGCAAGCTGCGCCCGGAATTCTTTCCGCCGGTCTTTGGCCCGAACCAGGATGAGCCGCTAGACGCCGAGGCGGTGCGCGCGAAATTCACCGCCATGGCCGCCGAGGTGGAGGCCGCCACCGGCATTTCCCGCACGCCCGAAGAGCTGGCCGACGGTTTCCTTCGTATTGCGGTTGAGAATATGGCCAATGCCATCAAGAAGATATCTGTGCAGCGCGGCTATGATGTCACCGATTACGCGCTTCAGTGCTTTGGCGGCGCGGGAGGGCAGCATGCCTGTCTGATTGCCGATGTTCTGGGGATGAACACGGTGCTTGTGCATCCTTTCGCCGGGGTGCTGTCGGCCTATGGCATGGGGCTTGCCGACGTGCGGGCGCTTCGCGAACGCACGATCGAGGCGCCGCTTTCAGAAGATCTGGTCCCGCGGCTGGTACGCGAGCTGGATGAGCTTGCGGTCGTTGCTGAGGGTGAAGTCGCCGCGCAGGGCATCGCCAAGGATCGCGCCGAAACGCGCCGCTATGTCCATCTTCGCTATGACGGATCGGATACCGCGCTCGAGGTTCCCTATGGCCCGGTCGACGGGATGGTCGAGGCCTATGAGCGCGCCTACCGGTCGCGTTTCGGATTCACCATGTCTGGAAAGGCGGTGATCGCCGCCACCATTTCGGTCGAGGCCATTGGACTGACCTTCGATCTGGAGACCTCGCCGCATGTCGGTGCGGAAGGCGGCTTCGCCCCGCTGGCGACGGTCGATGCCTATATGGGCGGCGAGAGCGTCAGCGCCCCCGTTTTCCGGCGCGAGGCGATTCCGGCGGGCGGCACTGTCGACGGGCCGGCGCTGATCACCGAAGCAACCGCCACCACCATTGTCGAGCTCGGATGGCAGGCGGAGATGACCGGCATCGGCAATCTGGTGCTGCGCCGCGTGGTGGCGCGCGAAGAACGCATGGCCATCGGCACAAGCTGTGATCCGGTGATGCTCGAGGTGTTCAACAACCTGTTCATGTCGATCGCCGAGCAGATGGGCTATACGCTGCAGAACACGGCCCTGTCGGTGAATGTGAAGGAACGTCTGGATTTCTCCTGCGCGATCTTCGATGCCACCGGATCGCTGATCGCCAACGCGCCGCATATGCCGGTGCATCTGGGATCAATGGGCGAATCCGTGCGCGCTGTCCTGCGTGACAATGAAGGGGCGATCAGGCCGGGAGACTCCTACGTCCTGAACAATCCCTATAATGGCGGAACGCATCTTCCCGACATTACCGTGATCACTCCGGTCTTCGACGAGGGCGAGATCCTGTTCTTCGTCGCCTGCCGCGGTCATCATCCCGATGTCGGCGGCAAGACCCCGGGGTCAGCCCCGCCGGATTCCGCCCATATCGACGAGGAAGGGGTGCTGATAGACAATTTCAAGCTTGTCGACGCCGGCACCTATCGCGAGGCGGAGATGATGGAGGTTCTGCGCGGCGCGCTGCATCCGGCACGCAACCCGGATCAGAACATCGCCGATCTGCGCGCGCAGCTTGCCGCGAATGAAAAGGGTGTTCAGGAGCTTCACAGGATGGTCCGCCAGTTTGGTCTCGACACGGTGCTGGCCTATATGGGCCACGTCCAGGACAATGCCGAGGAGTCCGTCCGGCGGGTGATTGATGTGCTGAGCGAAGGAGAGTTCACCTATCCGATGGATAATGGCCAGCAGGTCTCGGTCAAGGTCTCGATCGACCGCGAGGCCCGATCGGCCGTGGTCGATTTCACCGGCACCAGCCCGCAGGGCGCAAACAATTTCAACGCGCCATCGGCGGTGTGCCGGGCGGCGGTGCTCTACGTCTTCCGGACGCTGGTCGATGACGATATCCCGATGAATGAGGGCTGCCTGAAGCCTGTCACCATTATCCTGCCGGATGACTGCATGCTGCAGGCGCAATACCCGGCAGCGGTGATTGCCGGCAATGTCGAGACATCGCAGATCGTCACCGACACGCTCTATGGCGCGCTTGGTGTCATGGCGGCGGCGCAGGGCACGATGAACAACTTCATCTATGGTAATGATGTCTATCAGTATTACGAGACATTGTGCGGCGGCTCCGGAGCCGGGCCGGATTTCGACGGCTGTGACGCCGTGCATACGCATATGACCAACAGCCGCCTGACCGATCCGGAGGTGCTCGAGTGGCGCTATCCAGTGCTCCTTGAAAGCTTCGAGATCCGCGCGGACTCCGGTGGCAACGGCCGGCATCGTGGCGGTAACGGCGTGCGGCGGCGCACCCGCTTCCTTGAGACAATGGAGGCGGTGATCCTGGCGAACCACCGTATCGTGCCGCCTTACGGTATGGCCGGCGGCGGCGAGGGGGCTGTTGGCCGCAACTGGGTGGAACGCACCGATGGCAGCATCGAGACGCTGACTGCCACAGATCTTCGGCTGCTGGAGCCCGGCGATGTCTTTGTCATCGAAACGCCTGGCGGCGGCGGCTTTGGCGCGGATGAAGGACGCTCCGATGGCTGAGCGCATTGTATCCTCGGCGCATCTTGTCTCGGACAAGGCTGCCGAACTCAGCGAGGTCGAATACGGACTGATTGTCGCCAGCAACGCCTTTGGCCTGTGGGCAGTGCGCGGCACCGCCTCGGCGGCAGCCGAGTTTCCCGAAATTGCCGATCTCGGGGTGATCGACGTCATGTGCCTTCATTCGGTGAACCATCGCGATCGACCGAAGAAGCTTGCCGATATCTGTTTCAAGCTGAACATCGAGGATACGCATATCGTCAATTACGCGGTGAAGAAGCTGGTCAAGGCCGGGCTTGTCAGCGGCGCCAAACAGGGCAAGGAAGTGTTCTATTCCACGACAGAAACAGGTCTGGCGCTGATTGCCCGCTATCGCGAGATTCGCGAGGCATGTCTCATCGATGCCTTTTCCGCGCTTGGCGAGGTGGACAGGGAAAGTCTTGGCGAGCTGGCCCGCCAGCTTCGCGTATTGTCGGGGCTCTATGGCCAGGCGGCGCGAAGCGCCACCAATATGTAGCCATCATAATCGGAATGTCGGGAGAGCGGCGATGTCGCGCATGATGAAAGCTGTCTGGTACGAGGAAAACGGTCCAGCCGGCGAGGTTCTGATCCATGGCGAGATGCCGGTGCCTGCGCCTGCCGTTGGCGAGGCTCTGGTGCGGCTTCATGCCTCCGGCGTCAACCCGTCGGATGTGAAGGCGCGCGCCGGATCGCGCCCCATGGCGTTTGACCGTGTTGTGCCGCACAGTGACGGTGCCGGCATCGTCGACGCGGTTGGCGAGGGTGTTGATCCGGCCATGGTCGGGCGGCGTGTCTATCTTCGCAATGGCCAGTGGCGGCGGGCCAGCGGCACCGCCGCGCAATTTATCGCGCTTGATGCAGGCTGCGTCCATGATCTGCCCGGCGGTGTGTCGTTCGAGACCGGCGCAGCGCTTGGCATCCCGGCGCTGACAGCTGCCTATGCGGTTCTGAAGGACGGGCCTGTCGAGGGAGAGACACTCCTGATCCATGGCGGTGGCGGGACAGTGGCGCGCCTTGCCATCCAGATCGCTGTTGAGTGCGGGGCGCGCGTGATCGCCACCACCGGCAACCTCGAGGCTGCCGGCCGGATCACGGATGCCGGTGCCGCGGCGGTACTGGATTACCGGGATCCCGACCTTCCCGCGGCGGTTGCGGCCGTATCCGGCGACCGGCCCGTCACCCGTCTGATAGATGCCGAGATCGGCACCAATATCGCCGTCAATATCGATATTCTGGGCGAGAAGGGTGTCATGGTCGGCTACGGATCTGTGCTGAAACCGATTGCCGAACTTCCTTTTCTGACGATGATGTTCAAGAACATCACCCTGTCTTCGATCCTTGTGTATCTCCTCGAGGATGAAGAGGCGGCCGCCTATGCCGCCATCATTGGCGATATGCTGGCGCGCGGCGCGCTGGACGTGCCGGTTGGCGAGGTTCTGCCGCTTGCCGAGGCGGCTCGCGCGCATGAGCTTGTCGAAGCCAATGAGCGCAAGGGAGCGGTGATAGTCGCTATCGACTGACATCACCGTCGCCGGTCAGGATGGCAGGTGACATCTTCTTGTATAATGCCGGTGCAGCCGTTACATCTTTGGCTCGTTCTCACGCCTTGAAAGTGGATTTCCATGTCGTCTGACAAAGCTTCTGTTTCGCTCGGCCCATTGCGTGTTGGCATCGCCGGTCTAGGTGTTGTTGGTGGCGAGGTTGCCCGCCAGCTCTGCCACAACGGGGCATCGCTCGCCGGTGTTGCTGGACGCGATCTGGTTCTTGCCGTTGTCAGCGCGCGAAGCCGCGGAACCGACCGCGGCTTCGATATGACCGGCATTGAATGGGTTGATGACTCGCGTGATCTCGCTGGCCGCGATGATGTTGACGTGGTGGTGGAAATGATTGGCGGCGAGGAGGGGGTTGCCCTCGATCTTGTCACCAGCGCGCTGCAGTCAGGCAAGCATGTCATCACCGCCAACAAGGCGATGCTGGCCCATCACGGTACAATGCTGGCCGGGCTTGCCGAGGAACAGGGTGTGGGTCTCATGTTCGAAGCTGCCATCGCTGGCGGGATTCCCGCGGTCAAAGCTCTTCGCGAGGGGCTTGCCGGCAACAGTGTGAAACGCGTGTCCGGTATTCTGAACGGAACCTGCAATTATATTCTTACCCGCATGGAAAGGACGGGCGAGCCGTTTGCCGAGGTTCTCGCCGATGCGCAGAAGCTAGGCTATGCCGAGGCGGAACCGTCGCTTGATGTCGACGGCATCGATGCCGCCCACAAGCTGACCCTTCTTGCCGCCATCGCCTTTGCCCAGACACCGCAATTCGGCAAGGTGGCGATTTCCGGCATTCGGGATGTCTCGGCTGTCGATTTCGCCTATGCCGCGCAGCTTGGCTTCCGGATCAAGCTTGTCGGCACGGCGGAGCCCGGCCGCATGCCGCGCATGCAGACCTGTCTTCTGCCGACGTCGATGCAGCTTGCCAAGGTCGACGGTGTGCTCAACGCTGTATCCTTTGACGCCGACCCTGTCGGCAGCATCGTGCTGACCGGTCCGGGAGCCGGCGCAGGGGCGACAGCGTCCGCGGTGCTGTCTGACATCATCGACGTTGCCTGTGGCCGTATTCCCCATACCTTTGGCCGGCCGGTGGCGATGCTGGCCGATGGCGGCAAGGTCGAGAATGGCGGCGGTCCGGACACACCCTTCTATGTGCGGCTGATGGTTGTCGACAAGCCGGGCGTTCTTGCCGATGTGACCTCGGTGCTGCAGACACATGACATATCGGTCGAATCCCTGCTGCAGCAGGGGCGCGCGCCGCAGGATGTCGTCGCGCTGGTGATGACGACGCATGAAGTCGGCGTGGAGCGCATGATGAAGGCGCTGTCCGAGATCGAGGCCCTGTCCTGTGTTCAGGCAAAGCCAGTGGCCATGCCGATCATGCTTGCCGCGCAGGAGGGGTGATTGCAGGAAGGCGCGGCTTTTCTGGGGGTCGACAGCTCTCTGACGAATGCGCGCTGGGAGCAGGCACCGGCGATTTGTGAAGGTGCCGAGCTCGATCGTCTGGCGGGCGCCATCGCCGACCAGTTTCCCGATATGCCGCTTCCCATCACAAGGCTTGTTGCCGGCCGCGATACAGGTGGGTTGTCCCTTGACAGCTATCTTGAACCGAAGCTTCGCGATCTTCTTCCCGACCCGTCCCGCTTTCACGATATGGACCGCGCCGCGGCGCGGCTTGCCGACGCTGTCGAGGCCGGCACCCCCGTTGGCGTCTTCGGGGACTATGATGTTGACGGTGCGGCGGCGGCGGCGCTGATGGTGAATGTTCTTGGCGCGCTGGGGCTGGAGGTGGATGTCCATATCCCGGATCGCATGCGGGAAGGATACGGGCCGAATGAGGCGGCGCTTGCCGCCCTGCAGGCGCGAGGTGCCGGGCTGATCATTACCGTCGATTGCGGGATTGCGGCGCATGGACCGCTTGCCGCGGTGGCCGATACAGGCATCGATGTGATTGTCGTCGACCATCACCTTGCCGGGCCTGAACTGCCGCGTGCGCACAGCGTGATCAATCCGAACCGGCTGGATGAGGATGGTGCCTATGGCCAGCTCTGCGCGGCCGGCGTCACATTCATCCTTCTTGTGGCCCTGATGCGCGAACTGCGCCGGCGCGGCGCCTTTGACGGCGGCAGGCAGGCGCCCGATCTGATGCGCCAGCTTGATCTTGTCGGACTGGCCACGGTCTGTGACGTGGTGCCGTTGACAGGCGTCAACAGGGCCTTTGTCGCCCAAGGGGTGAAGGTGCTGGCGCAGCGCGGCAATATTGGCCTGGCCTGTCTTGCCGATGCCGCCGGATTGAACAGCCCGCCAAGCGGCCATACATTCGGCTTCATGCTGGGCCCGCGGATCAATGCCGGAGGGCGCATCGGCGCATCCGATCTCGGGGTGCGGCTGCTGGCGGCGAAAAGCGGCGCCGAGGCGGCGGGAATTGCCGGCGCGCTGGATGACCTGAACACCCGCCGGCGCGAGATCGAGCAGGAAATTCGTGCTCATGCGCTTGACATGGCGGCGGAGCAGCACGACCGGCCGGTGGTATTGGTCGGGCATCCGGACTGGCATGAAGGGGTCATCGGCATTGTCGCCGGCCGGCTTCGCGAAACCCT
>JBMHCH010000025.1:0-4239 GCA_049890015.1 Puniceispirillaceae bacterium (SeqCode)
CTTCTCGCCGGTCATTGGATGATCAGGGCCGATCCCGGTCTGCGGGGCGACCAGAAAGCGGGTGCCGTCAGGCGCACTGCTTCGCAAATGGCGGCTTCTTCAACAATGGCATGCCTTTTTCTCTGTCGATGGGATGCGGCAGCTGGGGCGGCAACTCGATCGACGAGAACCTCAACTGGCGGCATTTCGTGAACCGCGTCCATGTGGTGCGCACCATCCCGGAGAACCGCCCCTCGCTTGACGAGATTTTCGGCGATTACTGGGACGAGTACGGACAATGACGGCCGGCACACCGCGCAGCATCAAAGCGCAGCTTGAAGCGAACGCGGACACCCATGGAGATGACATCTGGCTGCGATCGCCCGATACCGGCGCGACTGTGACCTGGTCAGAAGCGCTTGCCAGCGCGCGCGGCATCGCCGGCCGCCTGGACGCCATGGGGCTTGCCGCCGGCGCCCCGGTGGCGGTGGCGGCGCAGAATTCCATCTGGTCGACATTATGCTTTGCCGGCATCACCGCTGGCGGCTATCTGGCGACGCCTCTCAATCTGGTGTCTGGCGCACGCGTCCTGTCCTATGTGATCCAGCATTCGGGCGTTGAAACGATCCTGTGCAGCGACGACAACCGCGATCTGATAGAGGACGCCGTCTCCGGCCTTGACCGCGACGTCACCATCATCAGGCTTGATCCCGATGCCGGTCCCGACTGGCCGTCAGGACTGGTTGAAACGGACAGGTCGGCACAGGCCCCTGACGCCGATACGCCAAGCCTTCTGATGTATACCTCCGGCACAACCGGCAACCCGAAAGGTGTTGTGCTGAGCCATGCCAACCTGATGGCGGCAGGCATGAATGTGGTCATCGGCCATGGTGTCCGCCAGGATGATACCGCCATGTGTGTGCTGCCCATCTACCATATCAACGGGCTGTGCGTGACGGTCATGGGAACAGTGATGTCGGCAAGCGGGCTTGTCATGCCCTACCGGTTTTCGGCGCGCGCCTTCTGGACCCAGGTCCGCGAGAACGGCGCCAGCTGGTTCAGCGCGGTTCCCACCCTGTTTGCCTATCTTCTGAATGATGACAGCGCGCCCGAGATCGACCGGAACAGGTTGCGCTTCTCGCGCTCGGCCTCGGCGCCCCTGTCCCCCGATATCCACCGCCGATTCGAGGAACGCTTTGGCATCCCGATCATCGAGACCATGGGGCTGACCGAGACCGGCGCGCAGATTCTCAGCAACCCGATGCCGCCAGCCACCCGCAAGATCGGGTCTCCAGGCGTTGCCGTCGGCAACGAGGTGATGATTGCCGACGAGGCGCAGACCGAGGTGGCGCGCGGCATCACGGGGGAAATCCTGATCCGCGGCGGCAATGTCATGCAGGGCTACCTTCACCAGCCTGAGGAAACCGCAAAGACGATCACGCCGGACGGATGGCTTCGCACCGGCGATCTGGGCCATATGGACGAGGACGGCTTTGTCTTTGTCACCGGCCGCATCAAGGAACTGATCATCAAGGGCGGTGAAAATATCGCCCCGCGCGAGGTGGATGAGGTTCTTCTCGAGCATGACGACATTCTGGAAGCAGCGGCCTTTGCGGTTCCCTGTGCCAATTACGGCCAGAGGGTTGAGGCCTGCATCCGCTACAAACCCGGACGGAACGCCACCGAGGAAGACCTTCTGGGCCATTGCGTATCGCGGCTTGGCAAGTTCAAGGCCCCTGACAGGGTGCATGTTCTGGACGACCTGCCAAAGGGCCCGTCGGGAAAGGTGCAGCGGCTGAAGCTGCATGACATTGTCTATGGCGAGGACACCGCTTGACCGGCATGGCGCTCACGGCCCTGCTGCCATCGCTTGATCCGGTTCTGGTCGCGATCATCTGCGGAATTTTCCTGCTTGCCGGCATCGTCAAGGGCTTTCTCGGAATCGGACTTCCGGCGGCGGCGATGGGGCTTCTGACGCTGCTGATCCCGCCGACAGAGGCGATCTCGCTTCTGTGGCTGCCGATCCTGTTCACCAATATCTTCCAGTTCGGCCGCGCGCCGGACAGGTGCGGGATCGTGACAGGCTATGTCTGGTTTGCCCTTCCCCTCGCCGCCAGCATCTTCATCACATCGCTCTTCATCACCGACTATCCGACCGCGCTGCTGACGGTCGCCATCGGCAGCGCCATGGTGATCTTTTCGCTGAACCTGCTGTTCGGGGTGACGCTGCCAATCGGTCCGGGGCCGATATGGCAGGGCGCGTTCGGCGTCGTGTCAGGCGTTCTGGGAGGCCTGAGCTCGATCTGGTCGCCGCCGGTCGCGATGTATCTCATCGCCCGCGACACGCCAAAGGAACGCTTCATCGGCGCGGCCGGCTATCTGTTTCTTGCCGGCTGTCTGCCGCTTGGCGTCGGGCTTGTCATGTCGGGGCTGATTACCTGGGCGGTGATCGTGAAATCATCCCTCGGGCTTGTCGCGACGCTGGTCGGATTCCGCATTGGCGAAATACTGCGCGAACGCGTGTCGCAGTCGCGATTCCGCCAGATCGTGCTGGTCGCTTTCCTGATCATGGGCGTCCGGCTGATCGCAACCGGACTGCTGTAGGAACGCTGCCTAGCCCTTGCCGCGCCAGGGGATCAGCCGCCCGATCACCCAGCGCATCACCAGGTCGAACAGCAGGCCAAGCATTCCCATGATCAGGATCGTGACCCAGATCAGCTCGTAGTCCGAAACCGTGCGGGCCACATTCTCGATAAAGCCGATACCGGTGGTGCCGGCCAGCATTTCCGCGGCGACAAGCGTTCCCCAGCACACCCCGATCGAGATCCTGACGCCGGTCAGGATTTCCGGAAGCGCGTTCGGCAGGATCACATGGCGAAGGATCTGCCTGTCCGTCGCGCCAAGGGAATGCGAGGCACGGATCTTCGACAGCTGCGTTCCCGATGCCCCGGTGCGGGCGGAAATCACCATGATGGCGAACGCCACCATGAACAGAAGGAAGATCTTGCCGTCATCCTGGATGCCGAAAATGGTCAGGATCAGCGGCGCCCAGGCCAATGGCGGCACCGGTCTGTAAAGCTCGATCATCGGATCAAAGAAGGATTTGAACAGGCGCGAGACGCCCATATAGATGCCAAGCGGCACGCCGAGAAGCACCCCGAAGCCCATCGCCACAAGCACCCTGAACAGGGAATCCCAGATATGCCCGTCAAGCATCGGAATCGAGCCCAGATAGACATCGCCCCTGGCAAAGGCCAGCATCCTATCCTTGTAGGTCGGAATGAAGCTGCCGTCGGTTCCGTGCGTTCCATATCCCCCCGGCATCATGTCGACAAGGGCATCGGGGATCAGGAAGCCGACAACATCCGCCACCGGAAGCCACTTCCACCACAGCAGGCGCGTGCCCTTGTAGCCGCCGCCGCTGTCCAGATCCGGATTGGCAAGCGTCGCAAAGGTGGCCACGACGTCGCTTGGCTTCGGAAGCCAGCGGCCGGACCCCTGCTCGGTGCATTGCGTCCGCGACTTGACGATGCCCTGTCCCGGGAAGAACAGCGACTCGACGATCCCGAGCCCGCCCTTGGCGCGGTCCACGGCGTCGTTCAGCCCGCCAACGGCCAGATTGATCCCGGCCATGGATTCCGCCGGGAAGATCGTCGCATCGTCGATTCTCTTGAAGATACGCTCGACAGCCTTGATGAACGCCTTGCGCTCCTTCTGCCCCGCCTCGTCAAGGCGGCGTTCGGGTTCGGCCTTCTTCACCGTGGCGATAGCCGCAGCTGTCGACGCAATCAGGGCCTCAGCCTCCGGCGACATGTTTCGGATGGCCAGAAAATCATCCGAAATGGCCACAATCTGCTGGCTGACAGCGTCAAACATCACCCCTCGGGGCGTCATCGGCAGCATCGGAATCTCGACTTCGCCCGTACCCCATTTCGGCTGCGTCAGCGCGTCCGGGCTGACGCTCGCCCCGCCCGGGCCTTCGCCAAGCTGCGCCGTCAGGCCGCCAAGCCGCTGCTCGATGTCGGCAAAGCTTGCCATTGTGGCGTCGGAGGTGAATTGCGGATCCGAAAGAAGGCTGATCAGCTGGCGGGTCTGGTTGATCGCACCTGTCAGCTGCGCAGCTTCACTGCGGCCCAGAATATCAGTCGGCAGGCCGGCATCCAGCGCATCAAGCTGTTCAAGATTACGCACCACAAGCGTGGTTGACTTCAGATAGCGCGACCGGATCGGCAGGGCGGCACTGATCGGTGCCAGCGATTC
>JBMHCH010000026.1:0-4110 GCA_049890015.1 Puniceispirillaceae bacterium (SeqCode)
ATCAGGCGGGAAAGCGCGATCTACACCTCGACCAACGGCTATATCGTGCCGGTGATCACCGCCATCATAGGACTTCTTGTTCTTGGCGAGACCGTCGGCATGGTCGCCATCATGTCCTATCTTATGGTTATCGGCGGGCTGCTGCTGTCACGCTCATGACGCGACGGCCTGCGCCTCCTCTTCCAGCTGGCGGCGGTATTTCTTGCGCTCATGCTCCAGCAGATAGCGCTTGCGAAGACGCAGGCTCTGCGGCGTCACCTCAAGCAGTTCGTCGCTGTCGATATAGGCCATCATATCCTCAAGCGACATCCGCCGCGGCGGAGTCAGGGTGACAGCCTCGTCGGAGCCGGCGGCGCGGACGTTGGTCAGCTTCTTTCCCTTGAGCACATTGATTTCCAGATCATTGTCACGGCTGTGCTCGCCAACGATCATGCCCTGATAGACAGGTGTCTGCGGGTCGATGAACATCATCCCGCGGTCCTGGAGATTGAACAGCGCATAAGCCACAGCGGTGCCGGTTTCCGAGGCGATCAGCGCGCCGTTGCGGCGGCCCGGGATATCGCCCTTGTAGTCCTGGTAGCTGTGGAAGACACGGTTCAGGACACCGGTGCCGCGTGTATCTGTCAGGAACCGGCTGGGATAGCCGATCAGGCCGCGCGACGGCGCAAGGAACACCAAGCGTGTCTTGCCGGCACCCGAGGCGCGCATGTCCTGCATCTCGGCCTTGCGCCGGTTCATCGCGTCAACCACCGTGCTTGCGAACTCCTCATCGACATCGATCGTGACTTCCTCGATGGGCTCAAGACGGCGCCCTTCTTCACGCCTGACAAGTACGCGCGGGCGCGAGACGGTCATCTCGAACCCCTCGCGGCGCATTGTCTCGACAAGGACACCAAGCTGCAATTCGCCGCGGCCGCCTATTTCGAACGCGTCCTTTCCGGCGCTCTCATTGAAGGTGATGGCGACATTGGTCTCCGCCTCGGCAAGAAGCCTCTCGCGGATCATCGTCGAGGTCACCTTCTTGCCTTCCTTGCCGGCGAAGGGACTGTCATTGACAGTGATCGTCACCGACATGGTCGGCGGATCGACCGGCGTCGAATGCAGCGCATCGCTCACCTGCGGATCGCAGATGGTGTCGGCAACCGAAGCCTTTGCCAGGCCGGCAATGCAGATCAGGTCGCCAGCCTGCACCTCGTCAACCGGCACCCGCTGCGTGCCTTCGAAGCGCAGAAGCTTGGTCAGACGACCGGTCTCGATCTGCGCGCCGTCAAGATTGATGGCCTTCACAGCTGTATTGACGCGCGCCGTTCCCTGGATCACCCGACCTGTCAGGCAACGCCCCAGGAAAGGATCGCTGTCGAGAAGCGTGGCAAGCATCGCAAAAGGCTTGTCAGGCTCGACCTGCGGCGGCGGCACATGCGCCAGCACGCGGTCGAGAAGCGGATGCAGATTCGCGCGCGCGCCATCCAGCTCCTCATCCGCCCAGCCGTCACGGCCAGAGGCGTAGAGAATAGGGAAATCAAGCTGTTCATCATTCGCATCAAGCGAGACGAAGAGATCGAACACCTCGTCGACAACCGCGTCAGGGCGTCCATCCGGCCGATCGATCTTGTTGATCACGACAATCGGGCGAAGCCCCTGCTTCAGCGCCTTGCCAAGAACGAATTTCGTCTGCGGCATCGGCCCCTCGGCAGCGTCGGTCAGCAGGATCACCCCGTCGGCCATGCCGAGAACACGCTCCACCTCGCCGCCGAAATCGGCGTGACCGGGCGTATCGATGATGTTGACCCTTGTATCCTTCCAGACAACCGAAGTCGGCTTCGCCAGAATGGTGATGCCGCGCTCCTTTTCCAGATCGCCTGAGTCCATCAGCCGTTCGGCAACCTTCTGGTTGTCGCGAAAGAGGCCGGCCTGTTTCATGATCGAATCAATCAGCGTTGTCTTGCCATGATCGACGTGTGCGATAATCGCGATATTGCTAAGGTCATTTGCCAGGGCCGGCGCCCGAGCGGGCGGCCTGAGCCCCCCACGACAGCTTCCTACAGAACAAAGCGCCGTCATACAAACGGCATTTGCGCAAATATGCCAAAAAACTCTTTTGCCAAGGGTGGGCAGACTGTTCGCGCATGGTTAATCTGCGTCGGGTCAAGACACAAGCAACAGACGGTGCCATGAACAGCAAGATCGTGACCTACCTGAAGCGCATGGGGCTGGCCGCCTTCCTGTTCTTCTTCCTGAAAGGCCTTGCCTGGCTGGCCGTGTTCTATTTCGGCTTTCAGTTCTTCGGCTAGCCGTCCTTCGCGCCCTTCGTGACGCTGAGATAGAGCTCGGTATGGTCTGCCGCTTCGCCAAGCGACGCCAGCTCGTCATCAAGGAAGCCTCGCACAGCGCCTGTTACCGGACCATCGAAGCCGGCGGCGGAGGCCAGCGATTCCGCGATCATCACATCCTTCGCCATCAGCTTGAGGGCGAAGCCCGAGTCAAACGCCCCGGAAAGCACATAGCGGGCTATCTTTGCCTCAGTGGTATTATTGCGGCCGGTTGACCTGTTGATCACCTCGACAAACCGCTCTTCGTCAATGCCAAGCTGGCCGGCGGTTGCCAGAGCCTCGAAACTGGCGATCAGCCCCGCAGCCGACACATAGTTGTTCAGCGCCTTCATCGCATGACCGCATCCTGCCGGTCCCATATGCGTCACATGCCCCATGCATGACAGCACCGGCGCGAGCGACATCACATCCACCTCGTCACCGCCGACCATGATCTGCAATTCGGCTGTCTCGGCACGACCGACACCGCCGGAAACCGGCGCGTCGACAAAGG
The DNA here is from genome assembly GCA_049890015.1 of Puniceispirillaceae bacterium (SeqCode). Classification (GTDB taxonomy): domain Bacteria; phylum Pseudomonadota; class Alphaproteobacteria; order Puniceispirillales; family Puniceispirillaceae; genus UBA8309. The sequence continues at coordinate 2,824 of JBMHCH010000026.1, forward strand.
CCTGACCATGCGCCGCAAGGGTGGAATGAAGCCGCCGGCTGACGTCGGGGTGCGAGGATGACATGTCGACGACATCAGCCCCGCATCCCCTTTCAAGCAGCGATGTGACCACCGTTTCAACGACGTCACCGTCGGGAAGCATGGCGATGATGATCTGGCAGCCCACCAGCGATCCAAGGTCTGGAGTGAAGTCCACCCCGTCCGGCAGCACAGGCGGTTTGACGAGGTCATGGCCGATGACCCTATGCCCCGCCATGGCGAGATGCGGCGCCATGGCCGCCCCCATCTTGCCAAGCCCGATGAACCCGATTGCCATCCTCACACCCCTACAGATCGGCAAGAAGACCAAGAAGCCGGCGCTTGATGTCGGCAAGCTGTGCGCGCAGCGCGTCATTTTCGGCCTGCAGCCGGGACATTTCGCCGGACTGGCCGCTGCTTGCATCATGGTTGGCTGTGCCGTCGGCAAGATCGGCCTTGCAGACGTTGTAGGCCTGGATGGCATCCGCCGAGCTGTCCTTGAGGATGCATTGATGCGCCGCCGCCGGCAGGCCGGACAGCGACAGACAGACAAACAGAACAGCAGCAATTCTTGTCATTCAAAACCTCCGGGCACCCTGAAGGCGTGCATAGCCGACGCCAAGGGCATGATTAGGCCAAGGATCCGGGGGAATGTGAAGAGATGGCGGGCCGCAGACACAAAAAAACCGCTGAAAGCGGGGCTTTCACCGGCGGAATGTCATGCAGACTTTCACCTCGCAAGTGGCGGGAGTGACGGGACTCGAACCCGCGGCCTCCGGCGTGACAGGCCGGCGCTCTAACCAACTGAGCTACACCCCCTCACAAGGTTGTGCAGTGGTAGAACAAGGCCTGCTGGCTGTCAAGCATCGGCGGCTGCAGAAATGACTGTTTTTTTGGTCTTGCCGCGGTCCCTCCGGCGCCTGGATTCACCACAGGCCTGACATGCCGGAGAGCCGGCAGGTGCAATGGAAAGGAGCACCAGAACGCGGTCGAAACGAAAGGGATGTCTGGAAGGAATGGTGGGTGGTGAGGGGTTCGAACCCCCGACCTACTCGGTGTAAACGAGTTGCTCTCCCAGCTGAGCTAACCACCCACATTTTGCCCGGGCCACCAAGTGTGAGGCCCCAAAAGACAGCGCCGACCCTTATATCGGGCCGGCGCCGAAAAAGATAGCCAAAAGTTAGCTGTTCACTGCTTCCTTGAGCGGCGCGCCAGCCTTGAACTTCGGCTGCTTCGATGCAGCAATCTGGATAGTCTCGCCGGTGCGCG
>JBMHCH010000027.1:0-4144 GCA_049890015.1 Puniceispirillaceae bacterium (SeqCode)
GCCCAAAGGTGGCAAGGCCGAGAACAAGCGTCTGCAAGGGCGCCGATCCGCCAAGGGATGACGGGACTTCGATGAAGGCCGCCAGCAGCCAGACAAAGGCAATGGTCAGGCCGATCAGGGCTGTAATGCTGGGAAGGGTCATCCGCCTGTGCCGCGCGTAATAATGGCCGGCGCCGCCGCTGATCACAAGCAATGCAAAGGGCGCAAGCCCCTCGGCAACCAAAGTTTCCAGCAGTCCTCCGACACCCGCCATCAGAATTACGAGGCCAAGCGCGATGAAGATTTCCGCAAAGCCCTGAAACAGCTCGAACGGCTCATCATCAGAAGCGGACCGGACCGCCGCGGACCGACGGCTCATCGCCAGGTCAAGCAGACCCTGCTTCTGCCGGCCGGAGATCAGCCCGGCCTCGACAGCCTCGTCAAGATCGCGTTCGGTGAGTTTTGTCATGCCGCCCTCATCCTGTGGCGTCGTCTTGTGGCGTTGGCGTGGACGGAAAGGCGCGGCGGCGCGCCCTGCTGATGACAGGGGACAGCCTGTTGATGTCTTATCCCACTCGCGGCAGGGCGACAAGATGAGGCCGGCAAAATATCATCGCGTGACTTTACAGGTGAAGACCGACACCATCAGGGCATGATAGGCCGTGACGACAATCTGAGGGGTGCCATGCTGATGGCGGTCAGCATGCTGTGCTTCGTGCTGAATGACGGGCTGATGAAGGCCTTGTTCGACAGTATGTCGATCTATCAGGCGATCCTTCTTCGCGGGGTGATCACGGTGCCGGTGATTGCTGTCATGGCCTGGCAGCAGGGCGCGCTGGTCATCCGGCTGGCGGCGCGGGACCGGCTGCTTGTCGCGGTGCGGGTCAGCGCCGAGGTCGGCGCCACGGTCGGGTTCCTGACAGCGCTGAAATACATGCCGCTGGCGAATGTCACCGCGATCCTCCAGGTGCTGCCGCTGACAGTGACCATGGCGGCGGCCCTGTTCCTTGGCGAATCGGTGGGATGGCGGCGCTGGCTGGCGATCCTCATCGGTCTTGTCGGGTTCATCATCATTATCCGGCCGGGCATGCAGGGATTCTCGGTCTATTCGATCTGGGCGCTTGGGGCCGTTGGCTGCATCACGGTGCGCGAGATCGTCACCCGCAAGCTGTCCTCCGGCCTGCCGTCGCTGCCGGTGGCGCTGGCCACGGCAATCGCCATTGGCGGGCTTGGCGCGGTGATGATACCGGCTGTGGAATGGGCGCCGGTCTCGGGCGATGGCTGGCTGCTGCTGGCCGGCGCGTCGGTGGCGATCATCGGCGGCTATCTGTTCAGCGTCATGACCATGCGTGTCGGCGATATCGGCTTTGTCGCGCCCTTCCGCTACACGGCGATGGTCTGGGCCATCGGGCTCGGGCTGCTGATGTTCGGCGACCTTCCCGACATGGCAACCAGCATCGGCACCGGCATTGTCATCATCACCGGCCTCTATTCGCTTCATCGCGAACGAAGGGTCAGGCAGACAGATCCAGCGCCGGCGCGCCAAGCAGGTCAGGATCGGGATTGACGCCGATCCCCGGCGCCTGCGACGCGGCGATGTGACCGCCCTCGCGGCTCGGCGCGGCAGGATCGAGGCGCGGGCTGACATAGCCTGACAGATCGCACACATTCATAATGCCCGACATCGGGGTCGCCGCTCCCAGATGCAGGGCGGCAGAGGTGGAGATGTCCGATCCCCAGGTATCCTCGATGCACATTTTCACCCCAAGATCGAGGCACAGGTCACGCGCCCGCCGCAGCGCGCTCAGCCCGCCGAATTTGGACAGTTTCAGGGCCACCGCATCCATGCACCCAAGCTGCCATCCTTGCAGCAGAGAGGCGGTGTCATGCGCGTTCTCGTCGATCTTCATGGGAAGACCGGTGGCGGCGCGCACAGCGGCGCATTCCTCAAGCGTCGCGCAGGGCTGTTCCAGCATCACATCAAGATCAGCGACAGCACGCCCGACCCGCGTCGCATCCAGCCGCGAGGCCCCGCAGTTCCAGTCGCCATAGACAAGTGTGGCGGCCGGCACCGCCTCGCGCACCATCCGCAGCCGCGCGATATCCGCCTCATTGTCACGGTCGGCGCCGAGCTTCACCTGGATCTGGGTGATTCCGCGCCCTGTCTCCTCGCGCGCAATCCGCGCCATCTCGTCCGGCGCCAGACAGGAAATCGAATGATAGAGCGGCAGCTTTGCCGACACCATGCCGCCAAGAAACGCGTGAAGCGGCAGTCCGGCCTTGCGCGCCGTCAGGTCCCACAGCGCGATGTCGAGCGGCGATTTCGCATATTCATGCCCCGGAAGCCAGGCATCGGCGGCCCGCATCATGCCTTCAACGCCAAGCGCCAGACCGTCACGCGCGAAGATCACCGGCGCCAGTTCGGCAAGCGCCGGGGCCACGCCGTCAGCATAGGCCGGCAGGTAGTGCGGGATCGGACAAACCTCGCCCCAGCCGGTCAGCCCATCGGATGAGTCAAGCCGCAGGATGTTGCTGGTGACCGTGTCGCAGATCTTGCCGTCCGACATGTTGTAGGCGATGTGGCTTGTCAGCGGCAGCTGCCAGAGGGTGAGGCGCGTGATGTTCATGGGATTGCTGTGCCAGGTCGGTGTCTTTGCGCTGACGCTAACGCCGGGCGCGTCCGGTGCGCAAGCCGAAACAGACGAGCCATCGCAGAAAGCTGTCGCCCGGCACTCCCGCAGCGACTACGCTAGGACCATTCTTCCGTTCAAGAGGACCGGATCATGTCTGAAAGCGCCCTTATCATTGGTGCCGGATCGGGGCTCAGCGCCGCGCTGGCCCGCCAGTGCCATGCCGCCGGCATGGCTGTCAGCCTTGCCGCGCGCGACGGGGCGAAAGCCGCCGATGTCGCCGCCGAGACCGGAGCCGCCCTGCACCGGTGCGACGCGTCCTCGATCGAGGATGTGGCGGCCCTGTTCGCTTCGCTGGATGCCACAACCGGCACGCCGGACCTGGTGGTCTACAACCCGTCAGCGCGGATCCGCGGCCCGATCACCGAGCTTGACCCGGAAGAGACACGCGCCGCCATCGAGACAACATGCTTCGGCGCCTTTCTGGTGGCGCAGCAGGCGGCCCGCCGGATGCTGGAACGCGGGTCGGGAAGCATCTTTTTCACCGGCGCCTCCGCCGGGGTGAAGGGATTCGCCAATTCATCGGTCTTCGCGATGGGCAAGTTCGGACTTCGCGGGCTGGCGCAGTCGCTGGCGCGCGAGCTTCATCCGCAGAACATCCATATCGGCCATTTCGTGATCGATGGCGGCATCGCCTCTGACCGGACCGACCGGCAGGATGACGGCGCCGACAGGATGCTGGACGCGGACGCCATTGCCGAATCCTACCTTCAGTTCCACAGACAGCACCGCAGCGCCTGGTCCTGGGAGATCGAGCTTCGCCCCTGGATTGAGAGATTCTGAATTTGCGGAAATCTGCAGGGGGTGAGCGGTTCTAGCGCATCAGCGGCACCCGAAGGCGGGTGCGGCGGCGCTGGCCCTGCGGGAGATGCCGGTTCAGCCGCTGTTCGACAAGTCCCGACAGCCAGATGATGGCCAGCCCCATGAGGATGAAATAGCCGGCCACGATCGGATAGGGGATGAAAGGATTGAAGGTCTTGTCGGCGAGATAGCTGGCGTAATAGAGCGCGTCTCCCTGCTGCCGCCAGGCCGGAAATCCGGAGAAGAACACCAGCGTCGTCGCGTGGGTGAGGAAGATCGCCTCGTTGGTGTAGGACGGCCAGGCAAGGCGCAGCATTGTCGGCCAGACAACCCGCCAGAAAGTCTGGCGACCGTTCATGCCATAGGCCGCCGCCGCCTCGACATCGCCCATCGGCACCGCGCGAAGGGCCCCGTAGAAGATCTCGCCGCTATAGGCGGCGGTATTCAGGAACAGCACGATCAGCGCGCCAAGCCAGGCCCGGGTCAGCCAGCGGGTCTCGGCGGTGATCTCGACAAATCCCAAATCGATCGGCACACCCACCTTCGGCAGCAGGACAAACAGCTGATAGGCCACGAAGAACTGGATGAAGAGGGGCGAGCCGCGAAACAGGAAAATGAACCCGGCCGCCGGCAGACTGACGAACGGGTTCGCGGCGTTCTTGCCGACCGCCAGC
>JBMHCH010000028.1:0-16633 GCA_049890015.1 Puniceispirillaceae bacterium (SeqCode)
TTCCTCGAAGGTCGGATAGGCGTTGCCGATGGCGCAGTTGTTGCCGATGTCGGAGGAGATGATGGCCTCCTTCGGCAGCGCGCTCTGGATCGCCCGCCAGGCCATGCGCGGCGACATCTTCTTCGGCTCGCGGGTGCGGGCACGCTCGTTCCAGGTGGTGCCCGGATCGTCATCCTCATGGTCCATCGAGGTCAGTTCCTGCGCCCAGGCCGACTTGGTGGTGGCGATGACCTCCTTGCGGGCGGCGCGTCCGGTGTCACCGGCGCTCGGGCCGAGCTTCTCGAGAAGGCTTGCCGCCACTTTCTTGGCGTCGCCGACAATACCGACGGTGACCGGCTTGGTCAGGCCGATGCGATCAGGATTGATGTCGACCTGGATGATCTTCGCGTCCTTCGGCCAGTAGTCGATACCGTAGCCTGGCAGGGTCGAGAACGGGTTCAGGCGGGTGCCGAGCGCGAGAACGACATCGGCCTTGGCGATCAGCTCCATGCCGGCCTTCGAACCGTTATAGCCGAGCGGGCCGGCGAACAGCGGGTGCGATCCCGGGAAGGCGTCGTTATGCTGGTAACCGCAGCAGACTGGCGCGTCGAGACGCTCGGCAAGCTTCATCGATTCGCCAATGGCGCCGCCGATAACGACGCCTGCGCCGTTCAGCATGACCGGAAACTTCGCCTCGGACAGCATCTTCGCCGCCGCCTCGATGGCGTCGTCGCCGCCGGTCGGACGCTCGAACTCGACAATGGCCGGAAGCTCGATATCGATGACCTGTGTCCAGAAATCACGGGGCACGTTGATCTGGGCCGGCGCCGAGGCGCGCTTCGCCTGCAGGATCACCCGGTTCAGCGTCTCGGCGATGCGGGCCGGATCGCGGACCTCTTCCTGATAGGCGACCATATCCTTGAACAGCGCCATCTGCTCGACTTCCTGGAAGCCGCCCTGGCCGATGGTCTTGTTGGCGGCCTGCGGGGTTACAAGAAGAAGCGGCGTGTGGTTCCAGTAGGCGGTCTTTACCGGAGTCACGAAGTTGGTGATCCCGGGACCGTTCTGCGCGACCATCATCGACATCTTGCCGGTGGCGCGGGTGAAACCGTCGGCCATCATGCCGGCGTTGCATTCATGCGCCGCGTCCCAGAATGTGATTCCGGCGCGCGGGAACAGATCGGAAATCGGCATCATGGCCGACCCGATGATGCCGAAGGCATGCTCGATACCATGCATCTGCAGAACTTTTACAAATGCCTCTTCTGTTGTCATCTTCATGATGCGTCACCCCTATGGTGTTGAATGGTGCGGTGTTGAATAGTCTGATGTCTGAGACGACCCGGTGCCGCCTTTCCAGCGCGCCGGGGCGCGTCTGCCGGGCCGCACGCCTTCCAAATACTACGACGCCCTATCAATCGCAGGCAATCGATCCCTGCATTAGAGCCAGATGAGCCTAAAGATAGATCCAGCTAACAGGGATGTCACTGGCACGAAATGTCGCTCTCCTGCCGGGTGGCGCACGGTTTGTTGCGCCGCCGGTGGCTTCGGGATAGCGTCAAGGCAGGGCTGGCGGCCGGTGCCAGCAGTCAGATCGGGAGTGAGCAGGGTGAAGGTAGTGCCACTGGCGCCAGCGATGGGCGCCGAGGTGACCGGGCTGGACCTGAGCAGTGAATGCGGGGCCCATGCGGGCGGTTCGGCGGGACGCGCCGATTTTCCAGCAGGCCTGATCGCCGAGATACGGTCGGCCTGGCTTGAGCATCACCTTTTGGTGCTTCGTGGCCAGAACCTGACACCTCAACGCCAGCTTGATCTTGCGCGCGCCATTGGCGAGCCGGACATCTACCCGTTCCTCGATGGTCTTGACGGATTTCCCGAAATCACCGCGGTGCTGAAGCGCGAGACCGAGACGGTGAATTTCGGCGGGGTGTGGCATACCGACACCATCTATCAGGAGACGCCGCCCATGGGCACGATGCTCCAGGCCATCGAATTGCCGCCAATCGGCGGCGACACGCTGTTCGCCAATCAGCATCTTGCCTGGGAGCGGCTGTCTGACGGATTGAAGGATGTTCTGGCCGGGCTGCGGGTTGTCTGTGTCGCCAACAAATCCAAGGTGGCGGCGTCGCGAAGCGCGCGCATCGCCGAAAAGGGCACTGGACTCGACGTCGATATGATGCAGGCAAGCCATCCGGTTGTCCGCACGCATCCGGAGACCGGGAAAAAGGCCCTTTATCTGAGCCCGGGCCATGCCATCCGCTTCGACGGCTGGAGTGCCGAGGAAAGCGCAGGCCTTCTCGAGTTCCTGTTCCGGCACCAGACCCTGCCGGAATTCCAGTGCCGGCTGACATGGCGGGTCGGCGATATCGCCATCTGGGACAACCGCAGCACGCTTCACTACCCGCTGAACGACTATCACGGTCATCGAAGGTGCCTTCACCGCATCACGCTGAAGGGAGACCGTCCTGTCTAGTCCGCGAGAAAAGGGGATGTCGGCGTCGAAAATGGGGACAGCGCCATGACGATGCTGTGGATCTGGGTGACGATCGGCGCCGCGCTTGGCCAGACGGTGCGCGGCGCCTACCAGAAGAAGCTGAAGGCGCCGCTTGGCGATCTTGGCGCAAGCTATGTCAGGTTTTCCTATGCGGTGCCCTTCGCGCTGGCCTGGATGTTCGCCTATGCGGCGTGGAGCGGGGTCCCGCTTCCCGGGCTGACCATGTCCTTTCTCGCCTGGACCACTGTCGCCGGGGTCACCCAGATCATTTTCACCGTGCTGCTGGTGACGCTGTTCTCGCACCGGTCCTTTGCGGCCGGCACGGCGTTTTCCAAGACCGAGGTGATCCAGGCGGCCCTCCTGGAAGCGATCATTCTTGGCCATATCGTCAGCCTGCAGGTCGGCATCGCCATTATCATCGGCGTTGTGGCGGTGTTTCTTCTGTCACTGGCGAAGAGCAGCCTGACATTCGGCAACCTTCGTGCCTCTCTGTTCACGCGGCAGACGGCCATCGGGCTGGCGAGCGGTGCCTTTCTCGGTTTCTGCACCGTCGCCTATCGGGCGGCGTCCGATTCGCTGGAGAGCGATGATCTGCTGACGCGGGCGAGCGTCACCGCCGCTGTCTCGGTGGTGATCCAGTCCGTGCTCATGGGGCTGTGGATGTGGCGGCGCGCCCCGGACCAGCTTCGCGCGACCTTCGTTCATTGGCGCGACAGCAGCATCGTCGGCCTGTCCGGCGCGATTTCGACGGCCTGCTGGTTCACCGCCTTCTCGCTCTATGCGGTGGCGCCTGTCAGGGCGGTGGGCCAGATCGAGCTTCTGTTCGTTCTGGGAATCTCGATCTTCTATTTCGGCGAGAGGCCCTCCGCGAAGGAGCTCTTCGCGATGTGTCTTCTGGCGATTTCCATTGTCATGGTGCTTCTTGGCTGAAGTCGCAGAGACTTGCGACAAATGACCTCGGCAGAGCAGAAAAAGACGAAATTCGACAAATTTGGCGTTGGCCACCGCAGATTCTTTCTCCATAGTTGACGGTCTGTGAAAGACTTCAGGATTGTCTCGGAGGAAACGGAATGTTCATGAAGCATGGCATCGTGGCTGGCGTCGCACTGGCGGTCAGCCTCGCAACACCGGCGATGGCACGCGTCGATGGTGACACCATCACCCTCGGCTCGTCGATTTCGCTGACTGGAAAATACGCAACCAACGGCCTTCACACCCAGCGCGGCTATGACTACGCCGTCAAGGTGATCAACGAGGCAGGCGGCGTAAAGGTCGGCGGCAAGAGCTACAAGCTTGCCGTCAAATATTACGACGATGAATCGACACCTGCGCGTGGCGCGCAGCTTGCCGAGCGTCTGATCCAGCAGGATGGCGTCGAATATATGCTTGGGCCCTACAGCTCCGGCATGACAAAGGCCATCGCGCCTGTGTCGGAAAAGTTCGGCGTGCCGATGGTCGAGGCGGAGGGCGCTTCGCGGTCTCTCTTCACGCAGGGCTACAAGTATCTGTTCGCGGTGCTGTCGACATCCGAGCAGTATCTTGCCACGGCGATCGATTTCGCGGCCGCCAAGTCGTCTGATCCGAAATCCGTGCGCATCGCGCTTGCCTTCGAGGGCGATCCGTTCTCGATGGACGTCCGCGCCGGTGTGATGGACAAGATCAACGAATATGGCATGAAAGTCGTCATCGACGACCAGCTTCCTGCCGACCTGTCCGACATGTCGACAACGCTGACCAAGGTGAAGGCGCTGAAGCCTGACGCCCTGATCATCTCGGGTCACTCCAAGGGTGCCGCGACCGCGGCGCGCCAGATCGACGAGATGAAGGTCAATGTGCCGATGATCGCGCTGACGCATTGCGAGGCTGCCAAGGTCCAGGAGAAGTTCCCGAAGACCTCCAACGGCTTCCTCTGCCCGACACAGTGGGTCGAGACCCTGTCGAAGTCGGACGCGATGTTCGGTTCCGCTGCTGACTGGAACGCAGGCTTCAAGGCGGACTACCCGTCCTACACCTCGGTCCCGTACCAGTCCGCGCAGGCGTCCGCCGCCGTCTATGTCTTCAAGGAGGCATTCGAGGCCGCGAACAGCTTTGACAAGGACAAGCTGCGTGACGCCATTTCGGCTGTCGAGATGGAAACCTTCTACGGTGACATCAAGTTCTCGGCGCAGGGCAACAACATCGCCAAGCCGATGTTCATGCGCCAGATCGACGCCAGCGGCACCTACAACCTGGTCGAAAAGGCCGGTGACATGGTGTATCCGCGGAACGTTTCCTACTAAGGCGACGCCCATCATCATGGGAGGAAGCGTCCCGCTTCCTCCCTTTTCATACAGTTCTATTGGGCACCAGCTGTCCGCTTGGTCAATTTCCGGATTGATATCCAATACCGCGTCTCTGTCGAGGAAGGAACATGTGGGATAATCTCCAACTGCTGTTCGTCTGGGCACCCATCATCAACGTGCAGGTCATTCTTGACGGCATTTTCGTTGGTGCGGTGTTCGCGCTCAGCGCCTATGGGCTCGCGCTTGTCTGGGGTGTCATGAACATCAAGAACCTGGCGCAGGGCGATTTCGTTATCATGGGCGGATATCTGGCCTTCGCCCTGCATCAGATGCATGTGCCGCTGGTGCTGATCCTGCTGATCGTGATGCCTCTGATGTTCATTTTCGGATGGATCATCTACATCGTGATGATCCGGCGGATCATCGATCAGGACATGTTCGTCTCGCTTCTTGCCACCTTCGGCCTGTCATTGCTCATGCAGCAGGTGATCAACCTGATCTTTGGTCCCGAAGTGCAGACAATCGACATGGAAATGCCGGTCTATGACGCTTTCGACAACATGGTCACCGTCCCTTCCTCGAAACTGATCACGCTGGGGCTGGCGGCGATCATCGCTGTCGCGGTGGTTCTGTTCATGAAGCGCTCGCGGGCAGGCCAGGCCATCCGAGCCACGGCGCAGGATCCACGCGCGGCGCGGGTCCTCGGAATCGATATCGACAGGGTCTACGCCTTCACCTTCGCCTTCAACGCGGCGCTGTGCGGCGCGGCCGGGGTTCTGGTCTCGATCATCTGGGTGATCCAGCCTTTCTACGGCATCACCTATTCGGTGCGTTCCTTCGCCATTGTCACCGCCGCCGGACTAGGCAATCTGCCGGCCGTCATCGGCGCCGGCTTCGGCATCGGACTGTTCGAGAAATACACCGGCGCCATTCTTGGCACGGCCTACGAGGTGGCGGCACCGGTCAGCATTCTGCTGCTGGTTCTGATCTACCGCCAGATCCAGATGCGGCGTAACCGGCAGGTGGTGAGATGAGCATGACCAACAATACGCTTATGACCTATGGCGGCCTTGCGCTGTTCGGGATTTTCGGACCGATCCTGTTCCCCGAATACACGCTGTCCATCGCCTATCTGTGGATGATGGTGCTGATGGCGTCGACCTGGGATACGCTCGGCGGCCAGATGGGCTACAATTCGCTTGGCAATATCACCTTCTTCGGGGTCGGCATGTATGTGTCGGCGATCGTGCAGATTTCCTTCTTCTATGAAGGCGGAGTCGGCGAATACACCTCGGCCATGGGGTCCATCAAGCCGGAATTCACCGCCGCGGAATATTTCTGGGGTCTCGGGCTTGGCATCATTGCGGCAGGCCTTGTCGGGCTCGCGCTGTCCCTTGTCTTCAGCTCCTTCATGTTCGGCCTTCGCGGACCGTATTTCGCGATCGGATCGCTTGGTCTGGCAATCGCGACAGCGGAAATCACCATCACCATCAACTATGTCGGTGGCGCGTCCGGCATTTCCATGCCGCTGTTCCCGGGTGATATCGAGTTCCGGTCCACCTTCTTCTACATATTGTGTTTCGCCTTCACCATCGTCTCGCACTTCCTGTTGCGATGGCTGTATTCGACACAGTTCGGACTGGCCATCAACGCGATCCGCGATGACGAGGACAAGGCCGAGGCCATGGGCATCCCGACCCTTGCCTACAAGCGCATCGGCTGGGCCATTCCGGCCTTCTTCATGGGATGTATCGGGGCCGTCGCCGGCAACATGGCGGGCTTCATCGACAAGGAGGTCGCCTACCCGATCCCGACCTTCGGCATCTTTATGGTGGCCATGGCGCTTCTCGGGGGAAAGGGGACCCTGTGGGGCCCGGTTCTTGGCGCCATCATCTTCCATGTTGTCAAGGAAGCCACCTGGACCTATCTGCTGAACCTTCAGTGGGTGGCGCTCGGGCTCATCCTGATCGTCAATATCGTCTATTTCCAGCAGGGCATCATGGGCTGGCTGCAAACCAAATATCCTGAGCGTTTCGGTATCGTTGTCGATACCTCCGGCAGCGCCGAGCCAGGCGAGAAGGAGGCCGCGTGATGTCGGATCCGATCATTGAAGTGACCGATGTGTCGAAATCCTATGGCGGGGTGAAGGCCAATGTCGATATCAGCCTTGGTGTCGAACGCGGGTCGATCACAGGCATTATCGGCCCGAACGGGTGCGGCAAGACCACCCTGTTCAACTCGATCGTCGGCTACCACCCGATCGACAAGGGATCGATCAAGTTCGACGGGCAGGAGATCTCGCATCTCCTGGTCGGCGACATCGCCCGCCTCGGGATGCTGCGGACCTTCCAGCAGACACGCATCTACAGCAAGATGAACTGCGTCGACAACATGCAGATCTCGGTCTCGCACCGGGCGGAATCGAAATCCTCGATGTTCGCCAGCCGCAAGGGCGAGATCCGCGACCGGGCCGAGCATCTTCTGGAGTTCGTGGGGCTGTATTCCAAGCGGAACCTGATCTCGGGTGATTTGTCATTCGGTCAGCAGAAGCTTCTGGAATTCGCCATGGCGCTGATGAACGAGCCCAAGGCGCTGCTTCTCGACGAGCCGACAGCCGGCATCAACCCGACATTGATCAACGGGCTTATCGACAGGCTCCAGCGCGCGAACGAGGAGCTCGGCATCACCCTGTGCGTTATCGAGCACAATATGCGGGTGATCATGAACCTCGCATCGCACATCTATTGCCTGGCAAACGGCCGCATGCTGGCGGACGGTGCCCCGGCAGACTTGCAGAACGACCAGCGCGTCATCGACGCCTATCTTGGAGGACATTGATGGCCGAGGACGACAAGAAAAAGACCGCGGCGAAGAAGGCGCCGGCCAGGAAGGCCGCCAAGAAGACAGCCAAGAAGGCCGCGAAGAAGGCGGTGAAGAAGGCCGCCGCCAAGTCATCCGCCGCCAAGTCATCCGCCGCGAAGGCGGGGGTCAGAGGATATGGCAGCGGGTCCGTCGATGTGGTGATGTCGGTTGATCAGGTGGCAAAGGAGGCCGCTTCGATCGCCGCCAATGCCCCGAAGACGGCCGAGCTGGAGGCGATGACCGAGGGCGACACCTTCCTGTCGATCAATGATCTTCGGGCCGGCTACGGCAAGATGGAAATCCTGCATGAGTTCAATCTTCGCATCGGACGCGGGCAGTCGCTCTGCCTGATCGGCCCGAACGGCGCCGGCAAATCCACGGTGCTGCATTCGATCTTTGGCTTCACCAATATCTTTTCGGGAAGCATCGTCATCAATGGCAAGGATGTGACGACGCTGACCCCGTCGCAGAAGCTCGCCGAGGCAGGCATTGCCTACATCCTCCAGGACAAGTCGGTGTTCCCGCAGATGACGGTCGAGGAAAACCTCCTGATGGGCGGCTTCCTGAAGAACAAGCCTGCCGAGGCGAAGCAGGCCGCCGAAGAGGTCTTTTCCAAATACAGCCGCCTCGCCGACCGCCGCGACAAGCCCGCCGGGGTTCTCTCGGGCGGCGAGCGCCGGTTGCTGGAAATCTCGCGGGCGCTGGTGATGCAGCCGCAGGTGCTTCTTGTCGACGAGCCGTCGATCGGCCTGGAGCCGCGCTTCATCGACATGGTGTTCGAGATTCTCGATGACCTTCAGCGCAAGGATGGCAAGACCATCATCATGGTGGAGCAGAACGCGAAGAAGGGACTTTCCTTCGCCGATCTCGGCTATGTGCTTGTGTCCGGCGAGACGGCGATTGCCGGCAATGGTGACGAGTTGCTGGAGAATCCGGATGTCGGGCGTCTCTTCCTTGGCGGCTGACGGCTGGCTGGCGCGTGCTTGCCGGTGACCGACCACGCCTGCTGATCCTTACCACCTGCCTGGCGGCGATCATCGCCATGGTCAGCTTCGCCATCTGGCCCGTATTCCTGACGCGGCTTGGCGATGAGTGGGGGCTGTCCAACACCGAGGTCGGCTGGGTCGGCGGCGCCTATTTCGTCGGCTATATCATCGCCACCCCGGTTCTTGTTGGGCTGACCGACAGCATCGATGCCAGGCGGATCTTCATCGGCGGCGCTCTGACCGCCGGCATTGGCGCGGCGCTGTTCGCGATGACGGCCACCGAGTTCTGGAGCGCGGCGCTCTGCTGGAGCGTCGTCGGAGCCGGTCTTGCCGGCACCTACATGCCGGGGCTGCAGATCCTCAACGCCCGCCTGTCTGAAAGCCAGCGCATCCGCGCGGTGCCTTTCTACACATCCTGCTTCAGCCTCGGGACCGGCCTGTCATTCTTTCTGAACGGGCATCTTCTGGTGCATTTCGATCATCACGCGGCCGCCTGGATCGGGGCCGGCTGCGCCGGCATGGCGGCGCTCGCCGTCGCACTTCTGGTGGGGCCGCGGCCACCTGTCCCGCGCCCGCCGTCACAGCGCCGGCACCCGCTTGATCTGCGCCCCGCCTTTCGCAAGCCGGCGGCACGTGGCTATATCCTGGCCTATGGTGCCCATACCTACGAGCTGTTCGCCTTCCGCGGCTGGAGCTTTGCTCTGTTTGCCCTGATCGGAACGCGCAGCGGCCTGTCGCTGTCATTGATCACGGCGCTGGTGACCCTTCTTGCCCTTGCCGGCATGGCGGCATCGATTCTGGGCGGCAGGCTGTGCCTTGGCAATGGACGGCACCGGGTGATCACGCTGATCGGGCTGTCGTCTGTCGGCGCCGCGCTTGTCTCGGCGCTCTGTCTTGATGCGCCGGTCTGGATCGCCCTTGGCTGTCTGATCCTTTACAATATCTGCATCATGCTTGATTCCGGCGCGCTGACCGCCGGTGTCGTGACAGTGGCCGAGGAGCATGACCGCGGTGCGTTGCTGGCGGCGCATTCGGTGGTCGGCTTTGCCGGCGGGGCGCTTGCCGGCCCGGCGGTGGGGCTGATGCTGGATGCCGGCGGCGGGGCTGACAGCCTGTCTGCCTGGTCGGCGGCGCTTCTGGTGATGGCGGCGGGATCCGCGATCGTGGCGCTGATACAGTGGCGGGCCTGGCGGCGGCTTGGTTTCGCCGCCTGAAGGAGGGATTTCGATGCCGGCAGACAGCAGATTCAGGGCAGCGGCCGTCCAGGTTTGCGGTGGCGGGCATCTCGACCGTCATCTGTGGCTGCAATCCGAGCCGATTGCCGGGCGCACCAACCCGGCGCGGCAGACGGTGTCCACCGGCGGGGTGGCGGCGAACATCGCCTGTCACCTTGCCGCCTTCGGCGCCACGGTGAAATTCATCGGCGTGCATCCCCCGGAAGAGGCGCCGGCCATGGCAGCCCGGCTTCATGATCGCGGGGTCGCCGCCGATATCCGGCCACTGGCGGGAGAGGTGCCTGGCTACAGCGCCGTGATGAGGGCTGATGGCGAGCTTCTGATCGGGGCTGCCGCCCTGTCGCTCTATGAACAGGTCACGGAGGAGATGGTCACCGCGCGGCTTGACCCGAAGACGGCGCTGGTGATCGACGCCAATTTCCCGGAACCTGTCATCCTGGCGGTGGTCGAGGCGGCCTGCACCAGCCGCCGGCAGTTCGCCGCAGGCACGTCCGTCGCCAAGGTCGGGCGGCTTCGCGCGGCCCTGTCGAGCCTGCACGCGCTGGTGCTGAACCGGGCCGAAGCTGCCAGCCTTGTGAAGGCAGGCGGCGCGCCGGTGGACTATCTTGCCCGCGAGCTTGCCGGTCATCTTGGTGACGGCGGCGTCGCACTGGTGAGTGACGGCGGTGCGCAGGCGGCGCTGGCGGGCCAGCAGGATGCGGATCGGGAGCATGTCGTTGTCATGGCGCCGCCGCAGGTGGCGGTGGTGAACGCGAATGGTGCTGGCGACGCGATGGCGGCATCGCTATTCTGGGGGCTGATGAATGCACCCGGCCTCCCTCTTGACGCGAGGCTTCGGACCGCGCTGGCGGCAGGCGCCGCCTTTGCGTCGGGCGCCCCGCTTCCTGATCCTGTGGAGTCGCTGTAATGACCGAAAGCGCCCTTGATTTCGTCTTTTGCGAAGAGGTGGCGGCGGCACGCGCGGCCGGCCGGCCGCTTGTCGCGCTCGAATCCACGCTGATCAGCCATGGTCTGCCACACCCCGACAATATCGAGGTGGCGCGTACCGCCGAGGCCGCGGTGCGTGATGGCGGGGCGGTGCCGGCAACAATGGCGGTTCTTGACGGCCGGCCCCATGCCGGGCTTGACGAGGCGGCGATGCACCGGCTGGCGACAACCGGTGATGTGACAAAGCTGTCGCGGCGCGATCTGCCGGCGGCACTGTCCGGCGCGTCTTCGGCCCCGGGGCTTGGCGCCACCACCGTATCGGCGACAATGATCCTTGCGCGTCATGCCGGGATCGACATCTTCGCAACCGGCGGCATCGGCGGGGTGCATCGTGGCGGCGAGGCCAGCATGGATGTGTCCGCCGACCTGTTCGAGCTTGCCCACACGCCGGTGGCGGTGGTCTGTTCCGGGCCGAAGGTCATTCTGGACCTGCCACGCACCCGCGAGGTTCTGGAGACGATGGGCATCACCCTTGTCGGCTATCGCACTGACGACATGCCGGCCTTCTGGGCGCGGCATAGCGGGTTTCGGGTGGACATCACAGCCGACAGCCCGGAAGAGATCGCCGCGGTGATCCGGTCGCGGGCACGCCTTGGCATCGGCGGGGCGGTGCTTGTCTGCAACCCTGTCGATGAACGACATGCCATCGCCATCGACGAAATCGAGGGATGGATCGAGAGCTGCATCGATGATGCGCCGCCCGGCGCCGCGGCGACCCCCTGGCTTCTTGCCGAGATCGCGCGCCGGTCCGGCGGGCGGAGCCTTGCCGCCAACAAGCGCCTGATCATCGACAATGCCGGGCTTGCCGGCCAGATCGCGGCAAGCCTTGCCATCTGAAGGGCGCGGGCCTTGCAGGTTGACAGGTCCCCAGCAGCCGTCATCATACGGTCAGTTTTCCAGTCTGGCGGCCGCCCGGCGTCGCCTGTGACAGACCTCCAGCCGAGCCAGGGGAGACCTCCATGAGACAGCATTTTGACGCCATGCCGCGGAACGACGCCAATTTCGTACCGCTGTCGCCGCTCAGTTTCATCACCCGCACCGCTGACCTGTTTCCGGACCGCACGGCTGTGATCTACGGGTCGCGCCGCTATACATGGGCCGAAAGCTACGCCCGCATGCGCCGGCTCGCCTCGGCGCTTGCCAATGCCGGGCTTGGCATCGGCGACACGGTATCGGTGATCGCGGCGAACACGCCTGAAATCTTCGAGTCGCATTTCGGTGTGCCGATGGCGGGATGCGTCCTGAACACCATCAACACCCGCCTCGAGGCGGAGACCATCGCCTATATCCTGGAGAACAGCGACTGCAGGCTGCTGATTGTCGATACCGCCTTCGCCCCGGCCGTTGTGCCGGCGCTTGAGTCGCTTGCCGCCGAGGTGCGGGCGCGCATCCGCGTGGTCGATATCCGCGATGCCGAGATTGGGGATCTGCCGCCCATCGGTGACGAGGATTACGAGGCCTTCATCGCCGGCGGCGACCCGGCATTCGACTGGCGGATGCCCGAAGATGAATGGCAGGCGCTGGCGCTTGGCTACACCTCCGGCACATCCGGCCGGCCGAAGGGTGTCGTCTATCACCATCGCGGCGCCTATCTGATGAGCATGGGAACGGCGACCGGCTGGCAGCTGCCGCAGCATCCCACCTATCTCTATATCGTGCCGATGTTCCACTGCAACGGCTGGTGCCATGTCTGGACGATGACAATGATGGCGGGCACGCTTGTGCTTATCCGCGAGATCAGCGCCGCCAGCATCCTGGGCGCCATCGGCACCCACAGGGTGACGCATTTCGGCGGCGCGCCGATCGTCCTCAGCCTGCTGGTGAACGCGCCCGAGGAGATGCATCCGAAGCTGGATTACCAGGTGAAGGCCTTCACCGCCGGCGCGCCGCCACCGGCCGCCATCCTGCAGAAGATGGCCGAGATGAATTTCGAGGTGACGCATGTCTATGGCCTGACCGAGACCTATGGCCATGTCACCCATTGCGTCTGGCGTGAGGAATGGGCCGATCTCGATTTCGACGCCCGCGCCGAGCTGCAGAGCCGTCAGGGCGTCGCCTTCCCGATGCATGAGGGCGCGGCGGTGATGAACACCGATACCGGCGAGCTGGTGCCGCGCGACGGCGAGACGCAGGGCGAGATCGTGCTTCGCGGCAATGCCGTGATGAAGGGATATTACAAGGACGAGGCCGCCACCGCGGCGGCGCTCCGCGATGGCTGGTTCTTCTCCGGCGATGCCGCTGTCTGGTACGAGAACGGCTATATCCAGATCAAGGACAGGCTGAAGGATGTGATCATATCCGGTGGCGAGAATATCTCCTCGGTCGAGGTCGAGGGCTATCTCTACCGGCATCCGGCGGTGGCGGCGGCGGCGGTTGTCGCCAGGCCTGACGAGAGATGGGGCGAGGTGCCCTGCGCCTTTGTCGAGCTGAAGCCGGGCGAGACCGTCGGCGAGGAGGAGTTCCTCGACTGGTGCCGCGGCCAGATGGCCGGCTTCAAGCGGCCGAAACATGTGGTCTTCGGCGACCTGCCGAAAACCTCGACAGGCAAGATCCAGAAATTCGTGCTGCGCCAGCAGGCAAAAGAGGGGTAAGGGGGAACTCCGCAAGATTCGGGTCGCGGCGAGGGATTGACGGTGCCTAGGATGGTGTCTGTCCGCACCTGCCCCGAGGAGGCCGCCA
Source organism: Puniceispirillaceae bacterium (SeqCode) (assembly GCA_049890015.1). GTDB lineage: Bacteria > Pseudomonadota > Alphaproteobacteria > Puniceispirillales > Puniceispirillaceae > UBA8309. The sequence goes on from JBMHCH010000028.1 coordinate 13,505, forward strand.
TGCACCGCCAGCCCGAGATCGACTATCACCGCGTCGCCAGCGGCATCGCCTATATCGCCGCGCATTTCCGCGAGGCGCCGGCGCTTGAGGACATCGCCGCGGCGGCGCATCTCAGCCCGTTCCATTTCCAGCGCATGTTCACCGCCTGGGCCGGCGTCAGCCCGAAGAATTTCTCCCGCTATCTCAGCCTCGCGCACGCCCGCGCCGCGCTGCGCGATGGCGGGGCCAGCCTTCTGGACGCGGCGCTTGATTCCGGCCTGTCGGGCCCTGGCCGCCTTCACGACCTGTTCGTGCGGATCGAGGGCATGACCCCCGGCGCCTATGCCCGCGGCGGGGCCGGTCTGGTCATCCGCCACGGCTTCGCCAACAGCCTGTTCGGCCGGCTGCTTGTCGCCTCGACCGACCGCGGCATCTGCCATATGAGCTTTGTCGACGGCGCAAGAGAGACAGCCGAACCGGCATCGCTGGCGGCGCTTCGCCGCGCCTTTCCGGAAGCGGAGATCATCGCCGCCGGCAAGATATGCCAGGGCGACAGATTGCCGGGCGACGGATTGCCGGGCGACAGATTGCCGGGCGACACACTCCATGCTGACGCCCTTGCCGCCCTCGCCGGCGACTGGTCGGGCACTGGTCCGATCCGCCTTCATCTTCGCGGCACGCCGTTCCAGATGAAGGTGTGGGAAGCGCTGCTGCGCATTCCGCACGGGGCGCTGGCGGGCTATGGTGATGTCGCGGCTGCCATCGGCAGGCCGCGCGCCGCGCGCGCCGTGGCCGCCGCCATCGCCGCCAATCCGGTGGCGGTGCTGATCCCCTGCCACCGGGTGATCCGGCAGAGCGGCCGGATCGGCGGCTATGCCTGGGGCACGCCCCGCAAGCAGGCGCTGATCGGGCGCGAGGCGGCGGCGTGTGACCTGGCCGCGGCGGACTGACAGGGGCTCGGCATGATCCGGCATGACGCCATCGATGACGAGGATCTGCGCCGGCTGATTCTTGGCGGGCATATCCGCTATGGCGGCAACCTGCGTCTTCGGATCTACGGGCGCCTTGACTGTTCGTCGGGAAAGCGGATGAAGCGGGCATCCCGCGTCTTCTTCGGCGATGCGGCGGCGGCGCGCGCCCCCGGCTTACGGCCCAGCGGCCACTGCCGTCGCGATGACTATGCGCGCTGGAAAGATCAGGCCGCCTACAGGGCATCTGGAAACGGGATGTAAAATAGGGCATATAGGGGCCTGTGGTCCCGTAGCTCATCAGGATAGAGCGACAGATTCCTAATCTGTAGGTAGGGGGTTCGAGTCCCTCCGGGATCACCATCATCTGTTCGGACATCAGCTGTCGGAGGGGCGGTCCGCCGTCTCCGGCCTCACGGCAAGGACCGCCGGCGCGGGATGCGCGCCGGCGGCCGGGGTGTCGGTTGCGGATCGGCTAGGCGCTTTGGGGCGCAAGCGGATCGCCAGATTGCGGTGCGGTGTCCTGAGGCGCGGTGTTCTCCTCCTGGAGGGGCTGGCTCGGGTCACCAACGGGAGCATCCTTGTCAGGCTCCCCGGACGTATGGGCCGACGACGCCGTTCCGGATACTGGATTGCCATCCTTGTCAGCATCCTTGTCATGCTGTGGATTGGCTGCGTCCGCGGCGCCATCCTTGTCAGGCTGTGGATTGGCTTCGTCCGCGGCACCATCCTTGTCGTTCAGATGGTTGGCTTCAGCTTCAGCTTCAGCGCCATCCTTGTCGAGGTGGGAATTGAAGGTCGCGCCGCGGTATTCGCCCTCCCAGTCCTGCTGCGAGTATGTGTTCGGCTGCGATGCGCTTCCGCCATTTTCAGGCTGGCTGCGATCATCCTCCTTGCCCTTGTCCTCGTCCGGATTCCCTTGCTTGTCGGGTGCCTGATCATTGCCGGCGGACCCGGACGCCCCGGTGCCGCCGCTGGGCGACTGGCCGGAAATGCCATTCGCGGACCGGCCCGACACGCCGCCGGATGCCGCATTGCCGCTGCCGGCTGTCGTCAGGGCGGCATGGCTTTCCGAACCGCTGTAGGATGCGACGGCACCCTGCGCCGGTGCATCCGCGCCGCCGGAGTGGCTCGATTCATCATTGTGGTAGTTCGCGTAGTTGTAGTCGCCTTCCTTGACCTTGAGAGCGGTGCCGGTGGAGACATTGCAGGCCGATATGGCGGCCCCTGCGGCGACAAGCATTGCGGTGGTTACGATCCTGTTCATTACAAAACACTCCATTAGTAATTGCTTACAAACAGAGGATTCGCAGATCGGCACTAATGAATCGTAAACCTCGGTTCACGAATTCGTGATGTCGAAATTTTATGCAAAAACATATAAGAAACAGATGGTTGATTCAGGGTTGCCGGGGTCTGATCAGGTTTCAGATGCCACGCTTTATAGATAGGCAATAAGACCTGCCGCAGCGGTGAGGCCGCGCCAGTTGGTCTGTGGCTTGGCGATGCCGCCAGACCGTCTTCGTGTCTCCACTCTTGAAGACTCCCCCCACAAACCGGTATACCAAATACTGAAACAGTTGTTTGAATGGCGATTTTGGGCAATGGGGGCAGTCGCATGATCACGATCAAATCGGTCCGCGCGCGGGTCTGGAACTGGAAGGGGCCGACGGTTCCGCCGACCGGGAATTTCTGCACCAACGCGTCGGACGCGCTCGGCATGCGCGGCGATGCCATGCAGTCCTTCCGCTTTCATCAGTGGCTGACCTGCGAGGTCGAGGCCAGCGACGGCACCATCGGCATCGGCAATGCGGCGCTCGCCCCCTCGCTTGTGAAAAAGGCCATTGACGAGTTCTACGCGCCGCTGGTGATCGGCGAGGACCCGTTCGACTATGCCTGGCTGTGGGAGAAGATGTACCGCCGTACCCATGCCTGGGGGCGCAAGGGCGTCGGGATGACGGCGATCTCGGCGGTCGATATCGCCATCTGGGACCTGATGGGCAAGCTTGCCGGCAAGCCTGTTTTCAAGCTTCTTGGCGGACGCACCAAGGAAAAGATCCCCTGCTATTATTCCAAGCTCTATGCCGGCCCGATCGACAGCATGCAGGCCGAGGCCGAAGAGGCGATGAAGAAGGGCTATGTCGGTTTCAAGACGCGCTTTGGCTGGGGGCCGCGCGACGGC
>JBMHCH010000029.1:0-23399 GCA_049890015.1 Puniceispirillaceae bacterium (SeqCode)
AGGCCGAAGACGAACTCTGCCACCCCCGACATCATTCTGTTCATCGCACCTTCCATCGCATCCTCCCCGATCGCTGTGATGTGCTGGCTGCCCGTTGGCGACTAGGCCCGCAGCCGCGCCCCCGCCGCGTCGAAAGGCGGCCTGTCCAGCACCGTCGCCGCATGCGGCTTGCCAAGTATGTAGATATCCACCCGGTCGCCGGCGCGCACGGCACCCTCGCGCGCATAGCCGATGGCCAGCGATTTCCCGACGCTGTAGCCATAGGCGCCCGAGGTCACCCGCCCGACGGGCGTGCCATCAGACAGGAAAATCGGCTCGCCGCCATTGGCGTCGGCGTCATCGGTGACATCGACCTCGAACATGGTCAGGGATTCGCGCGGCGGGGTGTTGCTGATCTTCAGATAGGCGTCCTTGTTCAGAAAATCCTTGTCGAGCTTGATCAGCCGGTGAAGGCCGGCCTCCTGCGGCCAGTATTCGGGCGAGTATTCGCGGCCCCAGGAGCCGTATCCCTTTTCAATGCGCAGGGCGCCAAGAGCGCGGCCGCCGACCGGCCCGCCATGATGCGCGGCTGCCGCTGACAAAAGCGCGTCATAGAGCGCCAGCTGGTCGGCCTCGGCGCAATGAAGCTCCCAGCCGAGATCGCCGGTGAAACTCACCCGGATGGCGAGGCAGTCGATTCCGCCGACGGTGATGCGTCGCGAGCGCATGAAGGGCCAGCCTTCATTCGACAGATCGGCGTCGGTCAGTGTCGCCAGCATCTCGCGCGAGCGCGGCCCGGCGACATTGAAGCCGGCCATGCGCGGCGTTGCCACATCGATGGCGGTGCCCTCCGGCATCGGCACCATGTCGAAGAAGCGGCGGTGATAGCGTTCCGCCATGCCGGATCCGATCATCATGTAGCTGTCATCGCCAGTCATGGTGACGGTGAAATCTCCGGCCACCCCGCCGCGCATGCCGATCAACGGGGTCAGGCAGCTTTTCCCGAGCTCGCGCGGCACGTGGTTGGCCACCAGCCTGTCCAGCCAGTCGCCGGCGCCGGGACCGGCGACCTCGTATTTGCCGAAATTCGAGATATCGATCACACCGACATGCTCGCGAAGCATCATCGCCTCGCGGCCCACCGGTTCGAACCAGTTCTGGCGGGCGAAGCCGTTCGTATCCTCGGTCCCCGGCGCATCGGCGAACCACAGCGGATGCTCCCAGCCGGCGTTCAGCCCGAAGACCGCGCCCATGTCCTTCTGGCGTTCATAGGCTGGTCGCGTCATCGCCGGCCGGCCGGCGTCGCGCTCCTCATTCGGGAAATGGATCTTGAAACGGTGCATATACTGGTCGCGGACCCGCGCCTTGGTGAAGGCCTTGTCGGCCCAGTCACCGAACCGCGCCAGATCCCAGGCGAACATGTCCCATTCGGGCTCGCCCTCGATCATCCATTGCGCCGCCAGAAGGCCAAGCCCGCCGGACTGGCTGAAGCCCGGGATGATGCCGTTGCAGCAGAAATAGTTGCGAAGCTCCGGCACCGGCCCGAACAGGGCGTTGGAATCTGGGCTCCAGATCATCGGGCCATTGATCACCCGCTTCACCCCGGCGCTGGCGGCTGCCGGCACCCGGTCGATGGCGCGCATGACATTTTCCATGATCCGGTCGAGATCATCATCGAACAGCTCATGGCCGAAATCGAGCGGCGTGCCCTCCTCGGCCCAGAATTTCATCTTTTCCTCATAGGCGCCGATCAGCAGCCCGTTGCCTTCCTGACGGAAGTAATACTCGCCGTCGCGGTCAGCGATCGAGGGAAGACGCCGCCCGAGATTTGCCACCTCGTCAATGGTCTCGGTCACGAAATACTGATGTTCGGTCGGCTGCAGCGGCAGCTCCAGCCCGGCCATCGTCGCCACTTCGCGCCCCCACAATCCGGCGGCATTCACCACCCACTGCGTGTGGATATCGCCCTTTTGCGTGCGCACGATCCAGCTTCCGTCTGGCTGCGCCTCGGTGCCGGTCACCGGACAGAAGCGGTGGATCTCCGCGCCAAGCATGCGCGCGCCGGCGGCGTAGGCCTGGGTCACGCCGGACGGATCGACATTGCCGCCATCGGGTTCGAACATGATGCAGCGCACATCGTCAAACTGCGCCAGCGGGTGAAGCTCCTTTGCCTCCTCGCGGCTGACCTCATAGAACCCGAGGCCGTAGAATTTAGCCTTGGCTTCCTGAAGGCGGAGCTGGTGCTCGCGTTCCTCGGTCTGCGCCAGATAGAGCGATCCCGGCTGGAAGACACCGCATCCCTGGCCTGTTTCGGCCTCCAGCTCCTTGTACAGGTTCATGGTGTAATGCTGGATGCGGGTGATGTTGTTGTTGTCATGCAGCCCGTGGATGTTGGCTGCCGCATGCCAGGTCGACCCGCTGGTCAGCTCGTCGCGCTCCAGCAGCATGACATCGCGCCACCCCATCTTCGCCAGATGATAGAGGATGGAACATCCGACAAGCCCGCCACCTATCACCACCGCCTGCGCATGCGTCTTCATAACCGGTCTTCCCCCACATCCTGGCATCAGGCGATGCCTTTCGCCTCATATCAAAAGCTTGCGACCGAAAAAGCTGGTCTTTTGGTCAGGGTGCGACAGTTGCTGCGATGGATGCGCCGGTCACGAAAGCCAGCCGTGGTCAGCGCCGGAAGATCAGCAGCCTGATCAGCCGGAAGACCAGCCCGAACAGCACCTGGCGAACAAAGGGATGGCGCAGGATCACGGCGATGCGGGCGCGAAGCCCCGGCAGCATCCGCAGCACCAGTGCCGCCACCGCGACCGCGATCAGTCCAAGAATGATCAGGCGCAGCATCTCACACCTCCGGATGACAGCGCGTCATGGTCAATTCACATTCACCATCTTGCCGGGGTTCATGATGTTCTGCGGGTCGATCGCCTTCTTGATGACACCCATCAACGCGTAGGAATCGCCATGCTCGGCTGTCATGTATTTCTTCTTGCCGATGCCGACCCCATGCTCGCCTGTCATCGTGCCGCCAAGCTCGATGGACATCATGTTGAGCAGCCCGGCCAGATCATTGGCCGCCTTCAGCTCGGCGTCATCGCCTGGCCGGATCAGGATGACAAGGTGGAAATTGCCATCGCCGACATGGCCGAGGATCGGCGCGACAAGACCGGACTCGTCGATGGCAACACGCGCACGGCGGATCGCCGCAGCCAGCCTGTCGATCGGCACGCAGCAGTCGGTGACATAGCCCTCTGCCCCCGGCACCAGAGCCTTGGCGGCGTAATAGGCGTCATGGCGGGCCTGCCACAGGCGGGTCCTGTCCTCGGGGCGGGTGGCCCATTGCAGGTCCGATCCGCCATGCTCGCCGGCAATGGCGGTGAAGCTCTCGACCTGTTCGGCGACACCGCTCTCGCTGCCGTGGAACTCGAGGAACAGATGCGGCGTCTCGGGAAGCTCCAGGTCGGGATTGTAGATGTTCATGCCGCGCATCTGCACCTCGTCGAGAAGCTCGATCCGCGCCATCGGCAGGCCAAGCTGCATCGCGTCCATCACCGAATCGACAGCACCGTCGACAGTGTCAAAGGCACAGGTGGCGGCCATGATCGCCTCCGGCTGGCCGAACAGCCGCACGGTGATGCGGGTGATGATGCCAAGCGTTCCTTCGGATCCCACAAACAGATTCGTCAGGTCATATCCGGCGGATGACTTGCGCGCTCGCGTGCCGGTCTCGATCACCTGGCCGTCGGCAAGAACGACCTCCAGCGCCATGACATTCTCGCGCATCGTGCCGTAGCGCACCGCGTTGGTCCCCGAGGCGCGCGTCGAGGCCATGCCGCCGATGGTGGCATCCGCGCCGGGATCAACAGTGAACATCAGGCCGGTGGCGCGAAGCTCCTCGTTCAGCTGCTTGCGGGTGACGCCGGGTTCGACCACCGCGACAAGGTTGCGATCGTCAATCTCGACAATCCTGTTCATCCGGCTGAGATCGACCGTGACCCCGCCTTTGACCGGCACCACATGCCCCTCGAGCGAGGTGCCGATGCCGTAAGGCACGATGGGGCAGCCATGCGCCGCGCAAATGCGGGCGATGCCGGCAACCTCCTCGGTGCTTTCCGGAAAGGCCACCGCATCGGGAAGCGCCGGCGGGGTATAGGCCTCGTCGCGGGCATGCAGCTGGCGCACCGAATCACCGGTGGACAGCCTGTCCGCCAGAAGCGTGCGAAGCGCGGCGATGGCCTGTTCGTGTTTCATGCCGCCACCATCCACCGTCATGCGCCAGCGGCCTGCCGGCTCAGCACCCGGTGCCGCGACAGCAGCGAATCCCGATCGGCATAGCAGCCCTGCAGCCAGCGATGGCCGGTCCCGCCATAAGCCTTGCGGGCATGAAGGACACGGGTGTTGTCGACAAGGAAACACTCGCCGGGCTCCAGCCGGAAACTGACCTCCATCGCCGGATCGTCGATGATCTCGCCAAAGCGTCGATAGGCATCGTAATAGACAGGCATCTTTTCAAACGGCACATCGGTGATCGGCGCCGCCGACCGGTTGTTGAAGCGCACACCGATGAGCTCGCCATCCGGGGAGAGCTCGATCATCGGCCGCCGCGCGACAAGATGGGTGTCGGCACCGCCGGCAAATTCGAATCTGGCGCAATGGTCGGCCAGAAGGTCGAACCATTCCTCCTTCTCCTCGCGAAGCCGGCGCGCCGCGGCAAAGCCGTCGACCACCATGCTGTCGCCACCGGCGGCCGAGCTTTCGAGGCAGTAGAGAAGCTGGATGGTCGGCACCGGGTCGCGATAGGGATTGTCGGTATGCGCCTGCAGGCCAAGACCGGTATAGGCAAGATTCGTCGGGTTGATCTCGGTCCGCACCTCGAACTGGCGGCCGTAATTCGTTTCGCGGACATAGCCGAACAGATCAACCACCTTCATCAGCGCGCCATCCTCTACCGGACCGCCCGACATATGAACGAAACCATGGCGGATCAGAGCGCCAAGCCAGTCGCGAAGCGCAGCACCCCCTTGCTGAAGATCGGCAAAGCGCGCCGTTGGCAGACTGGCGTTCAGCCCGCGGTCCCAGCAGGATATCCCGGACCCGACCCAGCCGCGCTGGCGGGCCGCCTGCTGCCGGTCATAGCGGTTCGCCATCAGCCAGTGCGGGTCAAAGGCGATGGTGCCGGCATCACCCGAGAATGTGATGTGAATCGCGCCGTTGGACAGCGCCGCGCCGGTCATCCGCAGATCGGCCGGAATGTCGGCAAGGGTGATCAGCCTCTGGCCATTGCCCGGCGCGCGGGTCGCCTCGTCCATGGCGTTGTCGCGAAGCCAGACAGCATGAAAGCGGGCTGTCTCCTCCCTCTGGCCATCGGTCAGGGCGAGGAGGCGTCCCTCCTCGGCAAGCTTGCATTCAAACATCCGCTGTCTCCTTCCTGGCGGCCTCAAGCCGGGCCATGCGCCGCTCGCGCGCCATGATGATCATACCAGCCCCGACGATAAACAGAATACCGGGAAACAGATCGTTGAAAGGCGCCTCGGAAAAGAACAGCCAGCCAAGCGCGAAGGAGACCGGAATGCCGAAATATTCAAAGGGCGAGATCGTGCTCGGGTCCGCCAGCCGGTAGGATATGGCAAGACACAGCACGCCAATGCCGCCAAGCGCCCCAAGGATGACAATCAGCACACCATCGCGGATGCCCGTAATGGCCACCGGCTCGACGAAGACCAGCATGGTGATGGTGGCGAGGATGCAGGTGAAGATCTGCTGGCCGAACTGGATCGCCGCCGAGGGGACATCGGCCGGATAGAACCGCACCAGGATGCTGGACATGCCGTAGCAGAAAGCGGCTATGACAGGCAGCACCATGTAGGGCGAGAAGCCCTCGCTGAACGGCTTCATAATGGTCAGCACCCCGACAAAGCCGATGCCGATCGCCGCCCAGCGCCAGACGCCGACCCTGTGCCCGAGAAGCGGAACCGACAGCGCGGCTATGAAGATCGGGCCGCTGAAACCAAGAGCCCCGGCGGTGGCGAACTCGATCTTGGTCAGCGCCGTGTAGAAACACATCTGCGCGATCACGACAGCGCCGGCGCGTATCAGATTGATCAGGTAGTATCGTGTCCGGTGGAGCTTCGGAAGCTCGCCGAACTGCCGGCCATGCCACAGCAGCAATGCCGCCGGCAGAATGCCGAACAGGTTGCGAAGCGCCGCGATCTGAAGGACCGGATAGGTGCCGCCAAGAAGGCGGACAAGAATGCCCATCATGTCGAAGGCAAGGATGCCGAACAGGATCACGCCGATGGCGAGGACAACATTGCGGGGCATGTCATGCGTCTCCTGTTACCCCGCGACGGCGATGGGGCGGCGTCAGAAATCCTGCGACCAGTTCAGCTCGCCCTCCAGCGTCACCGATTTTGGCGCCAGCTGCCGCCGATAGGGAAGGATCACGTCCTTCGACAGCTCGGTCATCTGATCCGCCTGCGCGCGGTCCTGCAAGGTCCATACGGCCTGCATCATATGCGGCGTTTCCGGATCATGGACAATCTCCAGACGCGCGCCGGGAAGCTGGCCCTTCATCTGCGGCCATTGCTGCTTCAGGACCATGAGGAACATTTCGCAATCCTCGCGGCTGGCAAAGGTGTTGGAAAAAATCTTCTTGTACATTCACTTGTCCTTTCCACCGCCGGACCCGGCGCCAGATCAGTAAATCTCGAACAGGCCTGCCGCCCCCATGCCGCCGCCGATGCACATCGACACAACGCCAAGCTTCGCGCCGCGGCGACGTCCCTCGATCAGCAGATGTCCGGACAGGCGCGCGCCGGTCATGCCATAGGGATGCCCGACAGCGATCGAGCCGCCGGAGACATTGTAACTTTCAGGATCAATTCCCAGCCTGTCGCGGCAATAGAGGACCTGCGAGGCGAAGGCCTCGTTCAGCTCCCAGATATCGATATCCGCCACAGACAGGCCATGCGCCTCCAGCAGCTTCGGCACCGCAAAGACAGGCCCGATTCCCATTTCGTCAGGATCGCAGCCGGCAACGGCAATCCCGCGAAGACATCCCAGCGGCGACAGCCCGCGCCGTGCCGCCTCGGCGGCCTCCATCACCACCAGCGCCGACGCCCCGTCCGACAGCTGCGATGCGTTGCCAGCCGTGATGCAGGCCCCTTCGGCAAGCTGCTGGCCGTCGCGGAAGACAGGCTGAAGCGCCTGCAGGCCCTCGACCGTCGTCTGCGGGCGCACCCCCTCGTCGGCCTTCAGTTCAACATCCTGGTCGCTGACCGCGCCGGTCTGCTTGTCCGTCACCTTCATCACCGATGGCATCGGCACGATCTCGGCGTCAAAGCGCCCGTCCTGCTGTGCCTCATGGGTCCGGCGATGCGATTCAGCCGCATATTCGTCCTGCGCCTCGCGCGACACGCCGTAGCGGGCGGCGACGATTTCCGCCGTCTCCAGCATCGACATGTAGATATCCGGACGGTTTTCATTGATCCACGGGTCAACAAAGCGGTGGGTGTTCATCCGCTCGGTCTGCACAAGCGAGATGGATTCAACGCCGCCACCGATGCCGATATCGATCTCGCCGCCGCGCACGCGGTCATTGATGATCGCAAGCGCCATCAGGCCGGAGGAGCATTGCCTGTCCACCGTCATGCCGGGAACCGATGTCGGAAGACCGGCACGGATCAGCCCCTGCCGCGCCACATTCACATGGGTCGAGCCCTGCTGCAACGCTGCGCCCATCACCACATCGCCAACCTCGCCGCCTTCGATGCCGGCGCGCGATGCGGCATGATGGATGGCGTGGCCGGCCAGCGCCTGGGCCTGGGTATCATTGAAGGCCCCGCGATAGGCCTTGCCAATCGGGGTGCGGGCGGTGGACACGATCACGGCATCACGCATGGCGGAACTTCTCCCGGTCACAAAAACGACAGGCAACGCCTGACCGATTTCCTCACGCTACAGGCTGGCGGCTGTAATCGCAATGTGGGCGCGGGCTCCGCCGGCAGAAGAACCCGTTGGACGCGGTCGAGGCCATCGCCTATATGTAAGAGCGCTGACCGCCGGATGGGCCGGCCGTCACGCCGGAACAGTTTCATGGCCGAACCTGCCTCGAAAGCAATAGGACGTCCGGTGTCCTTTGACCGCGAAAGCACCATCGAGGCTGCCACCAACCTCTACTGGCAGTGCGGTGTCGCCGCGACCTCCTTCAATGAAGTGTCGCGCGCGCTCGGTGTTTCAAAGCCGACCCTGTACCGCTATTTCGGAGATGAGGACGGATTGGTCAGTGCCGCCATCCAGCATTACGTGAACCAGCGTTCCGGCGACGCAGACCTGCTGCAGGCGACAGGCGATATCCGCACCGACCTCAAGGCGTGGTTCGACAGGCAGATCGACGCGCTTTACGAGCGGCACGCGGACGCCGCCATGCCGACCGGATGCCTTCTGATGGAATGTGTGCAGCTTGGCACGGCCATCGGCAAGAAAAGCAGGCAGGCAGTTCACCAGGCGGTTCAGGAGATACTGGACATGTTCTCAGAACGGTTGAAGGCCGCGGCGGACGCCGGGCAGCTTCGCCCCGGAATCGACCTCAACGCCGCCGTGCGGCTTGTGGCCGGACAGACCATTATCGCCAAGAACGTGGTTCTGATCGGTGAACCGAAAGAGAATGTCAAACGCATGGTCGCCCTGGCGATCGACGGAATCGTGGCCTGACCACATCAGGACAGACAATCCTGGAAGCCACCGGATAATAGTATAAATACCGATCGGTATTTTACCATTGACATAAGTACCGGGCGGTATATTTTCCGCCCTGACACTGGCTTGGTGTCGGCCCAACCCGTCTGGTCGCAGGGCTTCCCATCTGGAAAGGGACATTATGGAACGTTTCGCTGATTTTGTCGTGAACAACAGGATCAAGGTGGCGATTGCCACGATGCTGATGGCCTTCGCCGTCTTTGCCGGCATTCCCAACCTGAAGCTTGATACCGACGGCCGGGTCTTCATGGCAGCCGACAATCCCGACAAGATCCTCCTCGACAGGTTCGAGCAGGAATTCGCCAAGGATGACAATCTGGCGATCATCGTCGTGCCGAAGGATGGCGCGGTGTTCACCCCGCGCACCCTTGGCGCGATCGGCGCGATGACGGAGGATCTGTGGAACCTACCCTATGTGCGGCTGGTCAATTCGATCACGCGCTTCCAGAATACCTACGCCGATGGCGACATGATGGTGGTCGAGGATCTGGTTCCCGAACCCTCGACCGTCACCGATGAGGAGGCCGCCGCCGCGAAGGCCGCCGCGCTCGACCGGATCGAGATCCGCAACAGCCTGATCAACGAGGACGGGACGGCGACGGCGATTTCCGTCATCTTCCGCCTTCCCGGCATCGATCTTGTCTCGGAGATTCCCGATATCAATGCCGAGTTCGAGCCGCTTCTAGAAAAATACCGCGCCGACTATCCGGACATCACCTTCAAGGCAAGCGGATCTGTCGCGATCAGCCAGGCCTTTGCCACCGCCAGCCAGAAAGATGGCGAGACCCTGACCCCGGCGATGCTGGTGGCGATGCTTGTCATTGTCGGGCTGCTGCTGCGCTCAGCCACCGGATCGCTTCTGATCCTGATCCTGGCAGCGCTGTCGGCGCTTGTCTCGCTTGGCGCGCTGGGGTGGCCCCGCATTCCGATCAATTCAGCCACGGCGGTGGCCCCGCTGATGGTGATCACCCTTGCCGTGGCCAGCAGTGTCCATGTGCTGTCCTCGATCCGCCAGACCATGCAGGAAACATCCGACCGCACCATCTGGGCGCGGCGGGCACTGACCGATCATGGCCTTGGCATCACGGTGGCCGTCTTCACCACGGCGATCGGGTTCCTGTCGCTGAATTTCTCGATCTCCCCGCCCTTCCGGCAGCTTGGCAACATGGTCGCCGGCGGCATGATCGGCGTCTGGGTCTTCACCATGTTCCTTCTTCCCGGGCTGATCTGCTGGATTCCGATCCGCCAGAACCGGGGCGAAGCGTCGGTCGACCGGTTCATGGTCGCGCTTGGCGAGTTCGTCATCCGCAACCAGAAGCGTCTTCTTCTCGGCATTCCGGTGATCATCATCGGCTTTGCCGCCGGCATCTCGCAGATCAAGCTCGAGGATGACTTCCTGCGCTATTTCGACGAAAGCTTCGAGACTCGCCAGGCCACCGATCTCTATGAAACAGAGCTTGGCGGGCTGAATGTTCTCGAATACTCGGTCGATACGGGCGAGGAGAACGGCATCAATTCGGTGGCCTATCTGACCAAGCTTGATGATCTGTCGGCCTTTCTCCGCGCGCAGCCGGAGGTCAGCCATATCCGTTCGCTCAGCGACACGATCAAGCGGCTGAACATGAACATGAATGGCGACGATCCGGCCTTCTACCGCATTCCGGAGACCGACGAGGAAGCCTCGCAGTTCCTGTTCCTCTACGAGCTGTCGCTTGGCTATGGCATGGACCTGACAGACCAGATCAATGTCGACCGGTCCTCGACCAGGGTCTCCGCCTTTGTCGGCTATGCAACCACACGCCAGCTGATCGCGCTTGATGACAAGATCCAGGGCTGGTTCGACGCGAACGCGCCCGAGCTGAAGAGCCCGGTCACCGGCCAGACGCATGTCTATACAATGATCTCGGCCCGCGATGTGCCCTCGATGCTGCAGGGAACGACGCTTGCTCTTGTCTTCATCTCCTTTGTCATCTTCCTCGTTCTTCGCAACCTGAAGCTTGGCATCGTCTCGCTGGTGCCGAACCTGCTGCCCGCGGTGATGGGCTTCGGCCTGTGGGGCTACATGGTCGGCAATGTGACGCTGGCGGTATCGATTGTCGTGGCGATGACGCTTGGCATCGTTGTCGATGACACGGTGCATTTCATGCTGAAATACGCCAATGCCCGCAAGCGTGGTGAAAGCGCCGAGGACAGTGTCCGCTACGCCTTCAAATCGGTCGGCATGGCGCTGACCGTCACATCGATCGGCCTTGTCATCGGCTTTGTCATTCTCGGCCAGTCCGGCTTTGCCGTGAACCGCGACATGGCCCGCCTGACGGCGATCACGCTCAGCTTCGCGCTGTTCGTCGATTTCCTCTTCCTCCCGCCGCTTCTGATCTTTCTCGACAGGATGAAAACCATGAAGACCAATGCCACATCCACCGCCTCGCTTGCGGTGATCGCCACCCTTGCCGCCGCGGCGCTGATGCTGCCGCTTGCCACCCCGGCCAAGGCCTCCAACGAAAAGGGCCTCGCCATCGCCACCGAGGTCGACAACCGCGACAAGGGATGGGGCGATGTCACGGTCGAGGGTGAAATGGTGCTGAAGAACAAGGCCGGAAATGAATCCGTGCGCAAGTTCCGCTCCACCATTCTTGAGGCTGCCGACGCCTCGGAAGGTGACAGGTCGATCATCACCTTCTCGCAGCCGCGTGACGTTCGCGGCACGGCACTGCTGACGCATTCGAAAATCGAGCCGGATGATGATTCGCAGTGGATCTTCCTTCCGGCGGTCAAACGGGTGAAACGGATTTCCTCGTCAAACAGGACCGGCAAGTTCGTCTCCTCGGAATTTTCCTATGAGGATCTCGGCTCCGAAGAGGTCGCCGACAATGATCATATCTGGCTTGAGGATTCCGCCTGCGCCCATGACGCCGCGCTGACCTGCGCCGCGGTGGAAAGCCGGCCGAAGAACAAGCGGTCCGGCTATTCGAAGCGGGTCTCCTTCATCGACCTCGATGAATACCGGGTTCATCAGATCGATTTCTACAACCGCCGCGGCGATCTGGAAAAATCCCTGAAATTCCAGGATTACAAACAGTATGAGGGCCAGTTCTGGCGGGCCCACACCATGCTGATGGACAATATGCAGACCGGCAAGTCGACCCGTCTGTCGTGGGGCGACTACAGCTTCCGCAAGGGGCTGACCGAGCGTGACTTCACACCACAGGGACTTCCCAAGGCCAGCCGATGACATCTGGCAAGCCTTCGTGCCGTGCGGCCCTGCTGCCGGCGGTGCTGGCCACTGTCGCCAGCCTGACAAGCATGGCCGCCAGGGCCGAGATCAGCACCGAGCATCGCGGCGAGATCACCGCCGAGGCAAGCTGGTATCCGGAGAGCGCGGCCCATGCCGGTCAGAAAGACAGCTTCCTTCATATGGAGGCGCGGCCCGAGCTGATTGTCTATGGCGATGCGGCCGAGGTGCTGATCCAGCCCCGCATCAGCGGCGGCACGGCTGGTGACGGCAGCGTCGATTTCCGCGAGGCGCATGTCACCGCGCGGGTCGGCGATGCCGATATCCTTGTCGGCAGCACCATCCTGTTCTGGGGCAAGGTTGAGAGCTACAACCCGGTCGATGTGGTCAACGCCAAGGATTTCAGCCGCGGGCTGATGCGAAGCGAAAAGCGCGGCGCGCCGATGCTGCGCCTGTCCTGGCCGGTCGGACCGGGACAGCTTGATCTTCTGGCGGTGGATTTTGCCGAGAACATCTATCCCGGCCCGGCAAGCCGCGAACGCCCGGCGCCGCGCATCGCCAAGGACGCCACCTATTCCGGCGGGGCGAAGCGCGACGACATCGCCAGCGCCATCCGCTGGTCCGGATATTTCGGCGATATCGACCTTGGCGTCAGCTGGTTTCGCGGCACCGGGTCGGCGCCGCGGCTGTTGCCACAGGCGGACGGCACGCTGAAGCCGGACTATAGCCGCATCACCCAGGCCGGGCTCGACATCCAGTATCTTCGCGGCGATTCCGCGCTGAAGGCCGAACTGGTCCGGCGGTCCGGCCAGTATGACCGGCTCGGCACGGCCGGGACCTACCGCGCCGGTGTCGTCGGGATCGAACATAATCTCTATGGCGTCCTGGACAGCGGCCATGACATCGTGCTGATCGGCGAATATGCGCGCGACAGCCGCAAGGGCCTGTCGCATAGCGGGTTCCAGAACGATCTGACGGTCGGCGCCCGCTGGCTGTGGAATGATGTCGAGGATACCGAGATGCTTGGCCTCGTGACCCGCGACCTCGACAATGGCGCGCAGACAGTGACGGTCAGCATCGACCGGCGGATCACTGACCAGCTCACGTTCGAGGCGAGCGCCAGAGGCACGGCGCGCTATGCCAGCGACCCGAACAGCACGGCGCTGCAAAAGGACAGCGCCGTCATCATGGCCCTGACTTACGGATTCTGATCCCTTCGGCCTTCAAAAGAAGCCACGGATACCTAAGTTAAGTATTACTATGATGGATGGTGTGGGAAGTCTCACAGGGGCGCTTCAGCGCTCACAGGGCGACACTGAGATCAGTTTTCGCGACGACGGGCTTGACCGGCTGTATCAGCGCGGATCAGCCAAGGCGCTGCTGCCGCGAAGCTATGGCGGGCCGCAGGAGGTCGTGCTGGTGAACACCGCTGGCGGCATCACCGGCGGTGATGAGTATCTTTACTCATGCAAGGCTGACAAAAGCAGCGTCGTTCTCACCACACAAGCGGCCGAGCGCGCTTATCGCAGCAGCACGGCGGACAATGCCAGCATGCATGTCCGGCTTTCCGCCATGAACGGTGCCGCGCTTCACTGGCTGCCCCAGGAAACCATTCTGTTCGAGGGCAGCCGGCTGGCGCGGCGTATCGATGTCGAGCTTGATCCGGCAAGCGAGGTTCTGGTCCTTGAATCGCTGGTCTTCGGGCGGCATGCGATGGGCGAGACGCTTCGGACATGCCACTTCACCGATCACTGGCGCATCCGCCGCGAAGGCAAGCTTGTCCATGCAGAGGCGCTCTGCCTCACCGATGACATAGGATCACTGATCACCGCCACCGCAGCAGCAGGCGGCGCGCAGATGTCGGCGACCCTTGTCTATGCAGGGCCTCGGCTTGATCAGATTCGCGCCGATATCAGCGCAGCGCTGCCATCGCTTGCCTCGCGCGCGGCGGTCTCCTGCTGGCAGGAGCGGCTGGTGCTGCGCCTGCTGGCAGGCACGACCATGGCCGGAAAGAGCGATCTGTCAAGACTTCTGGGTTCAATCGGCGGCCAGCAGGTGCCGCGTGTCTGGCAATCATGAGGTAGGAAATGAAACTGACACCCCGCGAAAAGGACAAGCTGCTTGTCAGCCTTGCCGCCATGGTGGCGCGCGGAAGGCTGGAACGCGGCGTCAAGCTGAACCATCCCGAGGCCATCGCCCTGATCACCGATTATGTGGTCGAGGGCGCGCGTGACGGCAGATCCGTCGCCGAGCTGATGGAAGCCGGCGCGCATGTGATCACCGCCGAACAGTGCATGGAGGGCATCCCCGAGATGATCCATGATGTTCAGGTCGAGGCCACTTTTCCTGACGGCACCAAGCTGGTGACCGTGCACCACCCCATCCGCAAGGGAGGCGCGACATGATCCCTGGTGAAATCCTGCCGGCAGACGGCGACATCACGCTGAATGACGGCGTCGAGGCGATCAGCCTGACCGTTGCCAATACAGGCGACCGGCCGGTCCAGGTCGGAAGCCACTATCATTTCGCCGAGACCAACCCGGCGCTGGATTTCGACCGGGCAGCGGCACGCGGCATGCGGCTCGACATCGCCGCCGGCACGGCGGTGCGATTCGAGCCCGGACAGCAGCGCGAGGTAACGCTCGTGCCGCTGTGCGGCGCGCGGCAGGTCTATGGCTTCAACCAGCAGATCATGGGAGGCCTGTGATGCCGAGAAAGATATCCCGCGCCGCCTATGCCGACATGTATGGCCCGACCACGGGCGACAGGCTGCGGCTTGCCGACACCGACCTGATCATCGAGGTGGAGAAGGATTTCACCACCTATGGCGAAGAGGTGAAGTTCGGCGGCGGCAAGGTCATCCGCGACGGCATGGGCCAGTCGCAGACACCCCGCGCGCAAGGGGCCGTCGACACCGTCATCACCAACGCGCTGGTGGTCGATATATCAGGCATCTTCAAGGCCGATATCGGGTTGAAGGACGGCGTGATCGCCGGCATCGGCAAGGCCGGAAACCCTGACACCCAGCCGGGTGTGGACATCATCATCGGCCCTGGCACCGAGGCCATCGCCGGCGAGGGCCATGTTCTGACCGTCGGCGGATTCGACAGCCATATCCATTATATCTGTCCACAGCAGATCGAGGACGCGCTGCATTCCGGGCTGACCACGATGCTTGGCGGCGGCACCGGCCCGGCGCATGGCACGCTGGCCACAACCTGCACCCCCGGCCCCTGGCATATCGGACGGATGCTGCAGTCCGCCGACGCCTTCCCGATGAACCTGGCCTTCGCCGGCAAGGGCAATGCGGCCCTTCCGGCGGCGCTGGAAGAGCAGGTGCGCGGCGGCGCCTGCGCGCTGAAACTTCACGAGGACTGGGGGACAACACCAGCCGCCATCGACAACTGCCTGTCTGTTGCCGATGCCATGGATGTGCAAGTGATGATCCATACCGACACGCTGAATGAAAGCGGCTTCGTCGAACATACGGTCGCAGCCATGAAGGAACGTGTCATCCACGCCTTCCATACAGAAGGGGCCGGCGGGGGGCATGCGCCGGATATCATCAAGATCTGCGGTGAAAGCCATGTGCTGCCGTCATCCACCAATCCGACGCGGCCCTACACGGTGAACACGCTGGAAGAGCATCTGGACATGCTGATGGTCTGCCATCACCTGGATAAATCGATTCCAGAGGATGTCGCCTTTGCCGAAAGCCGCATCCGGCGCGAGACCATCGCGGCGGAGGATATCCTGCATGACATGGGCGCCTTTTCAATCATCGCGTCCGACAGCCAGGCCATGGGCCGCGTCGGCGAGGTGATCATCCGGACCTGGCAGACTGCGCACAAGATGAAGGTGCAGCGCGGCAGGCTCCCCGAGGAAACAGGCGACAATGACAATGTGCGGGTGAAACGCTATGTCGCGAAATACACCATTAACCCGGCCATCGCCCATGGCATCTCGGACCATATCGGGTCGATCGCCGTCGGCAAGCGCGCCGACCTGGTGCTGTGGCATCCTGCCTTCTTCGGGGTAAAGCCGGAGATGGTGATCATCGGCGGCAGTATCGCCTGCGCGCAGATGGGCGACCCGAACGCCTCGATTCCGACACCGCAGCCTGTCTATACGCGCCCGATGTTCGGCGCCTTCGGCAGGTCCGTCGAGAGGTCCGCCGTGACCTTTGTCAGCGCCGCCGCGCAGGATGCCGGCATCGCGAACAGGCTTGGCCTCGCCAAGACGACCGTGCCGGTGGCGAACACGCGGACCATCTCGAAAGCCGACATGGTGCACAATGACCATTGCCCGCAGATCGAGGTCAACCCCGAGACATACGAGGTGCGCGCCGATGGCGAGCTTCTGACCTGCGAGCCGGCGGAAGAGCTGCCGATGGCGCAGCGCTATTTCATGTTCTGAGGGATCTTGTGATGCATCTGGCGCAGGAGATCGAAACACACATCCATGATGGCGACGCGGCCGATACGGTGACACTGGATTATGAGTCCCGCTTCCTGCGCCGCAAGCGGCTGGTGAGCGATGACGGCGAGCCCTTTCTGGTGGAGCTTGCCGAAACCCGGTCGCTCAAGCAGGGCGACGGCTTCCGGCTTGATGACGGGCGCGTCATCGCTGTTGTGGCGGCACCGGAACCGCTGCTGGCGGTGCGGCATGACAATCTTGCGCGTATCGCCTGGCATGTCGGCAATCGTCATACCCCCTGCCATGTGGCGGATGACCATATCCTGATCCGGGAAGACGGCGTGCTTCGCGCAATGCTGGAGGGTCTTGGCGCCAGCGTCACGCCGGTCACCGCGCCCTTCACGCCGGAAGGCGGCGCCTATGGGCATGGCCGCACCCATGGCCATGAGCACTGACATGCCCGCGACGCCGACAGAGACGATGACAACAGCGCCGGCAGAGCAGCTGCTGATCCTGCAGAACTGGTTCTCGCCTGCCTTTCCGATCGGCGCCTTCAGCTATTCCGGCGGGTTGGAAACCGCCATCGCCAGAGGCGACGTCCATGACCGGGACAGCCTTGCCGACTGGCTTCGCACGGTGCTGTCGCACGGTTCCGTTTTCACCGACGCGGTGTTCCTGGGGGCAGCCCTGGATGGCGAGGATGTGAATGATCTGTGCCTAGCGCTGTGCCCCGGCGCCGAGCGCCATCAGGAAACAGCCGAGCTTGGCGCGGCCTTCGCCAGGATCATGCGCGAGACGCAGGGCATCGATCTGCCGGCAGGCCTCGCCTATCCGGTCGCTGTCGGCATGGCGGCGCGCCGGACAGGGCTCTCCCGCGAAGCGACGCTGGCCGCGTTCATCCAGGGGGCCTGCATGAACCAGATATCGGTAGCCGTCCGCGCCGTTCCCATAGGCCAGATGGATGGCCAGGCCTGCCTTGTCGCCCTGACGCCGGCCATTGAACAGGCCACCGCCCGCGCCATCGAGACGGATGTCGGGGCAGTGGGGAGCTTTGCGATGGCGGCCGATCTTTGCGTTCTTGAACATGAAATGACCGAACAGCGGATTTACCGGACATGACCTCGACACCACATCCGCCTTCCCGATTGAAACATGGACCTCTTCGCGTCGGCATCGGCGGGCCGGTCGGCGCCGGCAAGACCAGCATGACCGAGGCCCTGTGCCGAGCGCTGTCGCCTGACATCTCGATGGCCGTCATCACAAATGACATCTACACACGCGAGGATGCCGACTTTCTGGTAAGGGCCCAGGCCCTGCCGGCGGACCGCATCCGCGGCGTCGAGACAGGCGGCTGCCCGCACACCGCCATCCGCGAGGACGCCTCGGTCAATCTGGCCGCGATCGAGAAGTTGAAACAGGCGTTCCCTGACCTTGGCCTGATCCTGATCGAATCCGGCGGTGACAATCTGGCGGCCACCTTCAGCCCCGAGCTTGTCGATCTGACCGTCTATGTCATCGATGTCTGCATGGGCGCCGATATCCCCCGCAAAAAAGGGCCGGCGCTGCTGAAGTCGGACATGCTTGTGGTCAACAAGATCGAGCTTGCTCCCCATGTCGAGGTCGATCTCGAGCAGATGAAGGCAGACACAGAAGCCGGGCGCGGCGACCGCCCCTTCATCTTCGGCTCGATGCGCAAGGGGGCCGGGGTGGATGAACTTGTCGCCTTCCTGAAGGAAGCGGGCGGACTGGACCGCTAGGTCCGGTCCGCCACCGCCGGAAGGCTCCATACAGGCCCCTTCGGGATATCGGAACTGTCGGGAAGCTGGTGGGCCCGGCAGGACTCGAACCTGCAACAACACGGTTATGAGCCGTGGGTTCTAACCAATTGAACTACAGGCCCCCCAGACGGTGCGGACATCCGCACCATTGTGCGTATACAACGATTTTTCACAAGGCTCCAGCATCCTGTGACGATCCTGCGCCGGAACAAGGCCAAGCGTCATCTCCAGGACTTCATTTTTTGCAAGGCCGGCTCTAGAGTGCGCCGGTGGGGAAACACGGAAAGACCGGTCAGGTTTCAGGGGTAAAGCAATGCTGTTGCGTCAGGGGTTCTCGCTTGTCGAAATCGCTGTGACGGTCGCCATCCTGACCCTGCTGTCAGCTGTTGGCATCGTCCTCTATATGAATTACCTCGCCGACACGCGGCGGTTGACGCTGGAATCAGCCGCCTATGACATCGAGGAAAATGTCCAGCTTGAGGTCAACCTCATGCTGGTTGGCCTGAAGTCGTCAACCCCGAGCGCCGACAGCGGCGAGGTGATGACAAAGGAGACCACCTGCGACGAGTATGTGCGTTCGCTGGCCGCGAGATACAGCCATATCCGCAATCCCTATGACGGCTCTCCACTGATCACCCTGTGGCCGGGATGGCGCACGCAGCAGAAACGCGGCAAGGTGAGAATCACATGCTACAAGGTTCACAAAGGCTATACCGTCAGCGGATCGCACTGCCCGATCAGCGAGGCCGGCATCAGGGTCGACACCTATTTCGTTGATTGTGGCGGCGCCTGCGAGACAAGCCATTGCCAGATCGCCGACAAGGATTGCAGCAGCCTGAACGAGGACAACCCCGCGGGGTTCGAGCAGCGCGAGACAGACAGGCTCTATGGAAAGGTTCTGCCGGTAAGGTCCGACGGCGGACTTGACTGGGCAGGCATGACAGCGGATTGCGGACAGTCGCCCAACTGGGCGGTCATTCACCCGAAGGAACCCGATTACTGACCCGGACCGGAGGCACCAGCCGCGGCGCGGCTAGTTCTCGAGGAAGCTGCGAAGCTTGCGCGAGCGTGACGGATGCTTCAGCTTTCTGAGCGCCTTCGCCTCGATCTGGCGGATACGTTCTCGCGTCACGCTGAACTGCTGGCCGACCTCTTCAAGCGTATGGTCGGTATTCATGCCGATGCCGA
This sequence comes from Puniceispirillaceae bacterium (SeqCode), assembly GCA_049890015.1. Classification (GTDB taxonomy): domain Bacteria; phylum Pseudomonadota; class Alphaproteobacteria; order Puniceispirillales; family Puniceispirillaceae; genus UBA8309. Next base: position 19,360 of record JBMHCH010000029.1, read on the forward strand.
AGCGCATGCGCAGCACCCGTTCCTCGCGCGCTGTCAGGCTGGCGAGAACCCGCGTCGTGGTCTCGCGCAGATTGGCGTGGATCGCCGCATCGAGAGGCTGCACCGCGTTCTTGTCCTCAATGAAATCGCCAAGATGGCTGTCTTCCTCGTCGCCGATCGGCGTTTCAAGGCTGATCGGTTCCTTCGCGATCTTCAGAACCTTGCGGACCTTGTCGATCGGCATCGACAGCTTTTCGGCAAGCTCTTCGGGTGTCGGCTCACGCCCGATCTCGTGCAGCATCTGGCGTGATGTGCGCACCAGCTTGTTGATTGTCTCGATCATATGCACCGGAATGCGGTTGGTGCGGGCCTGGTCGGCGATCGACCGGGTGATCGCCTGGCGAATCCACCAGGTCGCATAGGTCGAGAATTTGTAGCCGCGGCGATACTCGAACTTGTCGACCGCCTTCATCAGGCCGATATTGCCTTCCTGGATCAGGTCGAGAAACTGCAGGCCGCGATTTGTGTATTTCTTCGCGATCGAGATCACCAGACGAAGGTTTGCCTCGACCATTTCCTTCTTTGCGCGGGCGCTTTCACGCTGGCCACGCTGGATGGTCTGGATGATGCTGCGGAATTCCGGCACGGACAGCCCTACATCATCGACGACAAGACGGATCTTCCCCTGGATTTCCTCCAGCTCGCTTCCATGCTGGGCCTTCAGCTTGCGCCACTGGTTGCTGCGATAGTCGTCGCCAGGCCAGTTATCGACACATTCGCGGCCCGTCCATGCCTCCAGCAGCTGCGCGCGCGGAACGCCGGCTGACGTGGCTGTGCGCATCAGCTTGCCTTCGATGTTGGTCACATGCTTGTTCAGAGTAAACAGCTGGTCGGACAGCGCCTCGATCCTGTTGGGGTTGAAATTCACCCCCTCCATCAGCTCGACAAGCCTGACCTTGAGCTCCAGATGATTGGCTTCGCTCCGCGCCGGCACAGCCTCGTCATTCGCCATTTTGGCCAGGCGTCGGTCCTGCGAGCGGGTGAACTGTTTGAACAGTGTCGCAATCTCGTCGAACAGGCCCATCATGTGGTCGCGGATGGCGTCTTCCATCGCCGCAAGCGACATGTTCAGGTCATCACCCTCATCGCCGGAATTCGCATCACGCGTGGAGGTATCCGTGTCGGCGTCGCCACTCTCGGCGTCATCCTGCTCTTCGGCGTCATCAGCCTCTTCCTCGGCCTCTTCCTCTTCTTCCGGCAGGTCGGCCTCGTCAATGTCGTCATCTATGCGCGACATCATCTCTTCTTCGACCGGCCCGCCATTGAGGCGCGCATAGGTGGTCTCCAGATCGATAATATCGCGCAGCGGCACAACGCCGTCGGCAATCTGGTCGCGCCAGTGAAGAAGCGCGCGAATGGTCAGAGGTGACTCGCAGATGCCGCCGATCATCAGCTCGCGTCCGGCCTCGATCCTCTTGGCAATGGCAATCTCACCCTCGCGCGACAAAAGCTCGACGCTGCCCATCTCGCGAAGATACATCCGCACCGGATCATCGGTGCCGGACACGTCGCTGTCGGACACATTGCCTGCTGGCCGGGCCTCTTCTTCCTCGCTGTCGGATCCCTCGTCGCTGTCGGCAGCCTCAACAACCGAGACACCCATCTCGCTCAGCGTCGACATGAAATCGTCGATCTGCTCCGACGTGAAATCCTCGGCCGGAAGCGCGGCGTTGAGTTCGTCGTGGGTGACATAGCCGCGCTCCTTGCCAAGACGCATCAGCGTCTTGAGGGTCTGGCGTGCTGCGTCATTGTCCTGGGCCTCGACAACGCCGTCCTGCGTCTGGGCTTCGGTCTCGGTCTGCTTGGTTGCCTTGGCTGCCATGAATATCGTCTGCTTTCCTTCGCATGAGGATGCCCCCACGCAGATCTGTCACAAGTCTACCCTTGCCGGGCTAGCGTGGCACGGTGGCTGTCGTGGAGAATAGACCGGACGCGCCGCCGACGAGCCGGAGCAATTCATCCAGCTGCCGACCGGCTTCCTCGCCGGAGAGTGATCCAGGATTGAAAGGCATCCGCGCTTTCATCTCGTCCCCCTCGAGCACGTCTAACGAATCCGTGAAATTCAACCCCAGTAGATGATGCCTAAGTGCCGCCGCGTCAAGGTCCGGATCACGGATAACGGCATCAATCGCCGCTTTTTTAAGATCTTCGAGGGGCGCATCGGCGGAATCGATCTGAAGCAAAGCCTCATACATCTCCGGGACCAGCGCCGGATGCGCAAGGATCAGGGCGCAGATGGCACGATGCCGGTGGATGGCGCCGGCGCTTGGCCGGCGCACGCGCGGACGCGCAGGTCCACTGCCGATGCCGCGTCCGCTTCCCCGGCCAGCGGCGCGCATGGCTGCGATTCGTGCCTCGATCTCGTCGGCGAAGGCGCTGCGAACCTGATTGTGACCGATCTGCCTGACCTGGCCGCGGACAGCCTGCCAGAACTCAGCGCGCTGTTCAGGCTGGCGAAGGTCATGATCGGCTGCAAAGCTTGTCCACAGGCTGTCCATCAGCGAGCTTGCCGTGCCGATCACTTTCAGAAGCCCGTCGCCGCCCTCGCTTCGCAACAGATCATCCGGGTCCTGCCCGGCCGGCAGCATCGCCAAGCGCGCTGATTTGCCAGGCTGCAACAGCGGCAGCACACGTTCCAGCGCGCGCCTTTGCGCCCGCTGCCCGGCAGTGTCGCCGTCAAAGCACAGCACCGGCTCGTCGTGAAGCTTCCACAGATGGCCGATCTGCTCTTCGGTCAGAGCCGTACCAAGCGGCGCGACCGCTGTCGCGACACCGCTCTGCTGGATGGCGATGACGTCCATATAGCCCTCGGCGACAAGAAGCGGCAGCTTACGGCGCAATCCTTCGCGCGCCTGGACCCAGCCATAGAGGACCGTCTTCTTTGAAAAGGTGGGGCCTTCGCCGGAATTCAGATATTTCGGCTGCGCGTCGCCAAGCGCCCGCGCCCCGAACGCGATCACACGCCCCTGCCGGTCCTCGATCGGAAACATGACGCGGTCTCGGAAATAGTCGAACAGCTCGCCATCGCGGTCGCTGCGCCGGATCACCCCGGCGGCAAGCATGTCGTCATCGCTGAAGCCGCGCGCCGACAGGGCCGCGCGCAGACCGCCACGCGGCGCATAGCCGAGCCTGTAGGTCGCCACCGCTTCCGTGCCGAGGCCCCGCCCCTGAAGATAGCGCGCCGCCTGGCCACCGTCCTCACGCTGCAGACCGGCCTGAAAATATTTTGTGGTTTCCTCAAGGATGTCGAGCGCCGCCTTGCGCTGGCGTGTGCGCTGCGGGTCTTCCGGTGCGCTGCGCGGCACTGTCATGCCGGCCATGGCGGCGAGACGTTCAACAGCTTCCATGAAGTCCAGGCCGTCGGTCTCGCGAAGGAAGGAGATGGCGTCACCGTGCGCGCCGCACCCGAAGCAGTGATAGAACCCCTGGTCATCGACAACCGAGAAGGACGGTGTCTTTTCCGAATGGAACGGGCACAGCCCGGAATACCGTCGGCCCTTGCGGGTCAGCTTCACCCGTTTGCCGACGATATCAGACAGCGCGACGCGCTGGCGCAGATCCTCGATGAATTCGGGCGGTACGGCCATTCGCTCCCCGGATATGGCTTGCTGGTCTCACCGACGATGCGTTGTCATCGCCGCAATGAGCAGGGCAAAACAGTCCCCCGCATAATGCGACGATGTGGGGTGGCCGGCAAGGTCGCTGCGTTCACGAGTTGCCGAGAAGCGCCGCTTTCACCTTCTGGCTTGCGGTGGAGAAATCCATCTGGCCGGCATGCGCAGACTTCAGATGCGCCATGACCTGGCCCATATCCTTGATGGAACCGGCGCCGGTGGCGGCAATCGCCGCCGCGATCGCGGCGTCGACCTCACTCTCGGCAAGCTGGGCCGGCAGGAACCCGGTGATGATCGTGATTTCGGCTTCCTCGGCCTCGGCCAGCTCCGGCCGGCCACCATCGCGATACATTTTCGCCGATTCGGTGCGCTGCTTGATCATCGTCT
>JBMHCH010000030.1:0-3141 GCA_049890015.1 Puniceispirillaceae bacterium (SeqCode)
GGGCGGCGAGCAGCAGATGCTGGCCATCGGGCGGGCGCTGATGACAAACCCGCGGCTGCTGATTCTCGACGAGGCGACCGAGGGGCTGGCCCCGATCATCCGCCGCCAGATCTGGGATGTTCTGGCAACGCTTAAATCGGCTGGCCAGTCGATCCTCGTCGTCGACAAGAACATCACGGCGCTGGCGCGCCTCGCCGACCATCATGTGATCCTGGAAAAGGGACAGGTGGTCTGGCAGGGGGACAGCGCCGCGCTGCAGGCCGGCAAGGACCTGACAGCGCGCTATCTCGGCGTGTAGACATGGAACGGGTTCGGTGATGCCATGGGTCGGGTGACGGAGATATCAGATGTATGAAGAGCTGGATTATCGACAGACCTCGCTTGGCGAGCTGATTCTGCGGCGTCGCCGCATCCTGAAGCTGGACCGTGACGTCGTCGAGGTGATCCTGAATGACGAGCATCTGATGTCGGACATGTTCACCGCCTCGGAAATCGCGCTGGCGCGCCTGCCGCTTGACCGGATGGTCGCCGGCCGGACGGCCGATGCGGACGGGGACGGGCTGCATGTCCTTGTCGGCGGTCTGGGGCTTGGCTACACGGCCGATGCGGTGCTTGGCTATGAGGCCGTATCGTCGTTGACCGTTGTCGAATATCTGGCGCCGCTGATCGAATGGCATGAGGCCGGCATCCTGCCGCTGGCAAGGCGGCTGGCGGATGATTCGCGCTGCCGCTTCGTTGAAGGAGATTTCTTCGCTTTGGCGCGCGGCGCCGGCGGTTTTGATCCGGAGGCGCCCGGCCGCCGGTTCGACGGCATCTTCCTCGACATTGACCACAGCCCGGATTTCCATTTGAACCCGTCCCACGCTGATTTCTACAGCGCCGGAGGTTTGTCCCGTCTGCAGCGGAACCTCGCTCCGGGCGGCATCTTCGCGCTCTGGTCGAACGACCCGCCAGATGCCGGATTTCTGAAGCAGATGAAGTCGGCCTTTTCAGAAGCCAGTGCCGAGGCAGTGGTTTTCTTCAATCCGCTTCTCGATGAGGACTGTACACAGACGGTCTACCTCGGTATGGCTGGCTCCAGCCCGATTACGGAGTGAGCAGTGATTTCGATTGGTGGTGAGAACCTGATAGACCTTGTGTCCGGCGAGGCTGCGGCAGGCGGCCTGCCGCAATATGTCGCCAATCCGGGCGGCTCGCCGTTCAATGTTGCCATGGCGTCGGGACGCCAGGGCCAGGAAGTGGCCTATCTGACGCCGGTGTCGGAAGATGCGCTTGGCCAGCTTCTTGCAGACCGGTTGCTGGAAAGCGGTGTCACACTTGCCGCAAGGCGGGTGCCCCAGCCGACATCGCTTGCGATTGTGTCGATCAATGACGGCATTCCGTCCTACGCCTTCCACCGCAATGGCACCGCTGAACGGCAGGTCACGAAGCAGAGCCTTCATCGCGACATGCCGGCCGACACAAGGCTTTTCCATGTCGGGTCGCTGTGCCTCATCGACGGTGAAGACGCCGATGCTTGGGAATCGTTCTTCGCCACCTGCCGAAGCAGCGGCATCATGACATCGCTCGATCCGAACGTGCGTCCCGGTCTGGTTGCCGACCGTGACGGCTATATTGCGCGCCTGCGCCGGATGATGCGCCATGTCGATATTTTCAAGCTGAGCGACGAGGACCTGACCTGGTTGTATCCTGACCGGCCGCTGGAGACTGCGCTGGCTGATTGCCGGGCGGACTGCGATGCGGTGCTTTTCATCCTCACCCTTGGTGTTGACGGCTCGCATGTGTTTCTTGGTGATATCGAGATGAAAGCGGAAGCGCCGCGTCTTGAGGATCTGGCAGATACGGTCGGTGCGGGCGATACCTATATGGCCAGCATCCTGTGCTGGCTTCTGGAAAACGAACTGACATCACGCGACGCGCTTGGCGCTGTTGGCGAGGAGGCGCTGGTCAAAGCCACGCGCCGGGCGGCCGAAGCAGCCGCCATCAACTGCCGGCGGTCGGGATGCAATCCGCCATGGCGGAATGAGCTGACCAGCCTCTAGCCCCGTCGTCGAACGCGGGAGCTGCCAGTTTTGCCGAAGCTGGTTCAGATTGATCCGTGGCAGATTTGCGGGCGGTGACGGGCTGTTCTGCACGCGGTTACGCTGATGCCGCCTGCTTGACCCGGATTGTGGTTGGTCCTAGCCTTGAGTGACGGTTGAATTGCGACGGGGTGGGCGCGTGGCCGGCGATCTGAAACATCGCCTGATGACAGAGTTTGACCAGCGACATGACGATCTGGTCGAAACGACACGCGCACTGATCCGGATACCCACGCTGAACCCGCCGGGCGACCATTACCGCGACATCTGCGAATATCTCGAGGCGCGGCTTGCGCGAAGCGGCTTTTCATCGACATTCGTTCGGGCCGAGGGATCGCTTGGCGATTCCAAAAAGCATCCGCGCTGGAACATCGTCTGCCGCCATGAAGGGACGGACGATGGTGAATGCGTGCATTTCAATTCGCATACCGATGTTGTCAGCGTCGGCGAAGGCTGGACCCGCGACCCGTTCGGCGGCGAGGTGGATGGCGATCGGATCTATGGACGGGGCGCCTGTGATATGAAAGGCGGGCTCGCGGCATCCATCATCGCCGCCGAGGCCTTTATCGCCGCCTGTCCCGACTATCGCGGCGCGATCGAGATTTCCGGCACTGCGGACGAGGAAACAGGCGGGTTCGGCGGCGTCGCCCATCTGGCCGAACATGGCTGGTTCGACCCGACGCGGGTGCAGCATGTGATCATCCCGGAACCGCTGAACAAGGATCGTATCTGCATAGGCCATCGCGGTGTCTGGTGGGCCGAGATCGAGACCAAGGGCCGGATCGCGCACGGTTCCATGCCGTTTCTCGGAGACTGCGCCGTTCGCCACATGACGGCGGTGCTTCAGGAAATGGAGGACAGCCTGTTCCCGGCGCTGGCCGAGCGGCGCACGGCGATGCCGGTAGTGCCCGAGGGCGCACGGCAGTCGACACTCAACATCAACGCCATCCATGGCGGTCTGCCGGAACAGGAGGAAGGCTATACCGGCCTGCCGTCGGCCTGTGTTCCGGACCGCTGCGTGATCACCATCGACCGGCGCTTCCTTGCCGAAGAGGAGCTT
>JBMHCH010000031.1:0-4623 GCA_049890015.1 Puniceispirillaceae bacterium (SeqCode)
GCTGGAAAGCGACACCGGGCTGACCGGCTGGGGCGAGGTCTGCTCGCTCCCGCATTACCTGCCGGCTTATGCCAATGGTGTGGCTCCGGCGCTGACCAAACTTGCGCCGGTGACCTTCGCGCGTGACGGGCTGGCGCTCGGCGCCGAGGGGATGATCCGGGCCGCGAACATGTATCTGCAGGGGCATGAATATGCGAAGTCGCCGCTCGATCTCGCGCTGTGGGACCTGACGGCCCGCGCCGCCGGCCTGCCGCTTCATGCGTTTCTCGGCGGGCTGCAGTCAAAACGGTTGCCGCTCTATCATTCGATTTCATGTCTCGCGCCGGACGAAATGGCGCGCATCGCCGCCGAGGAAACCGGCCGCGGCATCACCCAGATTCAGGTCAAGCTCGGTGCCGACCGGGACAATGAGGCCGATATCGCGAGGCTGCGCAAGGTGCGCGAGGCGGTGCCGGCCGGAACGCTGGTCTATGGTGACTGGAATTGCGGGGCATCGCGGCTGGACGCGACAAGGGTCGGCCGCGCCGTCGCCGATCTCGACATCATGCTGGAACAGCCCTGCGCGACCCTCGAGGAATGCGCCGCCGTGCGCGATGCCACCGGCCTCGCCATGAAGATCGACGAGAACGGGCATGACACCGCCTCGCTGATCAAGGGCTGGCAGCTTGGCTGCATGGATGCGGTGGCGCTGAAACTCTCCAAGTTCGGCGGCCTCAGCCAGATGCGGCGGGCCCGCGACCTGTGCCTCGACCTTGGCGTGAAGATGTGCATCGAGGATACATGGGGATCGGACATCACCACCGGCACCGCGCTGCATCTTGCGGCAGCGACGCCGTTGTCCGGGATCATGAATGTCTGTGATCTGTCGGGATATGTCGGGCCGCGTCTCGACCCGTCCGCACCGACCCGCGACGGCGGCCACATCACCCCGTCGACGGCCCCCGGGATCGGCGTCAATCCCGACCTTGATTTGCTTGGTGCGCCGGTGCTTGAACTGACCGCCTGACCGACCGTTCACGATGCAGCGAATAGAGGCCGGTGATAATGATGATCACCGTGCCGGTGACCGTTGGCATATCGGGTATCTCGCCAAACATCAGCAGGCCGAGTATCAACGCCCAGATCATGGCGGTGTAGCGGAACGGCGCTACAAAGCCGATGTCGCCAGTCCTCACGGTCATAACGCTGAACAGATAGCCGCCGATGATGGCCACGGATGTCGCGCCAAGAAGCATCCAGCTGCCAACAGAAACAGGTGCCCACTCCACAGCAGGCAGCATCACCGCGCCAAGGCCGCCTATGGCGATCGCCGTCGCCAGCGCCACGGGAAGCGAGGGCAGGTCGGCAGACAGCTTGCGGGTGGTAATTTCGCGCAGGGTTATGCACCCCACCGCAGCAAGCGCCCAGATTGAATAGATCGAGAAGCCTTCCATGCCAGGGCGGATGACGATCGTCACACCGGCAAGGCCGACAGTGATTGCCAGCCAGCGGCGCCATCCAACCTGTTCTCCCAGAAACAGTGCTGCAGCCATCGTCACAGTCAGTGGCAGCACCTGCAGGATCGCTGTGACGTTGGCGAGTGGCATGTGTTTCAGCGCCGTCAGGAAGCCGACGGTGGCACCGACCTCAGCCGCCACCCGCAGCGTCACAAGCAAGCGGTCGCGTGAGGCGATGCTGACAATCAGCGCGCCCTGATGCCAGGCCAGCAGCGCGATCAGCGGCACGGTAATCAGTCCGCGCAGAAAGATCGCCTGATAGATCGACATGCTGTTGAAAACGGCTTTCATCAGCCCGTCATTCAGCACGAAGGCCAGCATGCTCAGCGCCATCAGGGCAGCGCCTCTCAGATTTTCGTCGCGGCGAATCATGCGACAGATGGTGTGCCTGACGAGCGACATTGTCACGCCGAATATCGGGGCCGGGGATATTGTCCCGGGATAGGTTCACAGCCTGCTTGCCGAGACCCGGCCCGTGGGATATCACACGAGGATGCACCGTCACTTGCCAGCCACCTGCAAACAGATTGCGACGACGCTGGCGACAGCCATGCCGCCGCGCGATTTGAGCGGACCGCGCAGATGAGCCGCCTGTCTTCGAAACATCTCGACGAGGCGGTGGCGACCGGGGTTATCACCGCCGACCAGCGGCAGGGGATTCTTGACCTGGCCGCGCGGGATGGCGCGGGCCGCATGCCTGAAGACAATGCTGCTGCAGATGACGAGCCCTTCGAGATTTTCCAGGGATTTGCCGAGATTTTCGTTGCGCTCGGCCTTGTGATCCTTCTTGCCGGCGTCGGCGGGTTGATCGAGACCATGGTTGTTCAGGGCCTGTCGCCCTTCGTGCTGCTGGTGATGAGCTGCGGGCTCGGTCATTATTACGCGCGTCACCGGCGGATGACCTTGCCGAGCATCGTGTCGCTTCTTGGCATCGTCACGGGGTTTGTCTGGCTGTTCGCGGCCTTTGTCGACGGGGCGGACTTGCTTGGCGGTTCGACGCCGGCGGTAACGCTGCTGGCAAGCCTCGCGACGTTCGGCTTGCTGTTGCTGTGCTATCGCAGATATCGCCTGCCATTCACGATGTTTCTGGCCGGGGCCAGCCTGCTGGTGGCGATCCTGTCCAGTGTCGAGCTGGTTTCCGGCGGCGGCAAGAATTTGCTGAGCGATGATTTCTTCGATCTTCGCGAGAACGCGGTGCAGGCCTTCGGCGTGCTCGGCTTCGGCATCATCGCGCTGGCAGCGGCGCTGTATTTCGACCTGAAGGACCCCATGCGCACCGGCGGGGCCTCGAAAACGGCCTTCTGGCTTCACATCCAGGCCGGTCCCGCCATCGTCAATACGGTGACGCTCACCCTGTTCAATGTCGGCGGCATGGCCGGCCACGTCCTGACGGTGCTGATGCTGGTCTGCACCGCATTCCTGTCGCTTGTCATCGACCGCCGGTCCTTCATGACTGCTGGGCTCGTCTATATCGGGGCCGTCCTCGGCTTTTACACCGACGCCTTCGGCGACAACGCCTTCTTCGTCAACGCGCTGATCATCGGGCTTCTGGTCACCAGCCTCGGCACCTGGTGGCGGTGGCTCAGGCAGATTGTCATGTCGGCGCTTCCCGATTTTCCCGGAAAGCATGCGCTTGCACCCTACATGCCGGCGGACCGGCCATGACGGCGGAAGGTGCAAGGACATCCCTGGCGCCGCCGATCTGGGTTCTCGCCATGGCGGTTTCGGCGGCCAATGTCGGTATCTCGGTCCTGTCGCCCGCGATCCCGCAGATGCGCGACGACCTGATGGCGACGTCCGACGAGGCGCAGCTCGTCCTGAGCGCCTTCCTCATCATGCTCGGCGTCGGCCAGCTGATCGCCGGGTCCTTGTCGGACCGCATCGGACGCCGGCCGGTCCTTGTCTACGGATCGTTGCTGTTCGTGCTGAGCGGCCTTGGCGCCCTGTTCTCCACAAGCATCGAAATGCTGGTTGCCATGCGGATATCCCAGGGGCTCGGGGCTGCCACATGCATGGCGATGGGACGGGTGATCATCAGCGACAGTTTCCAGCGTGCCGAGGCCGGCCGGCAGATGTCGACCATCACCATGTTCCAGTCGGTTGTGCCGTTGCTCGGCTTTGCCTTCGGCGGCATGCTTGCCGACCTTGTCGGCTGGCGGGGGTCGGTGGGTCTGATGGTGGTCACGGCCGCGATCGTGTTCCTTGGCGCTTCCCTTCTTCTGGCGGAAAGCCGCGACCCGTCCATCAAGCCGGTGCCGGCATCTCTTATCCTCTTCGTTTACGGGCGGCTGCTGGTGCCGCCGCTGTTCATCACCAATGCTATGATGGCGGCCACGGTGACGGCGGTGTTCTTCGCGATGGGGGGATTCCTGCCTTACGAGTTCAAGCGGCTGGGATCCAGTGCGTTCGAATTCGGTCTCTATTTCAGCGCAACACCGCTCGGCTATATGTGCGGGAACAGCCTTAGCCGGAGTTTCGGGCCCAGACTGGGGCTTGATCGCGCCGCCTTTGTCGGCAGTGTCTTCAGCGTGGCGACCATATCGGTCCTGCTGGCGCTGGCTCTTGCCGGCCTCGCCACAAAACCGGCCATCTCGGCATTGCTGTTCTGCTATGGTGTGGCGAACGGCCTGATCGTCGCCAATTCGCTGGTCGGGGCGATCCGCGCCGCCGGGCCGCATAGCGGCGCGGCAACGGGCCTGTGCGGTGCCCTTCAGATGGCGTGCAGCGCCGGGCTTGGCAGCCTTGTGATCTGGCTTGGCGGCGATGCCGATTTCCGGCTTGCCGCCGGCATATGCTGGGTGATGACCACGGTCGGGCTGGCGTGTGGTCTTGTGGCGATGCAGCGCCGCGCAGATGACTGAGGCCGGAGACGTTCAGCCGCGCTGAAATTGCCGGTCGAAGCGCAGGCCGGACCACAGCGGGAAATTTCGGTCACCACCGGTCAATACCCTATTGCCATGGTGGGTCCGTTTTGCTAGACACCCTTCACGGTAGCGACACAAGTCACTTGACAACCTGAACCGGCACATCGTGGGGAACGAACCGCGCGACGTGTCCGATTTTGCGTCTGGCCTTGGCGTCGCTGGCGATTTTGGAAACTTGTATCGGCATCGATCCACCATGGCAA
>JBMHCH010000032.1:0-9048 GCA_049890015.1 Puniceispirillaceae bacterium (SeqCode)
GGCCTAGCCACATCTGGAAGGATGTTTCCGGAACGTTGTTTATCCGCAAGAAATTTGCCTGGAGGTGCTAAACATTCCTGTCCTGTGTCGTTCACGGAAAGCACAGAAGGCCCAAGGCCGCCACGCATCAATATGACCAGCCTTGCAGGAGTCCGAAGTCTTGGCTCTCTCACTTATGACCAACATCGGGGCAAACGCCGCCTCCAAATATGTGTCCCTCGTTGCGCGGGATGCGGACAGAACGCTATCGCGGCTTGCCAGTGGCAGCCGGATCAACAGCGCCACCGACGATGCTGCCGGCCTTGGCACAGGCGTGCGCCTGACCGCCGAGGCGCGCGGGGTCGACCAGGCGGCCCAGAATGCAGCGCATGCGCAGAGCGCGCTCGCGGACCTCAACGTGAAATACGCCTCGATGCAGACGGTGCTGCAACGGCTTCGGGATATAAGCGTCCAGGCTGGAAACGACACCAATACCGCTGCCGATGTCGCCAATCTCAGCAAGGAGTATGATGAGCTGGTCGAGGAGATCGACAGGGTAGCCCTGCCGATCAGCAACGGCTTCACCCTGAATTTTCAGGTTGGCGACGCCGCGGACGAGACGCTGACTTTCTCCATCGGCAAAATCTCCGCATCCGACCTGGTGCTGCAGAGCAGTTCGGCAGCCGGGCTCACAACGGCGGACGCGTACAGGTCGCACATGACCGTTCTGGATGACGCCATCAAGACGGTCGTGGAACGCCAGGTCGAGATTGGCGCCAACATCAACAGGCTGGACAACACCATGTCCCACCTTGCCACCCATGCGCTTGCCACGAAGACAAGCCTCAGCGTGATCCGGGATACCAATTACGCCCTGGAGACAGTCAATCTTGCCAAGAACCAGATCCTCTACCAGTCCGCCACCGCCATGCTGGCGCAGGCGAATGTCTCGAAGGAAGCCGTGCTTGCCCTCGTCAGCGGCTGATTCCGGCTGATGGCGGCGATAACGGGCTATATCCCGCTTACATTCAGATAGACAGCGTAGAGCGAGGTCGTGGCGGTGATGAACAGGCGGTTCATCTTCGCGCCGCCGAAACAGACATTGGCTGTGATCTCGGGAATCAGGACCTTGCCGATCAGCCTGCCATCCGGCGTGATGCAGTGAACGCCGTCCCCCGCCGAGGTCCAGATGCGTCCGTCGCGGTCGAGTCGAAGGCCGTCAAAAAAGCCGGCATCGCTCTCGGCGAACACCTTCCCGCCTGTCAGTCCGCGCCCGTCTGACGTGACCTCGTGGCGGCGGATATGCGCCGGTCCGTCCGGGTCGTGCGAGCGGCCGCTGTCGGCAATATAGAGGATGCTTTCATCAGGGGAGAAGGCGAGGCCGTTCGGCTTCACATAATCATCGGCGACAATCGCGACCTCGCCGCTGTCCGGGTCCCACCGATAGACATTGCAGCGTCCGATCTCGCTCGGGCTGCGTCTGCCCTCGTAATCCATGATGATGCCGTAGTCCGGATCGGTGAACCAGACCGACCCGTCCGAGCGGACAACCAGATCATTTGGCGAATTCAGCCGCCTGCCCTCATGCGCGTCGGCGATCACGGTGATCGAGCCGTCATGCTCGGTGCGGGTCACGCGGCGGGACAGATGTTCGCAGGACAGCAGCCGTCCGGCACTGTCGCTTGTGTTGCCGTTGCTGTTTTGCGACGGAGCTCGGAAGACCGAGACCGATCCGTCGGTATCGTCGTAACGCATCATCCTGTCGTTCGGAATGTCGGAGAAGACAAGATAGCGCCCGCCACCGAACCAGGCAGGTCCCTCGCACCATCGCGCCCCCGTCCACAGGCGCTCGACATGCGCGGTGCCGATGATGCAGGCGGAAAATTCCGGCTGGATGGTCTCGTATCCTGTTCCCTCTAGTGATCCGAACATTCTGCCCCTCCTGTGACCTGTCTGAACAGCCGGCCCTGGTCTCCCATCATCTTGATTCTGCCGCGTGGATCAATCACCGCGTTCGGCATGCCGGAAGATGCTTTCGGACCAGGGCAAGCGGCGTCATACTGTCCTGCGTCTTATCAAGGATCGGAAAAGCGGAGGCAGAGGTGCCATGAGTGTGAGGCTTGCCATTATCGGGGCCGGGGTCATGGGCGCGGATCATGCCCGGATTGTCGCCGAATCGGTTCCCGGCGCGACGCTGTCGGTGGTCTGCGACCAGGATGCGGCCACCGCGCGCCGTGTGGCGGATGCGTGTGGCGCGGCGGATGCCGTCACTGACGGCTTGGCTGCGGTGCGGCGCGGTGATGTCGATGCGGTGATCATCGCCAGCCCCGATCCGACCCATGTTCCGCTGTCGAAGCTCTGCATCCAGCTTGGCAAGCCGGCACTGTGTGAAAAGCCGCTGTCGCAGTCATCGGCGGAATGTATCGACGTGATGCAGGCTGAGATGGCTGCCGGCAGCAAGCTGGTCCAGGTCGGCTTCATGCGCCGATATGACAGGCCCTATCAGGACATGCGGACCGCCATCGGCGCGGCGGCGCTTGGCCGGATCCTGATGATGCATAATTTCCACAGGAACGTGGCGACGCCCTATGCAGCCTTCACCGGAGCAATGGCCATCACCAATTCCGCTCCGCATGAATTCGACATTGTCCGCCATGTGATGGGCACCGAATTCACCCGCATTTCCGCCTGGCAGCCGAAACGCACGGATGATGTCGTGGCACCGGTGGTGATGGTGCTTGAAACAGCCGATGACCAGCTTGTGACGGTCGAGGTGAACAACAACGCGGCCTATGGCTATGATGTGCGCGCTGAGCTGATCGGCGAGGCTGGCAGCATGTCAATGTCGCCGCCTGCCCCTACGCGGACGGACAGGGATTTCGCCTCGGCCAGCAGCTATCATCCGGATTGGCGCGCGCCCTATGAGGACGCCTATCGCCGCCAGAATACGGCATTTGTCAGATTCGCGGCTGGTGGCGCGTTTCCCGAAACAGCGGCGACCTGCTGGGACGGCTATTGCGCCGCGCGCATCGCCGAGGCCGGGGTCGAGGCGCTCGCCGCAGGCGGTGCTGTTGCCATCGACATGATCGACAGGCCGGATTTCTATCGCTGATGAAGACGGGATCGACTTCCACGCCGGCTGATGGCATCAATGGCAAGGGCCGCCATCAGCGCGTGTCCCCAGTTCGTAACACATTATCCCGAGAGATCTGAACCATGAGTGAAATCGCCAGCTATCCCAGCCTGAAGGGCAGGACGGTTTTCGTTACCGGCGGCGCATCGGGGATCGGCGCGTCGATTGTCGCCGCCTTCGCCGCGCAAGGTGCGAAGGTCGGCTTTGTCGATCTTGACGAGGCAAACAGCACAGCGGTGAAGGCCGCGCATGACGATGTCGATTATGAGATCTGCGATCTGCGTGACATCGAGGCGCTGCGGGCCGCCTTCGCCGCGCTGGCGGACAGGCTTGGCGCGGCGACAGTCCTGGTCAACAACGCGGCGCGGGATGACCGCCACAACTGGCAGGATGTCACCGCCGAGTACTGGGATGAACGCCAGGCCACCAATATCCGCCACATGTTCTTCGCCATCCAGGCTGTCGCTCCCGGCATGATTGACGCTGGCGGCGGGTCCATCATCAATATCGGATCAAACAGCTGGTGGGAGGCCCAGGGCGGCTTCCCTGCCTATACCACCGCAAAATCCGCTGTCCACGGCCTGACCCGAACAATGGCGCGCGACCTGGGCCAGCATCGTATCCGGGTGAACACCGTTGTGCCCGGCTGGATCATGACGGAACGCCAGAAAGAACTGTGGGCGACTCCTGAGGCGCTGGAACGTCATCTCATGCGCCAGTGTCTGCCGGATCTGATCGACCCGATCTATGTGGCCCGCACGATCCTTTTCCTCGCCTCGGACGAGGCTGGAGCCTGCACCGCCGGCAACATCATGGTCGATGCGGGATCGATCTGATCCGGCGGCGGGCTAGTCCTTGCGGGGTGGCCGTTTGTCGAAGGTCGGCAGCCCGTCCGCGATATGATGGAAGTCCTGCAGATCGCAGGTGAATTGCGCGAATTGCGGGGCAAATCCCGAGGCATCATCCATCGTTCCGACCTTGATGATCATGGAGCTTGGCCGCGCCGGGCTTTCCGATCCGATGCCGGTGCCGCAGGTCGAGCAGAAATGCCGCCTTACAGGTGTGTCAAGGTCCGGCCGCTCGAAGGTGCCCGTGGTGCCCTTGGTGAAGCGGAAGTCGGTCTTCGCGAAGATCATCACGATGTTGGGGTGCCCGCCGGTGATGTACTGGCATTCGCGGCAGTGGCACTGGAAGGTGGCCTCCAGCTCGCCATCCGCCTCATATCTGATATCTCCGCAATAGCATCCGCCGGTAATCTTCATTGTTCCGCTCCTCCTGAAATTGGCATCAGGCGACAAGCATTGCCGAATCCGGCCTGCCTGCCAAGACGGAAGGGCGGAAAGCCAGTCACGCCGATCCTGTCCGGATCACCGGCCTCAGGCCTGTCCTGCCGATGACAGCACATTGTCATAGCCGAATAGTGCCGCCGCCCCGCCTGTATGGAGAAAAACGATCCGCTGCTCGCGGGTGAAGTGTCCCCGCCGGATCAGATCGATCATGCCAGCTGCCGCTTTCGCCGAATAGACCGGATCGAGAAGTAGGCCCTCCAGCTCGGCAAACATCCTTATCGCTTCGAGACAGCCTTTTGTGGCAACGCCATATCCCTCGCCGACATAATCACAGTTGGCGACAACGTCTTGCTTGCGCACAACGCCGGTACAGCCGATCAGACCGGCGGTTGCCTCGGCAAGGGCCAGGACATTCGACTCCTGCTTGTCCTTCGGTGCCCGCACCCCGATACCAAGAAGTGGGATGTCCGCGTTCATGGCGCGCAGTCCGGTGATCATGCCGGCCTGGGTGCCGGCGCTGCCGGTGGCCTGGATGACGTGGTCGATGCGAAGGCCGGCATCATTCACCTGGCTGACCAGTTCCATCGCCGCGTTGACATAGCCGAGCGCGCCCGTCGGGTTCGATCCGCCGCCAGGTATGGTGTAGACGCGCATGCCGCCCGCGCGATGTTCGTCCGCGACAGCTTCCATCACTGCGTTCATGTCCCCGCCGGCAGGATGTTTTTCGGTGCTTGCCCCATGAAGATGGTCGAGAAGGACATTGCCGTTGTGATTGTAGTTCGGATTGTTGGAACCGGTGCGGTCTTCAAGAAGGATGTGGCATTTCATGCCGAGTCTTGCTGCCGCCGCCGCCGTCTGTCTGGCGTGGTTCGACTGCGTGGCACCCTGAGTCATCACCATGGTGGCGCCCTGCTCGAGCGCATCGGCCATCAGGAATTCCAGCTTGCGGGTCTTGTTGCCGCCTGTGGACAGCCCGGTGCAGTCATCGCGCTTCACCCAGATTTCGGGTCCGCCAAGCTCCGAGGACAGGCGCGGCATCGGCTCCAGGGGGGTGGGAAGATGCGCCAGTGACAGACGCGGAAACGCGGCAAGATGCATGGTCGTTCCTTACTTCAGGGAGGCGGCGAAGTCGCGCACCGCCTCGATAAAGGGCTTGTCGTCGGCGAATCCGATGCTGGCGGCGCGCGCGCTGTCGACTTCGGCTGGCCAGCTTGTGACAATCCGTTCGATGATGTCATCACGCTCATAGGTCAGGCGCGCTGCGGCCTCTTCGCCGCCCACCTCCTCCAGTGCTGCCGCCATGTCGGCGACGCTGACGGAAATTCCGGGAAGATTGACGCCGCCTGCGCCGCCCCAGACATCATCGCTGACAGCGGCGGCATGGCGCAGCCCCGCCACGGCGCCGTCGGGCGAGTTCAGCACCACCTTCAGCGCAGGATCGACTGGCACATTGGCGCTCTCGCCCTGCAGCGGCTCGCGGATCATGCCTGACAGGAAGGAACTGGCGGCACCGTTCGGGCGGCCCGGACGAACACTGACCGTCATCAGCCGCAGCGACCGTGCCGTGATCAACCCGCGCCGCGCCAGATCGGCGAAGAATGCCTCCAGCATCAGCTTCTGCGCGCCATAGCTGTTCTGCGGGGTGGCATGATCTGCATCCGTGATCACCGGCGGAAGGGGTGCCTGCGCGGTGCCCCCATAGATCGCCAGAGTGCTTGAGAAAACCAGAAGCGGACGATGCGGCGCGGCGGCGAGGCAGCGTCCGAGCGCCACTCCGGCCATGAGATTGGCATTGACCCCAAGATCGAGATCCGCTTCGCATTCGCCGCTTGTCGCGCTGGCAAGATGAAAGACGGCGTCGGCGTCTGCAAACAGCTTGGGCCGGTCGGTCACCAGCCTGCCAAGATCACCTTCAACCCACTGCGCGCCCTTCGGGCCGGCTGTGCTGTCGGTGACGACATGATCGACAAGGGTGAGGGCCTCCACATCATGCATCCTGCCATTCAGGCAGAGCGGGGCGCCCGGGGCCATGGTGGCTGCGAGGCGGCTCCCGATGAAACCGTTCGCACCTGTGATCAGAATTTTCGCCATGACATTCCTTTTCCACATGGCCCGGTATGCCGGGCATCGTTGCTGATCGCATCGAGATGTACATCGATCCACGGTAGGCGACATGGATAAGCGCGGCAAGGGTCGGCGCTGGCATGGCGCAATCCGGCCCGTCCGGCGGCGCGCCTGCACGCTGTAGCGGCCTCTGTGAACGACCAGGCGGCTGAAGATAATCCGGCCAGCCATTGTCGTTTATCGGACAGTGTTCAGGCGATGACCCATGGCACCTTCCATTTTGCTGCAGGATCGTTACGATCGCTGGCTACGAAACTGGGACCCGCATCCGATGGTGCCGCAAGGGCAGCCGGAGGATCCCGAACCAAGAAAGCGCGATTGGGACACTTTGCCGTCAACGGCAACCAAGACACCGCGTATCAACAGGGAGAACTCAATGACAAAGTTCACTACCAAATCAGTCGCTGCTGCCGCTGCGATGGCGATTGCCGGCATGACCGGCACGGCACAGGCCACGGATTCGGTCAATGTCGCCTTTTTCCTCGAATGGGCGACCCCGAACCAGATTGCCAAGGTCGACAAGGCCTATGACGATGCCATGGGCGTTGACGTAAACTGGACCGATTTCTCGACCGGCGTGCAGATGACCGAAGCGATGCTTGCAGGCGATATCGACATCGCCTATTCGCAGGGCCTCGCACCGTTCGTGACCGCCATCCAGCAGGGCGCACCGCTGAAGATGGTCGGTATCGCCGTCGTCTACGAGGCGAATGACTGCTTCGTCGCCAACTCGCTTGGTGTCAGCTCGTCCAACGCTTCCGAGCTCGAGGGCAAGACTGTTGCCGTGCCGCTGAACACCATGGCGGACTTCTCGTTCCGTAAGCAGATGGCGGCACTGGATGTCGATATCGACACCATGACCATCGTTGACCAGGCGCCGGCTGACGGCGCTGTATCGCTTGCCGACGGTTCTGTCGACATGGCCTGCATCTTCGGCGGCGCATCCGCCAAGGCAGCCGGCGAAGTCGGCACCCCGATCATGTCGACCCAGGAAAAGAGCGATGCCGGCATCGGCTCGTTCGACGTGATTTCGGTCACGGAGTCCTTCGCCAACGAGAACCCGGACCTCGTCCGTTCGTTCCTTGAGGTGACACATGAGGCGAACGCCGCATGGACAGCTTCCGACGATCAGATCGCCAAGGTGGCCGCCGATGCCGGTATGGATGTCGCGACAACGCGCAACCAGATGGCCGGCTTCGTCTTCCCGACAGCTGAAGAGCAGACCACGAACTTCTTCGGCAAGGACGGCACCGCCGCCGCTGCTGCCGAGTCGCTTGGTCTTGTCTTCAAGAAGCCTGGCGCATGGAATGTTGACGAGAAGATCGCCAAGGTCATGACCGGCGAGTTCATCGAGTAGTCTCGAACGTCTTCGACACGACTTATGACGGGGCCCGCGCGTCGGGCCTCGTCCGTCTCTCCCTTCTCTAGGCTACGACCATGTCAGACCTGATCTGCCGCGACCTGTGCATGACCTTCCGCGACGCGCAATCGGGCGCCGAGGTCGAGGCCCTCAAGAACATCAATTTCGAACTGAAGCAGGGCGAGATCCTGACAGTTCTCGGCCCGTCCGGCTGTGGCAAGACAACCTTGCTCAATATGATCGCCGGCTTCCTGAATCCGACATCCGGCGATCTGATGCTTGGCGACACCGTCATCGACGGGCCCGGCGCCGAGCGGGGCATGGTGTTCCAGCAGGGCGCCCTTTTCGAATGGCTTACCGTTGCGCGCAATGTCGATTTCGGCCTGCGCATGCGCGGCGAGCCTGCCGCCGAAACCGCCGCGAAGGTGGAAAGCTGGCTCGATACCGTCGGGCTGCAGGGGTTCGGCGCAACTCCCACCTATCAGCTGTCGGGGGGCATGCAGCAGCGTGTCGCGCTGGCCCGCTGTCTCGTGAATGACCCGTCGCTGATCCTGATGGATGAACCGCTTGGCGCGCTCGATGCGCTGACCCGCGAAAAGATGCAGTCGCTTATTCTCGAGCTCTGGAAGAAGACCGGCAAGACGATCATCGTGATCACCCATTCGGTTGAAGAGGCGCTGCTTCTTGGCGAGCGTCTGTTCGTGATGGCCCCCCGGCCGGGGCGCATCCACCGTGAATATCACCTTCCCTTTGCCGAGATGGGGCTGACCAGATCCCTTCGCGAGATTAAGCAGGAAAAGGAATTCAGCACCATCCGTGAGGAAATCTTGACCATGATCTGGGACATGGAAGAGGAGATCATGGGTCATGGCTGAGTGGCTTTCCGACAACCGCGCCGTTTTCGCGCTTGTCACGATCATCGGTCTGCTGATCGCCTTTGTCTGGTCGATCAGGATCGGCGTGCAGCAGACGCGGCTTCGCGCCCGCGACGAGGTGTTCGGCGACCCCGAGCGCACCAAGGGCGGATGGTATTGGGCGGTGTGCGGCATGTCCGCCCTCATGCTTGTCTGGTTCTACTATTCGTGGGGAACGGCGCGCGCTGTCTTTCCGAACGCCGCCAATGAACTGTGCCAGGTTGCGAAGATCGATGAATCGCTGGCACC
>JBMHCH010000033.1:0-10867 GCA_049890015.1 Puniceispirillaceae bacterium (SeqCode)
ACAAGACGCGCCAGCTGCGCCTTGATCTGCTCGATCACCATCGGCGTTCCGGAGGTGACAATCGAAATCCGCGACAGGCCACGCGACGGGTCTGTCTCGGACACGGTCAGGCTTTCGATGTTGTACCCGCGGCCAGAGAAAAGCCCGATGACGCGCGCCAGGACGCCCGGCTCATTGTCTACCAGAACGGACATGATGTGCCGTTCGACGATATTCGTGTCTGTCATGTTTCTTATCCTTAAAGACTGCCGAAAGACGGCCGGAACGATCTGCCGGGGTCGCCGGGCAGGATCAGACCAGCACCATGCCTTCCTCGGAAACCGGCTTTTCCGCCTGATCCTCGGGGCCGAGCAGCATGTCGTTATGCGCCGCGCCTGACGGGATCATCGGGAAGCAGTTTTCCTCCTTGGCAACGCGGATATCGGCAATCACCGGACCCGGCGTTTCAAGCATTTGCGTGATGACGCTGTCCAGATCGTCTGCTGTCTGCGCGACAAGACCGGTCATGTTGAAGGTATCGGCAAGCTTGACGAAATCCGGAAGCGAGGCGCTGTAGGATTCCGAATAGCGACCGCCATGGATCAGCTCCTGCCACTGGCGCACCATGCCCATCCATTCATTGTTGATAATGAACATCTTCACCGGAAGATTGTACTGCGACAGCGTGGAAAGCTCCTGCATGTTCATCATGAAGGACGCCTCGCCGGCGATATCGATGACCGTGGCATCGGGATGCGCCACCTGCACGCCGGCGGCAGCCGGAAGGCCGTAGCCCATGGTGCCGAGACCGCCCGAGGTCATCCAGCGGTTCGGAAGATGGAAATCGAAATATTGCGCGGCCCACATCTGGTGCTGGCCGACCTCTGTTGTCACATAGACGTCATGGCCGGACGTCATCTCGCACAGACGCTTGATGGCGTGCTGCGGCTTGATGATGCTGCCTGTCTGGTTGAACTTCAGGCAGTCACGCTTGCGCCAGCCCTCGATCTGGCCCCACCATTTGTCAAGCGATGTCCTGTGCGGCTTGAAGCCACGCTTCTTCATCTCGGCAAGAAGCGCCTCAAGAATCTTCGTCGCGTCGCCGATCACCGCCAGGTCGACAGCTACGTTCTTGTTGATCGAGGACGGGTCGATGTCGCAGTGAATCTTCGTTGAATTGGGCGAAAAGCCGCTGAGAAGCCCAGTCACACGGTCATCGAACCGCGCGCCTAGATTGAGCATCAGGTCGCAGCCATGCATGGCAAGGTTGGCTTCATAGGTGCCATGCATGCCAAGCATGCCAAGAAAATGCTTGTTCGCCGCCGACAGCGCACCAAGCCCCATCAGGGTCATCGTCGTGGGCCAGCCGGTATATTCGGTCAGTTCGGTCAGCAGTTCCGATGCCCTCGGTCCGGAATTGACCAGCCCGCCACCGCCATAGATGATCGGACGCTCGGCACGCACCATCATGTCGACAGCAGCGCTTATGGCCGCTGGATCAGGGTCCGTCTTCGGCTGATAGCGCGCCGTGGCCACCTTGCGGACAGCATCCTGCCGGTAGGCTGTCTCCTTCATAAGGATATCCTTGGGCAGGTCGATCAGAACCGGACCCGGGCGCCCTGAGGACGCGACATGAAACGCCTCGATCACGGTTGGCTGAAGCTTTTCGCCATCCTTCACAAGGTAGTTATGCTTGGTACAGGCGCGGGTGATCCCCGTGGTATCGGCTTCCTGGAAGGCGTCATTGCCGATCAGATGGGTCGGCACCTGGCCGGTCAGACAGACAACAGGAACCGAGTCCATAAGCGCATCGGTCAGACCGGTCACGGCGTTGGTCGCCCCGGGGCCGGATGTCACAAGAACGACACCGGTCTTGCCGGTCGAGCGCGCGTAGCCCTCGGCGGCATGGACGGCAGCCTGTTCGTGCCGGACAAGGATATGCTTGATCTTGTTGTTCTTGAACAGCGCGTCATAGATCGGAAGCACGGCGCCGCCCGGATAGCCGAACACAACCTCGACACCCTCGTCCTCGAGCGCCTTCAGCAATACCTCGGCACCGGGCATCATCTGCGCCTGCTGCGCGCCATCTGTCTTCTTTTCGCCGGCCGCCGGTGCGGATTTTGGCATTGTCCCATTCCTTGTCTTGTCACCCCCAGACGACATTGCAACAGCGCCCTCCACCCGGGATGGCGCTGGTCATCTGGCTGATTGAATTGTGAACCCTCCGGAGGAATACTCAATCCTCACAGATAGATGTCATAGCTTGCACGGGCAGTCAGGTCAACTTTATTTTGACAGAAGTGAAAAGATTCTTTGGATCAATCTTTCTGAAAGTTTCTCTGAAATTGTCATTTGAGCATTAAAATTATTCCGAATCCATGTCATCTGGCGCTTTGCATAATGGCGGCTGTCGCGACTTGCCAGTTCTATCGCCCGGTCCCGTCCGATCTCACCAGCCAGCATCGCACCGATCTCGCGTACACCAAGCGCCTTCATCACCGGAAGCGACGGATCGAGCCGCCGCCCAATCAGCGCCTCGACCTCCTCGGGGGCGCCGGTATTCATCATCATTTCGAAACGCAGATTGATACGGCTGTAGGTCTCGTCGCGCGGGGGCAGCATGGCGATGCAGACAGCCTGCCCCGACACCGCCCCCTGATGCGGATCGGATTGCCAGGCGCTGATCGGACGGCCGGTGGCGCGCACCACCCCCATGGCCCGCACCAGCCGCTGGCTGTCGCCATCGAACAGCCGGTCCGCTGTCACCGGATCAAGTTGCGCCAGGGCAGCGCGGAATGCGGCGCCCCCCGCCGCCGCAAGATCATCCTGACAGGCCCGATGAATATCATCGGGCACCTGCGGGATGGGCGCGATCCCGTCAAGGGCGGCCTGCAGATACATGCCTGTGCCCCCGACAATGATCGGCAGCGTTCCGGCCTGTCGCGCCGCATCCACCTCGCCGGCCACCAGATCCAGCCAGGCGGCGACGGATGCCCGGGTTGCCCCGTCGAGAATGCCATAGAGGCGGTGTGGTGCCCGCGCTTCATCCTCGGGGCCAGGCCGGGCTGTCACAACCCGCAGATCGCTGTAGAGCTGCATGGAGTCGGCATTGATAACGGTTCCCCCGCTCTGCTCGGCAAGGGCGAGAGCCAGCCGTGACTTGCCGGCGGCGGTAGGTCCGCAAATCATCAGATAGCGCCCAGCCGCGACGGCGGAAGCGATTTCACTGTGGTCAGCCATGAGCTTCTGTGCTTTACCGTCACCTGCCACGGAACGCCGCTGTTCCGACCAGAGGGGAAGGACGCGCACCTTTGCACCAGATCGCCGTTTTTTCAAGCTCGACACGGCATGATGTCGATATCGACAAGGCTCTGCTGCTCCTTGCCGGCACCGGCCTGACCGGCAATCCGGAAAGCGCGCTCACTCTGGCCGAAGGCCGGGCGGTCGAGATAGCAGTCGACGACAGTGCTGGTGACGCCTTGCCGGATCTTCGGGCGGCCGGCGCCGAGCTTGATCTCGACGTGAACATCGTGCCACGCGCCGGGCGGAAAAAGCCCCTTCTGATCGCGGATATGGACAGCACGATCGTCACATCGGAAACGCTTGACGACATGGCCGATATTGCCGGGCTTTCGGACGCCGTCCTGCCGATCACAGCGCGTGCCATGCGCGGCGAGCTGGATTTCGAGGCGGCACTGGATGAACGGCTGGCACTGTTTGCCGGCAAGCCTTCAGGCATCGTGGAACAGGCGCTTGCCGCCGCAACCCTTTCCGGAGGCGCAAGGGAGCTGGTTGGCACCATGCGCGCCGCTGGCGCCGCCTGTTACCTGATTTCAGGCGGATTCACCGCCATTACCGGGCCAATAGCAGCGCGCTGTGGCTTCACCGGACATCATGCCAATGTTCTGGAGATGGAGGGCGGGAAACTGCTCGGCAGGGTGGCGAAACCGGTTCTGGACAGCAATGCCAAGGCGCGCTTCCTGGCACATTACTGTGCCGAGCTCGGCATCAGCGCTGCCGATGCGGCCTGCATCGGTGACGGGGCGAATGACCTGCCGATGCTTCAGGCGGCCGGGTTCGGCGTCGCCTTCCAGGGCAAGCCGCTTCTGCGCGAGGCCGTGGCGCTTCAGCTGAATTATACCGATCTGCGGGGACTCCTGTATCTGCAAGGCTATTGTCAGGACGACTTCGTGTCCGGCTGAACGCCTCTTCCCTTCACCGAGGACCATGAAAAAGGGGCCAGCATTCCGCCGGCCCCTCATCACGATTTTCCGATGCCGGTCTGACCCGGCTATTCCTTGGCAAAGCCGATCTGGATGAACCGCTCGCGCCCGCCATTCTCGACAAGAAGCAGCACCCCTGCCCGTCCGGCATCCAGCGTTTCCGCCACCGATCTGGCGAGGTCGGCCGCGTTCTCGACACGGCGCTGACCGAAACGCTTGACGATATTGCCAACTTCGAGCCCTTTGGCGAAGGCCGGCCCGCCCTCGACGACCTCGGTGACGACAACGCCTTTCACCTCGCTGTCGAGACCAAGCTCGGCAGCAAGTTCCGGCGTAAGGTTGTCGACGCTGAAGCCGAGCCTGTCGAAGGTTTCGATGTCACCCTTCGGCTCCTCTTCGCTGACAAGGCCGACAAGCTCCGCCTTCTCAAGCTCCCCGATGGTGACCTGAACACCCATTTCCTTGCCGTTGCGGATCAGCCGCACATCAACCGTGGCACCGATGTCGGTCTCCGCGACGATGCGGGGAAGATCGCGCATTTTCTCGATCATCTTGCCGTCGAAGCTGATGATCACGTCACCAGGCTCGAGACCGGCCTCGTCGGCGGGGCTCTTCTCGTTGACCGAGCTGACCAGCGCGCCACCCGACTGGTCGAGGCCGAGCGAGTCCGCAATATCAGGCGTAACCTCCTGGATGAAGACACCCAGCCAGCCGCGCCGTGTCGTGCCGAACTCGGCAAGCTGCGTGGTGACCCGCTTCGCCAGATTCGAGGAAATCGCGAAACCGATGCCGACCGAACCGCCGGACTGCGAGAAAATCGCGGTGTTGATGCCGATCACCTCGCCATCAGTGTTGAACAGCGGGCCGCCGGAGTTGCCGCGGTTGATCGAGGCGTCCGTCTGAATGAAGTCATCATAGGGACCATTACCGATATCGCGGCCGCGCGCCGAGACGATGCCGGCGGTCACCGTGCCGCCAAGACCGAACGGGTTGCCGATGGCAAGGACCCAGTCACCAACGCGGAGACTGTCGGAGTCGCCAAACGGAACAGCCGTCAGATCCGTATCGCCGGGATCGATCTTCAGAACAGCGATGTCGGTCTTCTGGTCCTGACCCAGAACCTCGGCGGTGAATACTGTCTCATCCGCCAGCGTGACGGTGATTTCCTCGGCATTCTCGATCACATGGAAGTTCGTTACCACGATGCCGGCATCATCGATGATGAACCCCGATCCAAGCGAGGCCGCGCGGCGCTGCTGGTTCTTGTCGCCGAAATTGCGGAAAAATTCCTCGAAGGGCGAGCCTGGCGGGAATTGCGGCATGTCCATCGCAGGCGCGTCATTGACGATCGTGGTTGTCGAGATGTTGACCACTGCTGGCGACAGACGCTCGACCTGATCGGCGAAACTGTCAGGCCGCTCTGCGGCGCCGACGGCAAGGGTCGTGAACATAATCGCCACACCGGTCATCACCGGAAGCGGCTTGAGGTACCTCATCAGCATGGAGTCGGGTCTCCTGTCAGAAACGAATTTTCATTGGCGGGAGCGCCTTCGCGCTCCCGCTGTCTGCCAGGATCAAAGGATGGTTCCTTGACCAAAACATGGCAGAGATGTGATCAATTCCGACCTGAGGCTAGTTCTGGCCGGTTCCGCTCTTGTCCTTGAAGAACCGGAAGAAGCTGCTGTCAGGCGACAGAACCATCGATGTGTCGTTGCTTCCCATCGACTTGCGATAGGCTTCCATCGACCGGTAGAAGGCAAAGAACTCGGCGTCCTGGCCGAAGCTGTCAGCATAGATCTGGATCGCCTCGGCATCGCCGGTACCACGGTTTTCCTGCGCCTCGCGCTGGGCTTCGGAGATGATCACAGTCCGTGTCTTCTCGGCGTCGGCACGGATCTTCTGTGCCTCTTCCTCACCCGTCGCGCGAAACTCCTTGGCTTCGCGTTCACGCTCGGACTTCATCCTGTTGAAGATGTTCTGGCTGGTTGCCGTCGGATAATCCGCGCGGCGCAGCCGGACATCGATGATCTGGATGCCAAGCGACGCCACGGACGCGTTCACCTCTTCACCGATCGAGCGGGTGATGTCGTTCCGCTGACCGGTCAGGATCGAAGCCAGGGTCTCGCGGCCAAGCGCCCGCCGAACCGACGAGTCGATGATGGCCTCAAGCCTGCCGCGCGCACCGCGCTCGTTGCGGACTGTCTGGTAGAACAGCAGCGGATCTTCGATCCGATACCGCGCATAGGCATCGACCTGAAGACGTTTCTGGTCCGACAGGATGACCTCTTCGGCGTCCTGCGGAATCAGGCTGAGAACACGCTTCTCGTAATAGATGACGTCCTGGATGAACGGCATCTTGAACGCAAGGCCCGGCTCCTGGATGGTGCGCTTCGGCTCGCCGAACTGCAGCACCAGCGCCTGCTGCGTCTGGTTGACGGTAAAGAAGGCGCTGAAGCCGGACACAACCAGCACCGCGCCGACGATCAGCGTGACAAGACGGGTGACACCCATATCAGCTACCTCCCGAATTCTTGTTCAGCTCGCGAAGCGGCAGGTACGGCACAACGCCGCTGCCCCCGGCGGGCTCGTCAATGATGATCTTCTCGACATTGGAGAAGATCTCCTCGACGGTCTCGATATAGATGCGCTCCTTGGTGACATCAGGATTCGACTTGTAGGCCTCGTAAACCTGGTCAAAACGTGACGCGTCACCTGCCGCGCGGTTGACCACTTCGGCCCGGTACGCCTCGGCCTCGGCGATCAGCTTGGCCGCGGCACCACGCGCCCGCGGGACGATATCGTTCCGGAAGGCTTCCGCCTCGTTCTTCAGCCTGTCGCGGTCCTGACGGGCGCGCTGGACTTCGTTGAAGGCGTCAATGACGTCCGATGGCGGGTCAACCGCCAGAAGCTGGACATCGCGGACACGCACGCCCGACCCATATTCGTCAAGCAGTTCCTGGAGCTGCGCGCGGGCCTGCGACTGGATATCCTGGCGCCCCTCTGTTAGCGCCGTCTGGATTGGCGTGCGACCGATGATCTCACGCATGACAGCCTCGGCGGCGACCTTGATGGTTTCGTCCGGTTCGGCGAGGTTGAACAGATACTGGCCGGCATCCGAGATCCGCCAGAACACCACGAAATCGATATCGACGATATTCTCGTCGCCGGTGATCATCTGGCTTTCATCGGCGATATCGCGCCGCGACGAGCTGTTTCCGCTGACATCACGGAAGCCGATTTCGATCCGGTTGTCGCGCGTGACCTCTGGCGTCATCACGGATTCCACCGGATAGGGGATGTGATAATGAAGGCCCGGGGCAGTCGTCCGCACCCATTCTCCGAAGCGGAGAACCACGCCCTGCTGCTGCGGGTTCACCCGGTAGAATCCGGTCACCGCCCAGATCGCAATGGCAATAATGACGAGAAGCGACAGGGATTTGCCGCCGCTCGGCAACAGCTTGCCAAGCGCGTCGCGCCCCTGGCGCATGACCTTGTCGAAATCCTGGGGCGATCCGCCGCCCCCCTGGCCCCACGGGTTGCCGCCGTTGCCGCCACCGCGACCTCCGCCGCCGCCTGAGCCGCCCCACGGACCGCCGCCGTCGCCGCCGCCCTGATTATTCCAAGGCATGATGTGCCTACTCCATCGCAAACCGGTTTTTGTGTGGCACCAACACCCCGGCCGGACGGACGGGGTGATATTGGCACCGGATACGTTCGGAGCGGCAGTTCGCCTGGTGCTTCCGGTTGCCACATCCTGTTGCAAAACCGGGCCCGACGGCCTATGTCACCCCGAGGTAGACAACATATTTGCACACGCGCGGGTGATTTCAAGAATGGCTAACGAATTGTCAGAACAGCAGGTGTCGGCAGCGCTGGAAACAGTGACCGCGCCCGGGCGCTCGCATGACCTTGTCGCGGGTGGCCAGGTGTCGGGCATTGTCATCAAGGACGGTCATGTCGGCTTCACCATTGAAATCGATCCGTCCGAGAAAGACAGCGCGGATGCCATCAGGACCGCCAGCGAAAGCGCCGTTCGCGCACTGGACGGCGTGTTGTCGGCGACCGCGATGCTGACCGCCCATCAGGGCGCGGGCGCGCCGCCGCAGGGCGGGCAGCCGCAGGATGGCGACACACCACCCGGCACCCCCATCGGCAGCGGCCAGCCGGCCTCTCGCGAACCGCTGAAACCGGACCGCGACCTGATCGCCGTCGCCTCCGGCAAGGGCGGTGTCGGCAAATCCACAACATCCATCAATCTGGCGCTGGCACTTTCCGCCAGCGGCAAGAAGGTCGGCATCTTGGACGCCGACATCTATGGCCCGTCACTGCCGCGGCTGATCGGCAAGAACCTGAAGCCGCAGAGCGACGGCAAGAAGATCTATCCAATCGAGGCCTGGGGCCTGCAGACCATGTCGATCGGCTATCTTGTCGCCGAAGACGCGCCGACCATCTGGCGAGGCCCCATGGTGATGAGCGCCATCGAACAGATGCTTCGCGATGTCGCCTGGGATGATCTCGATGTGCTGGTGATCGACATGCCGCCAGGCACCGGCGATGCGCAGCTGACACTCTCGCAGCGCGCGGCGCTGTCTGGCGCGGTCATTGTCTCGACGCCGCAGGATCTGGCGCTGATCGATGCCCGCAAGGGTCTGAACATGTTCCGCAAGGTGAATGTGCCGGTTCTCGGCATCATCGAGAATATGAGCCATTTCATCTGCCCTGACTGCGGCGGCCGGCACGAGGTGTTCGGCCATGGCGGGGCGGCAGCCGAGGCGGCGCGCATCGGCGCGCCCTTCCTTGGCGAAGTGCCGCTGGAAATGACTATCCGCGCGACATCCGATGAAGGAACGCCGATTGTGGCGAAGGACCCGGACGGCCCGCACGCGGCGCATTACCGCGCCATCGCCGCCGCCGTGATGGCGCAGCTAGGCGGCGCGGTGAAGGCCGGCCCGAAGATCGTCATCGAATAGACGGGTACAGAATGACGGCATGACGGTCTAGACCGTCACCGGCACCCTGCGCGTGAAACGTTCGTAGCGGTAGGCCGGCACATCGCCGTCCGCCGCGACCTCTTCCAGCAGCTGATGGTGCCAGTCCCCCGCCTCCAGCAGCGGGAAGAACGCCGCATTCGGTCCGCCATCCGGCGCCATGGCGACAGTCGTCGCCTCGACCCGGTTGCACAGCGGCAGACCGGCGGCATAGATCTCGCCGCCGCCAAACAGAATGATCTCGGACCGCGCGCCTTCTGTGACCCTGATCCAGTCGCGCGACAGGGCAAGCGCCTCGTCCATGTCACCGGCGCGCAGCGCGCCCTCTGCCGCCCATGAGCCGTCACGCGTCATCACCACGCTGGCCCGCCCGGGCAACGCCCTGCCGATTGATTCCCAGGTACGCCGCCCCATGATCAGCGGGCATCCCATGGTCAGCGCCTTCACCCGTTTCAGATCCGCCGGCAGGTGCCAGATCAGACCGCTGCCATCGCCAATGACACGGTTTTCAGCCATCGCGACGACAGCCACCATTTCAAGAGGGTCAGCCATCGTCAGACCGCGATCGGCGCCGGGATATTCGGCTCGGCGGCATAGCCGGTGATCTCGAAATCGGCGAAGGCGAACTCATCGATGCTGTCAGGCA
This sequence comes from Puniceispirillaceae bacterium (SeqCode), assembly GCA_049890015.1. GTDB lineage: Bacteria > Pseudomonadota > Alphaproteobacteria > Puniceispirillales > Puniceispirillaceae > UBA8309. The sequence continues at coordinate 9,837 of JBMHCH010000033.1, forward strand.
CCCGGTGCATGACAAGCTGCGGCAGCGGCCCGGGGCTGCGGGTCAGCTGCAGACGCGCCTGGTCGAAATGGTTGTGATAGAGATGCGCGTCGCCAAGCGTATGGACGAACTCCCCCGCCTTCAGCCCGCAGACCGCCGCGATCATATGGGTCAGCAGCGCATAGGAGGCGATGTTGAACGGCACGCCAAGGAAAATATCGGCGCTGCGCTGATAGAGCTGGCAGGACAGCCGCCCCTCGGCGACAAAAAACTGGAACAGGCAATGGCAGGGCGGCAAGGCCATGTTCGGAAGGTCGGCAGGGTTCCAGGCGGACAGCATCAGGCGCCGCGATTCCGGCGTTGCCCTGATGGCCGCGACAAGATCGGAAAGCTGGTCGATCTCGGTCCCGTCAGGACCCTGCCAGCGCCGCCACTGCTTGCCATAGACCGGGCCAAGGTCGCCCTTCTCGTCGGCCCATTCATCCCAGATCGAGACGCCGTTTTCCTGCAGGTAGCGGATGTTTGTGTCGCCGCGGATGAACCACAGCAATTCATGGATGATCGAGCGCGTGTGAAGCTTCTTCGTGGTCAGGAGCGGGAAGCCTTCGGCGAGATCGAACCGCATCTGATGACCGAAGACGGCACGCGTCCCGGTCCCGGTGCGGTCGCCGCGGTCAACGCCTTCATCAAGGACACGCGAAAGAAGATCGAGATATTGCTGCATCACCCCATCCGGTCATGGTCGAAACCTACGGCAAGGTGGCACGCCGCCCGGGGGTGATCAAGCGGCAATGGCACCGCTGGCGCGGACAGCCCGGAAAACAGAGCTTCCAAAGACTCATGGCTGGGCCTATATTGGGGATGCCGGCTTGCCGGCTATGGCGATAAACGTGCTGTGAAATAAGCAGAGCGGACCCGGGGGCGGTACCCGGCGCCTCCACCATTTCAGCCGACACCGGAACGCGGCAGCGAGACACCGGCTGAAAGACTGGGGGCGAAACAGGATCGACGCATGTGGTAAAGGCAGTATTTTCGCTCGGTATGGTACCCGC
>JBMHCH010000034.1:0-22850 GCA_049890015.1 Puniceispirillaceae bacterium (SeqCode)
CTAGTTCGCAAGCGCCGGCCAGCGCGCGCCAAACCGCGCCCAGTCGGCGTCATCCATTGCCACCAGGATGGTCTCGTCTCCGGCCTCGCCCATGCGGCATTCCTCAACCTTGCCGCGGGCATGAAGCCAGGCCCGCGCGGCGCCATCAGCCGGCCCGATGGTGACGCTGGCAGTGCGGCGACCGCTGCCAAGACGCGCCTCAATCGCCGCAAGCAGACCCTCGATGCCGTCACCATCCATGGCCGAAGTGAAGCAGCCGTCATCGAACAGATTCGCCAGCGCCTCGCGCGCCGGGTCGCCGGCCTCAAGAAGGTCGGACTTGTTCATCACATTGAGAAGGCGGCCAGCCTGCTGGTCCTCGTCGATGCCGAGATCGGCAAGCACGCCGCGGACGTCATCCGCCTCCTCGGCAACCAGAGGCGATGCCGCGTCATGAACATGAAGAAGAAGGTCGGCCTGCACCACCTCCTCAAGCGTGCTCTTGAACGCCTCGACAAGCTCGGTCGGCAGCTGGCTGATGAAACCGACAGTGTCGGCAAGCACGATCTGCCTCCCCGATGGCAGAGTGACAGCCCGCATGGTCGGATCAAGGGTCGCGAACAGCATGTCCTTGCTGAGCACTCCGGCCCCGGTCAGCCTGTTGAACAGCGTTGACTTGCCGGCATTGGTATAGCCGATCAGCGCCACAGTCGGCACCTCGCCGCGCGAGCGGTTGCCGCGCTGCAGATGACGGGTGCGCTCGACCTCCTTCAGCTCCCTCCTGATGCGCACGACGCGGTCCATCAGCATCCGCCGGTCGAGCTCGATCTGGCGCTCGCCCGGGCCGCCAAGGAACCCGCCGCCGCCGCGCTGGCGTTCAAGGTGGGTCCAGCTTCGCACCAGCCGGCTTCGCTGGAAGGTCAGCGCCGCCAGTTCGACCTGAAGCCGTCCAGCATGGGTCTGGGCACGCGCCCCGAAAATTTCCAGGATCAGGGCCGTGCGATCGATGACCTTGCATTTGGTGCCTGTCTCGAGGTTGCGCTGCTGCACCGGGCTGAGGCCGGTATTGACGATGATGAGCGGGTCATCGGCGTCTTCGGCCATGTCGGCGAGGCGGTCCACAACACCGCTTCCCAGGAAGGTGCCTGCGCGCGGCTTGTAGAGCGCCACAGTTTCGGCATGGATCACCTCAAGGCCGATAGCTCCGGCGAGCTGCGCCGCCTCTTCAAGCATGGCATCGGCGCTTCGCGGCAGCGGCATGGTGCGCACATCAGGGTGGATGACAAAGGCGGTTGGCGTTCCCACGCGAAATCCTTCACAAGACCGGGCATCAGGAATGATGACCAACAGGTAGAAAAATCCGCCGCGCAATGCAACCACCGCCTACGCATGGCGGCGCGCAGGATGGACGCATTCGACAGCCCTCACTATGCTGCTGCCAGGAAAGGGACCATCATCATGAAGAAATCAATCATCATCACCGGGGCCGGACGCGGCATCGGCGCCGCCACCACAAAGGCGTTTCTCGATGCCGGCTATCGCGTCGGGCTTGTGGGCCGGAACGCGGATACACTCGCCGCGACAGCAGACGGACATCCCGACGCGCTGGTGCTTGCAGGCGATGTCGGCGACCCTGACGCTGTCGCGCGGATTTTCACGCGCGCGGTCGAGGAATGGGGGCGCATCGATGTGCTGTTCAACAATGCCGGGCGCGGCAGCGCCCCCCGCACCCCTGACGAGACGAGCCTTGATGACTGGATGGATGTGGTGCGGATCAACCTGACCGGATCGTTCCTGTGCGCCCGCGCGGCCTTCGCCGCCATGCGATCCCAATCGCCGCAGGGCGGGCGGATCATCAATAACGGGTCGGTTTCGGCCCATGCGCCGCGCCCCGGATCGGCGCCCTACACCTCGACAAAACATGCCATCACCGGGCTGACCCGCAGCCTGTCGCTGGATGGCCGCCCGTTTGACATTGTCTGCGGGCAGATCGATATCGGCAACGCGCTCACCGAAATGGCGCAGCCGATGACCAAGGGTGTGCCCCAGGCCGACGGATCGATCCGTGCCGAAGCCGTGATGGATGTCGCGCATGTCGCGACATCGGTGCTGCATATGGCGGAGATGCCGCTGGACGCGAATGTCCAGTTCATCACGGTGATGGCCCCGAAAATGCCCTTCATCGGACGCGGGTGATACGGTTTACGGCCTGAACCCGCCATAGGCGATGAACGGGCCGTTCCGGTATTCCGGCTTGCCATAGGCGAAGATCCCGCCTTGCGGATATTCCATACGGCCGCCGGCAGCGCGAAGCACGGCATCGCCAGCTGCCGTATCCCATTCCATTGTCGGGCCAAAACGCGGATAGACATCCGCCTCCCCCGCCGCGACAAGGCAGAATTTCACGCTTGATCCGGTGCTCACGGTTTCGGTGATGTCATGACGTGAGAGCCAGTCATTCGTCGCGTCATCACGGTGCGAGCGGCTTGCCACCGCGACCAGGCCGCTTGCCGGAACGTCGCGGACCGTGATTCCGCGCCGCAGGCCCTTTGCCATCTCTTCGGCGCCTTGCCCGACGATGCCGGTGAACAGACGATCATGCGCCGGCGCCAGCACCATCCCCATGACCGGGGCGCCCTCCATGATCAGGCCGATATTCACGGTGAAGGCACCGTTGCCGTCGGGCCGCAGAAACTCTCTGGTGCCGTCGATGGGATCGACAAGAAAAAAGCTGGATGGCGGCGCCATCGCATGGCTTGCGGCATTTTCCTCGGACACCACAGGAATCCGCGGGGCGACTTCGGCAAGTGCGGCGAGAAGAATGGCTTCGGCCGCCTCGTCAGCATCGGTCACCGGCGATCCATCGGGCTTGTCACGCGCGGCGACGCCCTCGGCATGGATGGCCATGATGGCATCGCCTGCGGCCCGCACCGGCCCGGTCAGGGCTTCTATCATCTGCTGCATGTCGGATTGTGAAACGGTCATGGTCCTGCTCCTCAGCCGCCGGAGCCTATCGCCTTCACAGATCGAGTTCCATCTGATTCTGCGACGCCGTTCGAGAGCCGGGCCGCCTGCGCCCGGGCGGCGTCCGGTCCGACACGAAACCGCGGCTGTTGCGGCTTCCATGGCGTTCAACGACAACCGCGGCCTCGCTGGCATGGGCGCGCGACTTTCGCAGGGCGAACATCGCATCGGCCGCGGCGCGGCGGGCGGCGCGCTCCTCGACAAGCGGCGCAGGGTAGTCCGGCGCCGCCTCAGGCTTCGCCCAGGGGGTATGGATCAGGCCGGTCGGCATCGCCGCCAGCTCGGGCACCCAGCGGCGAATGAAACTGCCGTCTGGGTCCTGTTCCTGCGACTGTTTCAGCGGGTTGTAGATGCGTATGGTGTTGATGCCGGTGATGCCGGACTGCATCTGGCACTGGCTGTAATGGATGCCGGGCTCGTAATCGGTGAACTGCCGCGCCAGATGCAATGCCGGCGCCCGCCAGTCAAGCCACAGATGATAGGCGGCGAAACTCATCACCATGGCGCGCATACGGAAGGTCAGCCAGCCTGTCGCCGCCAGTGAGCGCATGCAGGCGTCGACAAGCGGGTAGCCGGTCCGCCCCTGTTGCCAGGCGTCCAGAAATTCACCAGCTTTCTCATGTGATTTGTCGAGAGTCCGATAGGCGGAATGGAAGGAGCGGAATTCGGCACGCGGCTCGTCTTCAAGCTTCTGGATGAAATGGCAATGCCAGTGAAGCCTGCTTTCAAAGCTGCGGATCGATTGCGACCAGCCGCGCCTGTCCGCTGGTGGGCGGGTGGCAAGCCCGGCCTTCTGCCGCCCGCTTTCCTGCCAGACCTCACGCATCGACAGCACCCCGAAGGCCAGATAGGGCGACAGGCGCGAGCAGCTTGCCGCCGCGGTGACAGGCGATGACATGGTGAAGCGGTAGGACCTGCCGCGCAACGCAAAGAAGCTGTTCATCCGCTCGAGCCCTGCCCGGCGTCCGCCAGGCTGGCGCCGCGGGCAGTCGGCTTGGCCAAGCCCCAGTGCCTCCGCGTCCGGCCAGGTGTCACTGTCAATGCCGGTCGCAGACAGCGCCGCTGGCGGGGCCGTTACCGGACAATCCATCATCCTGTCCCATTTTCCGGCCCAGCCACGACGTGACGGCAGCCGTCGATGCACGCCGAACTGCTGCTCCTCGATGATCTCGACTCCTGCCGCCCGCGCCCAGGCCATGACCCGCCTGTCGCGGTCATAGGTCCAGTGGTTCCAGGTTTCCTGATGGGTGCGGATGCGGGTGACCTGATGTCTGGCGCAAATATCCGAAAGCACCGCCACCGCGTCCCCGACGCGAAGCACCAGCGGCTGTCCAACCGCGGAGAGGCTGGCGTCCAGCCCAGTCAGGCATTCGCCGAGAAAATCGAAATGCCGGCGGGACATGTCGGGCTGCGCCCATAGATCAGGCTCAAGGATATAGAGCGGGATCACGCGGCCGCCGGCGGCCGCCGCGGCGCTGGCAAGCGGGGTGTGATCCTCGACCCTCAGGTCGCGTTTGAACCAGACGATTTCCACCGATGTTCCCTGTCTGTACCGGTCAGACCTGATAGGTCGCATCGCGGCGGGATCAGTGCAAGACAGGGGTTGCGCGCGAAATGCCGCAGAGCGTCCGGAATGGGCGCGGACAGGGAGGCTAGCGGGCGCGCATATCGGCAGCTATGGCACGCAGACTGAGGGCCAGCGTGCGTGCGTCGATCGAGACGGCGACAAAATCAACGCCGCGCGCCAGATAGGCTTTCGCCGCCGCCGGATCGAGCGCCATGATCCCGGACGCCTTGTCCGACGCGGCGATCTTGTCGAGTGCGGTCTGCACGGCCTTGACCACCTCCGGCTGGCCAGGATTGCCGATATGGCCAAGATTGGCGCTGAGGTCGGACGGCCCGATAAACACGGCGTCAACGCCATCCACCGCCAGAATATCATCGAGCGCCTCGAGTCCGGCCTTGTTCTCGATCTGCACGACAAGGCACATCTGATCATCCGCGGTGGTCAGATAATCGGCATGGCTTGAAAAGCCGGTCGCGCGCGCGCCCGCACCCCCGACCCCGCGAATGCCGTTTGGCGGGTAGCGCATCGACCGCACCAGCATCTCGGCCTGAGCGGCGCTTTCCACCATCGGCACGATCAGCGTCTGGCAGCCAAGGTCGAGAATCTGCTTGATCACATGCGTCTCGCCGATATGGGGACGTACCGCGGCAGCAGCGTCATAGCCGGCGATGGCCTGAAGCTGCGCCAGGACCGATGGCAGATCGTTCGGCGAATGTTCGGTATCGATCAGCAGCCAGTCGAAATCGGCTGTCGCGGCAATCTCGGCAGCGATCGCAGTGCCTTGGGTCAGCCAGCATCCGATGGTCTGCCGGCCCTCCTTCAGCGATTGCTTGAAGCTGTTCACCGGTGCTGCCATGTGGTCTCTCCCGAAAAGGACAGCGGCGCTGTCCGCCTATTCAAAATTGATATCGACCGTGCCGAAAGGGCCGTAATCGGCGTGAAACCGGCTTGCCGGCGTGGCCTCAATCGGACGGATGAAGCTTCCCGACAGAACCACGTCGCCAGCGCGAAGCCCGGCGCCGTATCTGGCAAGACGATGCACCAGCCAGACCATACTTTCCACCGGGTCGTTCAGCACCCCGGCGCCAAGGCCTGTTTCCTCGACCTCGTCATCGCGCGAGACAATCGCCCCGACCCAGCGAAGATCGAAGCCCCCCACATCATGCGTGGCATCGCCAAGGACAACACCGGCATTCGCCGCATTGTCCGAAATGGTGTCAAGAACCGTGCGCTGCGCACCGGTGTCGGGATCGGCACGGAAGATGCGCGTGTCGAGGATCTCCAGGGCCGGCGCCACAGCCCGCGTCGCGGCGATCACATCCGCGCCGGTGACATCGCCGCCGGCAAGGTCACGGTCCATGATGAAGGCGATCTCAGCCTCGATCCGCGGCTCGATGAAGCGGCCTGCCGGCACTGTGCCGCGATGGTCGAAGAACATGTCCTCGAACAGGATGCCGCTGTCCGGAATGTCGATATTGAGAGCATATTGCATGGCCTTAGATGTCAGCCCGATCTTCCAGCCGCGAATGCTGCCGCCAGCGGCAAGCTTGCGATCGACGAAAGCGGCCTGCACGGCGTAGGCGTCATCCATGTCCATGCCCGGATTGGCGGCGGTCATCAGCCGCGTCTGGGACCGGTCACGCTCGGCCGCGAACAGCGCCTCGCCCGCGGCTGCAACCTGATCCGCTGACATGACTGGCATCGCCTAGACCTCCTCGTCGTACACGCCGTTGGCAAGCGTACCAAGACCATCGGCGGAAATCTCGACAATATCACCTGGCCGGAGCCATTTCGGCGGATCAAACCGCGCTCCGGCGCCGGTCGGCGTGCCGCAGACGAGAATATCTCCGGGCGCCAGGGTCGCAAAAGTCGAGACATAGGCGATGATATCGGTGAAGGAGAAGATCATGCGGCTGGTGCGGTCCTGCTGGCGCAACTCGCCATTCACCCGCGTCGTCAGCTCGATATCGGCCAGCATGTCCGGCCCGGTGAAGGCCAGCAGCCCCGGGCCCATCGCCGCCGATTTCTCGAAATTCTTGCCCTGGGTCACGTTGAACTTGGCGTGCCGGACCCAGTCGCGGATGGTGCCTTCGTTACACAGGGTCACCGCGGCTATATGGTCCCATGCCGCTGCCGCCGGTATGCGACGGCCGCCGGCACCGATGATGACGGCAATCTCGCCTTCGTAATCAAGCTGCTCGGATTCAGGCGGGCGTCGCAGATCATCTCCATGCCCGACAAAGCTAGCCGGAAAGCGGATGAACAGCGACGGGTTCGCCGGCGCCGACTGACCATCCTTGTATTCGGCGTTGCGGTCGGGGAAATTCACCCCGACACAGATGATCTTGCCGGGCGATGAAAGCGGCGCCGTCAGCGTCACATCTCCGGCGGCGATCCGGGTCCCGCCCTCGGCGGTGTACAGCGCGGCAAGCGCGCCTTGATTGGCAGCGTCGCTGAGGCTGGCGAACCTGCCGGCGAAGACATCAGTCAGATCCGTGACCATGTCACCATCAAGGCGGCCAAAGCGCGCCTCGCCATCATGCAGAAAACTGATAAGACTTGTCATGGCGTATCTCCGGGGCAGACCTCGCGGGGCGCGTCAGGGGGCGATAATCGGCTGAACCTTCAGGTCAGGATCCCGAACTTCGGCACCGGCGAAAACCGTGCCCTGCTCGAACCAGGACCGGGGTGCCGGCGCCCCCCACAGGGTCTGGCGCTGCGGATCCGTCAGGTCCCAGTGGATCGGCTCATGATCGGGGTCGACCGTCTGGTAGTCGGAACAGTAGATCTCGGTGCGATGCCCGTCAGGGTCGCGGATATACAGGAAGAAGGCGTTGGCGATGCCGTGGCGGCCAGGGCCGCGCTCGATGCTGTCGACATATCCTGTGGTCGCCATCACATCCAGAAGATCGATGATGTTCATCGGTGTCGGCACCCAGAAGGCGATATGGTGAAGGCGCGGCCCCCGTCCGTTGGTAAAGGCGATGTCGTGAACACCGCCCTTGCGGTGCATCCATGCGGCCCAGAGGCGTCCGGTGTCCTTGTCCTCGGTGTATTCGGTCGTGCGGAAACCGATCTCGTTATAGAAACCGACACTGTCATCGACTTGCGGCGAGAAACAGTTGAAATGGTCGATCCGAAGCGGCTTCACCCCGCGATAAAGGGCGTAGTGCTGGTGGATCGCGGGAAGCCGGTCCATGGCGAAATAGAATTCAAGCGGAATGCCATGAGGGTCGGCAACCCGGAGCGTGCGCCCCTGAAAGGGACGCTCGACCCAGCCTGTCGCATGCCCGTTCGCGGCAAAAAAGTCGGCTGCCTTGTCGAGATCGTCCTCGGAAAACACGCGGAACGCCAGATAGCTGCAGGCGGGATCATCGCCCTTGCGAAGCAGCAGGCAATGGTGGCCGCGCTCCTCCATCGCCCGAAGGCAGATGATCTCGCTGTCCTCGAAGGTGACCTGAAGGCCGAGCGTGTCGACATAGAAGGCGCGGCTGGCGGCAAGGTCACGGACGATCAGCTCCGTATGCGAGACCCGCACAATCGAGAATGGCGGGTAGAGATTGAAGGCTGGTACTGGCATGACCCTGTCCTAGAGACCGAGTTTGGGAACGGCGCGCGGCGCTGTCGCAAAGGCCACATTGCGCGTTTCCATATAAAAATCAAAGGACCAATCGCCGCCGTCACGGCCGATCCCCGACTCCTTCGTGCCGCCGAACGGGGTGGGGAGATGGCGCAGATTTTCCGAATTCACCCAGATCATGCCAGCATCCATGCCATCGCTGAACCGCAGGGCGCGGGTGACATCGCCAGTCCACAGATATCCGGCAAGGCCATAGGCGACGTCATTGGCAAGATCGAGCGCCTCGGCCTCGTCAGCAAACGGAATCGCTGTCAGCACCGGACCGAATATTTCCTCCTGCGCGATCCGCATCGACTGGCGCGCTCCGGTGAACAGGGTCGGCGCGACATAGCAGCCGGCACCGTAATCCCCCTCGGTCACCTTCTCGCCGCCGGCGGCGATGGTCACGCCTTCCGCGCGCGCAATCTCGAAATAGGACAGCACCTTTGATTCGTGATCGGGATGGATCAGGGGTCCGACAACAGTCTCAGGGTCAAGCGGATGGCCGATCTTCAGTCGCTTTGCCTTGTCGGCAAGGATGGCGACGAAATCATCATGCACCGACGCTTCGACAAGAAGGCGGCTTGAGGATGTGCACCGCTCGCCATTAAGCGAAAAGATCATGAAGGCGGCTGCATCCGCGGCGCGTTCCAGATCGGCATCGGCGAACACCACAACCGGGTTCTTGCCGCCAAGCTCGAAATGCACCCGCTTCAGCGTATCGGCGCCCTGCTTCATGATCAGCTTGCCGGTTGCGCTCTCGCCAACGAAGGCGATCGCCTTGATCATCGGGTGTTCGCTCAGGGCACGCCCGGCTTCCTCGCCGAAGCCGTTGACAAGGTTCCACACCCCCGGCGGCAGCCCCGCCTCCTCGGCGATTTCCATCAGGATACGGGCCGTGACCGGCGACAGCTCGGCAGGCTTGTGAACCACCGTGCATCCTGCCGCCAGCGCCGGCGCGATCTTCCAGGTGGACAGCATGAAGGGCGTGTTCCAGGGCGTGATCACCCCGACCGGCCCGATCGGCCGCCGCGATGTGACATTCATCTGGTCGCTGGCGAACAGGCTCTGCCCGTCGCGGGCATAGGGCGCCTTGTCGGCAAAGAACCGGAAATTCTCGGCTCCGCGAAGCGCCGCCTTCGACATGAAACGGATGGCCTGGCCGGTATCCACGGATTCCAGAAGCGCAATCTCGTCGGCGCGTTCGACAATGCCGTCGGCGATACGGTGCAGAACAGCCCGTCGCTTTGCCCCGTCCATGTCGCGCCAGGCAGGAAACGCGTCATGCGCGGCCTTCGCGGCATCATCGATATCCGCCGCCGCGCCGCGCGCGACCGTGCCGATCACGGACAGATCGATCGGCGTGACTGTCTCGAAAGTCGCGCCGGACCGGGCCGCGCAATCCTCCCCGCCGATGCGGTTCAGGATCGGCCTGTCCGCATAGCGCGCCAACAATCCCCTCGCGCGATCGTGATTGTCAGAGAATGACATTGATGCCCCGCCCCCTTTGTGGCCGCGTGCGACCGTGCCTGCCGGATTGACTTTACACGCTGATCTGATTTAATTCACATGTTAAGTAAATTGAATGGCGAGTCAACAGCTGGCGGGCATCATCGGAATGGCGCATCTGAGTTTTGAATATTCTGCCAATCTCGAGGCGCATCTCGATCTCCAGGAATTATGCGATGTGATGCGCGACGCCATGAATGACAGCGGGGTGTTTCCGCTTGGCGGGATCCGGGTCCGCGGCACACGCGTCGATGTGTGCAGCATTGCCAGCGGCGAGCCGCCTCTCGGCTTCATCGACATGACACTCCGCATGGGTCAGGGGCGGGACGAGGCTGTTCGGGTCACGGTGACAGACGACATATATGCCGCCGCCGAGAGCTGGCTTCGCACCAGGGTGCAGGACATGCCTTTCGCCCTGTCGCTCGAGGTGATGGAGATTGATTCCCGCTTCGCCGAGAAACGGTTCAACACCATTCACGGCTTTCTGGAAACAAGGGATGCCGAAGATGGCTGAGGCGCCGCGATATGACGATTCGCTCACCATCGCCCTGTTGCGCGCCCGCGAGGCGGTCACCGCGCTGTTCCGCGACCATGTCGGTGCGGCAGGACTGACCCTGCCGCAATGGAGGGTCATCCGGGCACTCGCAGGCGGCATCGAGCTCGACACGACAACGCTTGCGCGGCGCTGCGTGATCCTCGGCCCGTCCCTCAGCCGGATCATCAGAACCCTGTCCGAGCGCGGCCTGATCGAGACGGTGCCGGCGCGCGACCGCCGCCAGCGGGTGATACGCCTGACACAGGACGGCGAGACGCTGTTCATCGATATGTGGGATGTCTCGAAGACGAAATACGCGGCCATCGAAAACGCTTTTGGGCGCGATGAACTGCGTGATCTTGTCGCCACACTGAACAGGCTGCGCGCGGTTCTTGAACCGCAGGAGTGAGACCATCCCGCCGGATCAGTCAGTGTCGTTGCGCGTGTGATAGGCCGTGTACCAGTCGACAAAGCGCCTCACACCATCGCGCACATCCGTGTCGGGGGCGAAGCCCACCCAATCCGCCAGCGCGGTGGTGTCGGCATTGGTTGCGGGCACATCTCCAGGCTGCATCGGCATCATGTTCTTTCTGGCGGTGATCCCGAGCGAGTCTTCAAGAGCCGCAATGAAATCCATCAGAGCTGTCGGCTTGCCGTTTCCAATATTGAAAATCCGGAATGGCGCATGCGAGGATCCGGGGTCAGGATTCATCGGGTCGAAATCGGGATTCGGCGTTGCCGGCTTGTCCAGCACCCTGATCACGCCCTCGACGATATCATCGATATAGGTGAAGTCGCGCGCCATCTGGCCGCTGTTATAGACATCGATGGCCTCACCCCGGGTGATGGCCCGCGCGAATTTGATCGGCGCCATGTCGGGCCGCCCCCATGGGCCATAGACGGTAAAGAAACGAAGGCCTGTCGTCGGCAGGTCATAGAGGTGGCTGTAGGTGTGCGCCATCATCTCGTTCGACTTCTTCGTCGCGGCATAGAGCGAGACCGGGTGGTCAACACTGTGGGTCTCGCTGAACGGCATCAGCTCATTGCCGCCATAGACCGAGGATGAGCTGGCGAAGACAAGATGCTCGACCGATTGATGGCGGCAGCCTTCAAGGACATTGAGGAAGCCCTGAAGGTTCGCATCGACATAGGCATGCGGGTTTTCGATCGAGTAGCGCACCCCGGCCTGCGCTGCCAGATGGACCACCCGGTCAGGCCGTTCGGCGGCAAAGAGATCGGCCATGGCCACCCGGTCCTCGACCGCGAGCTTGTGAGCGGTGAAAGACCGATAATCCGCAAGACGGGCATGCCGGTCGTCTTTCAGGGACACCTCGTAATAATCATTGAGGTTGTCGACCCCGATCACCGTGTCGCCGCGCGCCAGCAGCCGTTCAGCACAATGCATGCCAATGAAACCGGCCGAACCTGTCAATAGGACCTTCATTACGCCTGATCATCTCCTTCGCGCGACGCCGGGCCGCAACCCCGCATCTTATAGCCAGCGCCATGATATATTGCCAGCTAGACTGTGCCTTCTGGCTTGCCGCCGCGGTGAAAGGGAATGACCGATATATTGCGGCCAAGCTCGAAACTCATCAGATCCTCGGCCACCATCACCGTGCCATCATATTCTTCCGCAAGCTCGCTCATCACCTCGGTGATCGAGACCGGATCAGGCTTCAGAAGCACAAGATGCGTCAGCAATGCCAGCTTCGGACGTGTCCTGGCGAACACCCGCCCCACTTCGGCGGGCGAGGCGTGATGTTCCATCACCAGCTTGATCGCCGGATTGGCCGCCTGGATTTCGGGACGCGCCGCCGCGACCTCGTGAACAAACACGTCGGCACCCTTCGCGTTGGCGATCAGGTTTTCGTTATAGCGGGTATCATGGCTGTGAACAAAGACGCGGCCACGATACTCGACCCTGAAGCCATAGGCGATGTCGATATGATCGCCATGGTCAACCTCGATCGCCCGGACCACCAGCCCGCCCCTGTCATGGACAACGCCCTCTTCATACACATGCGGGATGATCCGCATATGCTCCGGGTCGATCTCACGATCGGCGACACGGATATCCCGGTCCGGGCCGGTGGCGATCCATGCCCCCTGCGCGATGCGCTCGATCCCTGGCGGGCCATGGACGTGAAGCGGGCCCATGCGGCCTCCGAATTTCTGCGGAATGCTGCCTGTCATCGCAAGATCGAACAACCCGGCATAATGATCGGAATGATAATGCGAGAGAATCACCCGATCCACGTGGCCAACGCCAAGACCAAGCTGGGACAGGCGAATGCTGGTGCCGCGCCCGCAATCGATCAGCAGCTTCTCCTCCCCGGCCTCGATCAGCGTCGAGGTGCCGAAAGCATTGATCTGTGCGTTGGGAATGCCGGTGCCAAGAAGGGTTACGCGCAAAACACCGTCCGCTGGCGGAAGCCATGTCATTCGTCACATCCGTCTTTATTGCCCTGCCGCGCCGGCATTTCCGCACGACAGCATGGAATGGCTGGCGCAGACAAGCTCCTTGGTCGCGGAGACTGAAACAGCGATGACGTGGAAAACGGCCTAGGCTGCGGCGATATCCGATTTGTCCCTGCCGGAGAAATGCGGCATGACCTCTTCGGCGAAATACTGGATTGAATCAAGTGTCTCATGCGGGTCGCATCCGAAATTCACATTCAGGATGATGCGGCCGACCCCAAGCTCGTCATAGGTCGACAGCTTGTCGATCATTTCCTGCTTCATCCCGATCAGAAGGCTTCGCGCAACCTGATCGATAGGCTGACGGCGCGGCAACGCGCGCACCATGCCGCTATCGACCACACCCGGGCCATTATGGACATTGTCAAAGCGACCAAGAAAGGCGTGCGCCATCTGGATCCGCTCCCGCCTTTCCATCTCGCTGTGGCACATGAAACCGACGCGCAGCAGGGTCAGCTCGATGTCCTTGCCGGCATCCCCGGCCTCTTCCTTGCCACGGTTGAAGGCGTCTATCTGCTCGCGAAGCAAGCTGGCGCGCCCAGCGAGCGGCGTTGTCTGCACATGAAAGCCCTGTCTGGCACAATGGTAGATGGCTTCGGGATTGACAGCCGCCATCATCATCGGGGGTCCGCCCGGGTTCATCGGCCGGGGCATGACTGTCAGAGGATCGAACTTGTAGTACTTGCCGTCCCAGGACACATCCTCGCGCTCGAGAAGGGCCTTCAGAACATCAAGTGATTCCTCGAACCGCTCCCGCGTTTCCTCCATCGGGATGCCGAGACGCTCGATCTCATACTGGAAATTGCCGCGCCCCACGCCAAGAAGCAGACGCCCTTCGGTGAAAATATCCGCAAGCACCACCTCGCCGGCAAAGATCCGCATGTCGCGGATCGGCAGAATGGCAATAGCGGTAATGATCTTCAGACGTTCCGTGTGCGCCGCGATCTTCACCGCGAATTGCAGGGGCGCCGGCATCATCAGGCAGTTCATGAAATGATGCTCGGTGATCGCCACCGAGTCATACCCAAGGCGGTCGGCAAGCGTCGCCTGGGCGAGCATGTCCTGATAGACACGGTCGCCACCATACGCCTTATCGGGGTAGTCGGCCGATAGCTGGATGCTGAATTTCATTGAACCCCCCAGTCTGCCGACATGCGACAGACCATGATTAGAGTATATGCAAACTGTGCTCAGGCCAACAACAATCGCGACACTAGGCGGATGCCCGTCTGGCGGCCCACAAACCGCCGATTGTCCTGCGGGCGATGGCTTCTGCGACAATCATCGAAATCAGCCATCCGCTGACCACCGCCGTGGCGATGCCGAACCACACACCGATAACCCCCGTTCCCAGAAACATGACATAGACATAGACAAAGAAAGCCACGCCGAACGCCTGACGGTAGACACCGATCCAGAAGGTCCAGATCGGGCGCTTCAGCGCCTGGAGGAACGAGTTGATCGCAAACATCATCATATAGATCGGCAGAATGAAACCATCGATCCGCAGATAGCTTACCCCGATGGAAATGACCTCAGCATCATCGGTAAAGCTTCGCATGAGCAATGGCGCCGCGAAATACAGGATCGGACAGGCGATCGCCATGAATATCCAGCCGAATTTCCAGCAGTCGAACAGCGCCTGGCGCACCCTGTCGTGATGGCCGGCGCCGAAATTCTGCGCCGCGATCGGCAGAAGCGCGCCGGTCAGGCCGAAGACAGGAAGAAGGAACAGCTGCTCCACCCGAAGCGCAACCCCATAGGCCGCCACCGCCGAGGTGCCGAAGCTTTTCAGATAGAACTGCACGATGAAGCCCGCCGACATCATCACAAACATTGTCATGGTGACCGGCAGCATCTGTTTGGCGATATCGACATAGGTCGTCACCATCGGCCGGAAACAGGCGCGGTTCAGCCCTTGCATCAAATCCGTCTGCATCAGCCGCCAGCCGACATAGGCCATCACGCCGGTCTGCGACAGCACCGTCGAGGCGGCGATCCCGTTGAATCCCATGCCGCCCCACAGTTCTGGAATGCCGAACACCAGCAGCGGGTTGAGAACGATATTGGCGAAAAAGGCGGCAATCTGCGCCCGCTGCATCGAGACCGTGTCCCCCTGCGACTGCAGCAGACCATTGACAAGAAAGGACATGATGAACCCGGGAACAGCCAGGATCAGAACAATGAAATAACGGGTGCCGGCTTCGCGATAATCGCCGTCTGTCGACACGATCTTGATCAGCTCGGGGCCCGCAAAGAAAGCAAAAATCATCAGCAGGACCGTGATGATCAGCCCGAATCCGATGCCGCGGGCCGCAACAAGCCGCGCCTTGTCACGCGCGCCGGCACCGATGGCGTTGCCGACAAGTGCGGTCATCGCCGATGACAGGCCGAACCCGAAGGTGATGAACAGGAAAAAGGCCTGGAAGGAAATCGCCAGGCCGGCCTGCGCTGCCGTGCCGATCAGCCCGGCAAAGAACACATCGACGACGTTGTACAGCGTCGTGAACACCATCCCGATCGCGGCAGGAACGGCCAGCCGCCGGAAATGAAGCGCCAGAGATCCCGTTGTCAGATCAAAGGTGTTTGCCATCAGGTCATGCCCTCAGCCAACGTCGAACCGGCGTTTATCCTCACCAGGGAGGCTGGTTCGCGGGGCGGGGCGGACTATGCGGCGCGCCGGCCGCAATGTCCACACAAAGTGGCTTCATTCCGCCGGCTGGCGGTCAAGCCGCTGCGCGTCTGCCTGCACCGGAAGCAACAGGCCGCCGATCACGATCATCACGGCAATGCCGCTCATCAGGCTGAACAGCGCCGCCATCTCGTAGCCCGACTGCAGAATCACGCCGCAGATCGGCAGCACGCTGGCACCGATCATCAGATTGACCATGAATTTCACGCTGAGGACACGGGCACGCCAGCTGTCCGGCACATAGCGCGACAGGATGGTGTCGGTGATGGGGATCTGCCCGAAGACAAAGCACATCGCGACAAGCATGGCAAAGAACAGCGCATAGTCGGTGAAGCGCGCCGCCAGCGCGACAAACATAACCTGTCCGACCCCGACGGTCAGAAGAACCCATTTCGGCGGCACCCTGTCGATCAGCCAGCCGACCCCGATTTGCGAGAAGGAAGCCGCGGCATAGACGATAGAGGCCAGCAGGCCTGTCACCGCAACCGAGGTTGAAATGGCGGGAAGCGAAATCTCGAAATAGCGGGGAACGACAAAGGTCATCGCCCCGAAAATGAAACCGCCGCTTGCCGTCGACAGCAGCATCGCCCCAAGGGCCATCTGCCACCCGGGCGCGAAACCGGTAACGCCCTTTGCCGCCTTCCTTGCCGGCGGGGCAGCATCATCGGACAGCTGCAGCACGAACAGGACACCATAAGCAATGCAGAACAGCCCGGACGCGACGAAACACAGACGCCAGTCGCCGACCGTCAGCAGCAGACCGATGATCAGGGGTGCCGCCGCCACGCCCATATTGCCGAATACGCCATTGACGCCGAGCCGGAACCCGATGCTGCGATTGCTCTTGATGAGCATGGCAATGCCGACAGGATGATAGATCGCGGCGAACACGCCGATCAGGCCAATCGCCGCGCCAAGCTGCCAGACGGACTGGGTCATGCCGGCGATGATCGCGGCGACACCGATGCCGAAATGGTAGATCACCATCATCAGCGAACGCGAGAAGCGGTCGGCAAGATGCGCTGCCACCGGCGCCATCGCTCCGAACAGGACAAAACCGGACACCCCATAGACGATTATGTCTTCATAGCCGAGGCCGAAATGGCGACCCGCGTCATAGGCCGCCTTCGCAAAGACCAGCATGATGAAGTGATCCAGAAAGTGGCTGATGTTCAGGTAGATGTCCGAAATGGTCTTTGACCTGATGGCTGTGATCATCTGCATGTCAGACTGTCCCGGGTGGCTTGTTCACTCTGTTCGTAAATCGTATCCGCCTTTCGCGATATTGACCATATGCGTTGAGCTGCCGCCTCTTGCATCGGCTGTTGGCGGCAGCAGAGCCGCATCCGGCCCCCGGCCGCGCAAACGAACAGGGTTGGCGCGACAGGCGAAAGATGTTGTATCACTGTCACAGCAGACGATCTGAGGCATTCGCAGAACGGAGTGAACGGAATGGAATGTTGTGGCCCGGGCTATGCCAGCCCCGCAGACGCCATCAGGGCGCCTCGTGAAAAGATTCTCTACACGATCGCGATCTATACCGGCACCGGCATTCAGAAGCCGGACTATCTGTGCACCATCGACGCCGATCCGGACAGCCCCACCTATTCCAGGGTGATTCACCGGCTGGAAATGCCCGGGATCGGCGACGAACTGCACCATATGGGATGGAACGCCTGTTCTTCATGCTTCGATGACAGCTCGATGAGCCGAAGCTACCTGCTCGTACCGGGCGTGCGGTCCTCCAACATTCACATCGTCGACACCGCCACGGACCCGCGCGCCCCGCGACTCCACAAGATCATCGAGGGAAGCGAGATCAAGGCGAAGACCGATCTGTCAGCGCCGCATACCGTGCATTGCCTCGGATCGGAGATCATCATCTCGATGCTTGGCAACGCCAAAGGCGAGGCTCCCGGCGGCTACCTTCACCTGGACAAGGATTTCAACATCATCGGACGCTGGGAAAACTCGATGGGCGACATTCCGTTCGGCTATGATTTCTGGTACCAGCCCCGGCACAATGTCATGGCCTCGTCCGAATGGGCGGCGCCCAATACCTTCATGCCGGGATTTGATCTGGAAGAAGTCGGACATCTCAAATATGGCCGCCGCATTCATCTGTGGGATTTCGAGAAGAAGGAGCCAAAGCAGACATTCTATCTTGGCGAGGATGGCCTGATCCCGCTGGAGGTGCGTTTTCATCATGATCCGGACAGCTCGCACGGGTTCTGCGGCGCGGCGCTTTCGGCCAACATCATCCATTGGTGGAAGGATGATGCCGGCGAATGGCAATGGGAAAAGAGCATCGATGTCGACAACGAGCCGCATCCCGACTGGCCAATCCCCGTTCCCGGCGTGATCTCCGTGATCCTGCTGTCGATGGATGACAGGTTCCTGTATTTCTGCAACTGGCTGCATGGCGACATCCGGCAATATGACATTTCCGACCCGCACAACCCCAGGCTGACCGGACAGGTATGGATGGGGGGTCTGCTGAACAAGGCACCGCGGGTCAATGGCGTGGACGTCACCGGCGGGCCCCAGATGATCCAGCTCTCACTGGACGGCAAGCGGCTATATGTCACCACGTCGCTGTTCAGCACATGGGACAACCAGTTCTATCCGGACATTCGAACGAATGGCGGCTGCATGCTGATGGTCAACTGCGATGTCGAGAATGGCGGCATGGAGATCGACCCGGATTTTGTCGTTGATTTCGGCAAGGAACCGAACGGCCCGTCGCGCTGCCATGAGACCCGCTATCCGGGCGGCGACTGCACAAGCGATATCTGGCTATGAGGACAATCACCCTCGCCAACCGTGACAACGCCAGGTTTGAGGTGAGCGGCAGACGGCCCCTTCTTGACGAGCTTCGCGATCAGGGCGTCGATCTTCCCTATGGCTGCAAATATGGCGGTTGCATCACCTGCGCGGCAAAGCTGATCAAGGGCGAGATAGACCAGCGCGCCCAGGTCGCGCTGAACAACCGTCAGATCGCGAACGGCTATGTGATTTTGTGCGTGGCGCGCGCGAAGAGCGACTGTACACTCGAGATCGGAACGGAAAGCCATGACAGGCTGTACCGCAACCCGTTCCTTGACCCGCTGGAGCCGCACGAGCTGAAGGCCGATATCGCCACGTCAACTGATGCAGACACGGATGGCACGGCGCATGAGATGACAAAAGGGGAATGCTGACATGGGGTATATGAACCACGCGGAACCCTACAGCGACGCGTATCTCAAGGATATCCTGTCATCGGTGAAGACAATCGCCATGGTCGGGGCCAGTCCGGACAAGACAAAGTTCAGCTACGGCGTTCTTCGCGTCCTTCATGAATCCGGCTACGACATGATCCCGATCAACCCGCGACCCGGCCTTGAGGAGATCCGCGGCCTGAAGGTCTATCCCGCGCTGGAAGCCATCGACAGGCCAGTCGACATGGTCGAGGTGTTCCGCCGGTCAGAAGAGCTTCCCGATATCGCAAGACAGGCTGTGGCCATCGGCGCGAAAGTGCTGTGGGCGCAGATCGGTGTCTATGACGAAGAGGCCGCCAGGATCGCCGAGGATGCCGGCATCAGGGTGGTGATGAACCGCTGCCCGAAGATCGAGCTGTTCCGGCCGTTCTGGAAACCCAAGCTGAACCTTGGCATCTGAGGATGCCGGCATCAGGACACACAAGGCCAGGCAGAATGCGGAACCGCTGCCACCCGGCCCCTAGCGGGTGAGGAATCCCTGCGATTGCAGAAAGCCCAGCATATGCGGGCGCCCTTCCTTGCCAAGCAGCCCGGCCATCTGGTCGGACCAGCCCTGGATCTTGATGTTCGCGGACCGGTTGGCGTAATAGGTCCGCATGTCCTCGTCATAGGCGGCGATGGCCTCGTCCTCGCCATCGGTTGAATAGCTGTTTTCCTTCAGTGTGACCGATACCGGCAGGCGCGGCTTCACCTCGGGGTCCTGCGCCGGATGACCAAGGCACAGCCCAAACACCGGATAGACCTGCTGCGGCAGGCCCAGAATCTCTGTGGCTTTCGCCGGATCATTGCGGAGCGCGCCGATATAGCAGATGCCAAGCCCGGCGGATTCCGCGGCGATCACAAGGTTTTGCGCATAGAGCGCGGTATCGACCGTGGCGATGATGAACTGTTCGGTCAGCCCCCTTGCCGCCTCGCCGCCATGCTGCTCACAGCAGCGCATCGGCCGGCTGAGATCGGCGCAGAACACCAGGAACTCGGCGGCGGTCTCGACATAGGCCTGATCATTGGCCACGGCGCGAAGAGCGGCGCGCTTGGCCGGATCGGTGACGCGGATGATCGTCACACCCTGAAGAAAGCTGGAACTGGCGGCGGCCTGGCCAGCCTCGATCAGGCGCTGGAACAGTGCCGGATCAATGGGCTCCCCGGTAAATTTGCGAATGGAACGATGGCTTGTGAGGAGGTCGATGGTCTGGTTCATAACGGGCCGCATCCTGATGACGATAGGGAATATGCCGGTCTAGCGGAAATCCGCCCGGCGTTCAAATCCGAGCAGCCGCCGGCGCGGCGTTTTCACCATTTGCCGGCGCCCCCGCAATCGCTATGGTGGCAGGGGTTTGATCGCCAAAGGCGGCCAGGTATCAGGGATGCGATATGCCGGACGAGCAGAACATGAGAGTCGATGACACAGTCGGCAGCGCGGCGTCTGCCAGAACCCTTGCCGTGTCTGTCTGGCGCGGCGATGCCGGCGGCGGCGGCTATCAGCGCTATGAGGTGCCGCAGCAGCCAAGCCAGACGGTTCTTGATGTTGTCACCTGGATCCAGCAGCAGGATGATCCCACCCTCACCTATCGGTTCGCCTGCCGGGTCGGCATGTGCGGGTCCTGTGCGATGATGGTGAATGATGCGCCACGCTGGACCTGCCGCACACATGTCGACCGCGTGGCGCAGAATGGCGAGCTTCGCATCGCCCCGCTTCGCAACCTGCCGGTGATCAAGGATCTGGTCACCGACATGGACCCGTTCTTTGACAAATGGGTGCAGGCGGAGGCCATCCATCACCCCTCCGCCGACCGTCATGCCGATTTCGCCGCTGTGACCCCGGACGACCCGCAGCGCGTCGAGGCAAGCGCCGGCATCGAATGCATCAACTGCGCCATCTGCTATGCCGCCTGCGATACGGTTGCCGGCAACCCGGACTATCTTGGCCCGGCAGCGCTGCAGCGCGCCTGGACATTGTACAATGATTCCCGCGACGATGCTGGCGACCGGATCCTCGATGCCGTGTCGCAGTCAGGCGGCTGCCACAACTGCCATTCGATGGGAAGCTGCAGCCATTACTGTCCGAATGACCTCGACCCGATGGGCGCGATCGCCGGCCTGAAGCTGGCGACGACGAAACGCTTCTTCGGGCGCGGAAAGTCCCGCAAGGAGGGATCGGACTGATGCTGGATCTGCGGCTATACATGGCGCAGCGGATCACCGCGCTGATCATGGCGCCGCTGGTCATCGGCCATATCGCGGTGATGATCTACGCTGTTCAGGGCGGGCTCAGCGCCGGTGAAATCCTGGGGCGGACCCGCGGCAGCCTGTTCTGGGCGCTGTTCTATGGCGGGTTCGTGATCGCCGTCTCGATCCATGCCGCCATCGGGCTTCGCACCATCCTGTCGGAATGGGCCGGGCTTCGGGGACAGGCGCTGAACGCTGTCAGCTGGGGTATTCTTGCGGTGCTGCTGGTCATGGGCGGACGCGCCGTGATGGCTGTCACCCTGGCGGGAGCCGGCACATGAGCAGGCCACGCCCGATCCGCGGCCACCCGCTGTGGTACGCGCATGTTCTTCACCGCCTGTCCGGCGTTGGACTGGCGCTGTTCCTGCCGCTGCATTTCTGGGTGCTGGCGCTGGCGCTGACGGATGCTGAAAGGCTTGACGGATTTCTGGCCTTCACCGAGCTGCCGTTGGTCAAGCTCGCCGAATTCGGGCTTGTCTTTCTTCTGGCGGTGCATCTGTTCGGCGGGCTTCGGCTGATGGCGCTGGAATGGCTGCCATGGCCGGCCCCGCACAAGACCCTTGCCGCCGGGGCGCTGGCGGCGTCAGCCTTTGTATCCAGCCTGTTCTTTCTTCAGGCGCTTTAGGAGAGCGTGATGACAGCCGCCATCGACAGACATGATACGGACATCCTGATCCTGGGATCGGGCGGCGCCGGACTATTCGCCGCGCTTCACGCGCAGCAGAGCGCGCCGGAAGGCACGAAGATCACGCTGGCGGTCAAGGGGCTGATCGGCAAATGCGGCTGCACCCGCATGGTCCAGGGCGGCTACAATGTGGCGCTTGGCGGCGGTGACACGGTCGAACGGCATTTCATGGACACGATCAATGGCGGCAAATGGCTTCCTGATCAGGACATGGCCTGGCGGCTGTGCGAGACCGCCGTGGAGCGCATCCACGAGCTTGAGAACGAGGTCGGCTGTTTCTT
This sequence comes from Puniceispirillaceae bacterium (SeqCode), assembly GCA_049890015.1. Taxonomy (GTDB): domain Bacteria; phylum Pseudomonadota; class Alphaproteobacteria; order Puniceispirillales; family Puniceispirillaceae; genus UBA8309. Next base: position 21,859 of record JBMHCH010000034.1, read on the forward strand.
CGACCGCAATGCCGACGGCACGCTGCATCAGAAGGCCTTTGCCGGACAGACCGCCGACCGCACTGTCCATAAGGGCGATCTGACCGGGATCGAGATCATCAACAGGCTGATGGAACAGGTCCTCAGCCGCCCGATTGAGAAGCTTCAGGAGCATCGTGCCATCGCGATGATCCCGTCCAGCGACGGCGAAGGGCTGGCCGGGGTTCTGATGATCGACATGCGCACCGGCAGCTTCCGGCTGGTGCGGGCCAAGGCGGTCCTGATGGCCACCGGCGGCGGGCCGACCATGTATCGCTACCACACCCCGTCAGGCGACAAGACCATGGATGGCCTCGCCATGGCGCTCCGCGCCGGTCTCGCGCTTCGTGACATGGAGATGGTGCAGTTCCATCCGACCGGTCTGTTGGCCGGCGACAATACCCGCATGACAGGAACGGTGCTTGAAGAAGGGCTTCGCGGCGCCGGCGGCATTTTGCTGAACGGCGATGGCGAGCGGTTCCTGTTCGATTATGATGAACGCGGCGAGCGCGCCACCCGCGATATCGTCAGCCGCGCCATCTATGACGAGATGCGCAAGGGCAACACCACCCCGCAGGGCGGCGTCCATATCGCCATGTCGCATCTGGGGCCTGACAATGTCGCCCGGAAATTCGCCGGCATGGTGAAGCGCTGCGCCGATTGCGGCTTCGATCTGGCAGGCGGGCTGGTCGAGGTGGTGCCGACAGCGCATTACTTCATGGGCGGCGTGGTGGTTGACACCGAGACCCGCACCGCTCTGGACGGGCTCTATGTGGCTGGCGAGGATGCCGGCGGCGCGCATGGCGCCAACAGGCTTGGCGGAAACGGCGTTGCCAACTCCACCGTCTATGGCGGCATCGCCGGCGAGGTGATGGGGCGTGACATCGTCGGCAAATCCGCGCTTCGCGATCCGGACGAGGCGGCGCTGGCGGCCGAGATGGAGCGCGCCATGCATCCGGTCGGCCGCGGCAGCG
>JBMHCH010000035.1:0-29980 GCA_049890015.1 Puniceispirillaceae bacterium (SeqCode)
ATCAGCTGCTGCGGCGGCGGCGGGCTTATCGCCGGAACAAGCCTTGCGGTGCGCTCTGAACTCCCGGCGGCGCGGATCTGGGCGGCGGAGCCTGAAGGGTTTGACGATACAATCAGGTCGCTGGAAACAGGACAGATCCAGTCGGTCGATCCGGCCAACAGGTCGATCTGCGATGCCATCGTCACGCCAAGCCCGGGCGAAATCACCTTTGGCATCAACAGTCGCACGCTGGCTGGGGGCTTTGCCGTCAGCGACGAGCTTGTGCTGCGGGCGATGGCGACAGCCTTCAAGCATCTGAAAGTGGTTGCCGAACCAGGCGGCGCGGTGGCCCTTGCAGCGGCGCTGGACAGGCGCTTGCCGTCCACCACAGGCTGCGCTGTCGCGGTCATTTCAGGCGGCAATGTCGATCCGCAGATGTTCCAGCGCGCGATCGAAGCAGGACCGCTGTTTTAGCCCCCCGCCAGGCGCGGGAAACGCCACAGGCAAGCGCTAGAAGTCGGTCGGCGCACCGCCCTCTTCCTTGCGGCGGGCAACGAAGGCGCAGAGTTCCTCATCAATGGCGTCGTCGATAGCCGGCCTTTCATACTCGGCCAGAATCTGCTTCCAGGCAGCGTTTGCGCGCTGGTGCGTCCAAACGGCGCCGCTTTCCTCCCAGCTCTCGTAATTCCGCCAGTCGGACATCAGCGGCGCATAAAACGCATTGCGGTAGCGTTCCTGCGTGTGATCTGCCCCGAAGAAATGCCCGAACGGACCCACCGCCTCGATCGCCTCGACCGCCAGATCATCCTCGCTGATCGGCACCGGCCTGTTCGTATAGATGATTTGCTGAAGCATCTCGCAATCGATGACGAATTTCTCGAAGCTGGCAGACAGACCGCCTTCCATCCAGCCGGCAGCGTGATAGATCATATTGGCATGGCCGGAACAGCTTCCCTGAAGCGAGAAAACCGATTCCCAGACGGCCTGCGCGTCCGGCGCGTTGCAGGCATTGGCGTTGGACGCCCGCCATGGCAGCCCGTAGCGCCGCGCCATCTGCCCCGACATCTGCATCGCACGCACATATTCTGGCGTGCCAAAAGCCGGCGCGCCGGTCTTCATGTCGACATTGCTGGTGAAGGCACCATAGACGCATGGGGCGCCCTCGCGCACCTGCTGCAACAGCGCCACCGCGGCCAGCCCTTCGGCGTTCTGCTGGGTCACCGCGCCGGCAATGGTCACTGGTGCCATGGCACCGGCCAGAGTGAAAGGCGAGATGAATACAACCTGCCCGCGCCGGGCCGCGCGCATCGCCCCGTCCAGCATCGGCCAGTCATGCTTCAGAGGCGATGATGAATTGATGTTGGTGAACATATGCGGCCGCGACTCGAATTCCTCAGGGCTCATCCCGCCGGCAATGCGGACCATTTCCATCACATCCTCGATACGCTCGGGGCCAAGCGAATAGGCATGGATCACCTTGTCGGTCAGCGTCAGGATGTCGTAATGCGCGTCCAGATGCCTGATCGAGGCATGGATATCGATAGGCTCGACTGGATAACCGCAGTTGAAATGCATGCAGTTATAGGCCTGCGAAAGGCGAAGCAGATCCTGGAAATCGGCGCGGTTGCCCACCCGCCTGCCACGGTCCAGATCCATCACATTGGGGGCCGAAGCCACCTGTCCGAAATTGAAATGCCGCCCTCCAACCGTAATTTCGCGATCAGCGTTGCGCGGAGTGATGGTGAATTGCGCCGGCGCCTTTTCCGCCATCTCGGCAACGAAGCCGCGATCCATGCGCACCCGCTTGGTCTCGTAATCGACATCGCACCCCGCCGCCTTCAGTACATCCAGGGCGTCGTCATTCAGGAACAGGATGCCGATATCCTCCAGAATGCGCATGCTGGCTTCATGGATCGCCTCGACGCCTTCGGCATCGACAGGCTGTGTGGGATCGTCGAGATAGGTAGCCGGGCCCCAGGGAAGCTGTTCGGCAAGGAAGGGTTTTTTCGGCGCGGCCTCTCCGCCACGACGGCGACGTCGCGCACGTTGCGGCGCATCTGCAGCTGTCTCAGACATCGGCACCTCACTGGTATGTCTTCGATGACGGTAACAGTCGCCGTTGTCGCCATCGTTCAAAAAATGACATGCTATATCCACAAATCGGCCATCCGGCAGCCAACAGCACCAGCCAAGCAGCTTTGGCTTGCCAGTAGCGCACGGAATGTTAAACACACCGCATCGGCTGCTTTGCCGCCATCAGGGAGACCCAGACCGTGGCCCATATCCAGTTCGTTCTTGGTGGCGCGAGATCCGGCAAGTCGGCACATGCCGAACAACTGGCCGGACATCATGCGCAAGAGGCAGGAAGCCAGCTTGTCTATGTGGCGACAGCGGAAATCTTCGATGACGAGATGCGCTCGCGGATCCAGCTTCATCGTGACCGTCGCGGACCGGAATGGCATCTTGTCGAGGCACCGCTTGACCTGTCTGAAGCACTTCGGGCGAACGATACTGGCGACACAACCATTCTGGTGGATTGCCTGAGCGTCTGGACAACAAACCTGCTGATCCATGACTATGATCTGGCAGCCGCGCGCGCCTCGCTCGTCGACAGTCTCGCCGGATGCAGCGGGCGGATTGTGCTGGTATCGAGCGAGACAGGCCTTGGTATTGTGCCTGACAATGCGCTTTCCAGACGCTTTCGCGATGCCAACGGACTGCTGAACCAGTCGATTGCGGCTCTCGCCGACGACGTGTTTTTTGTGACAGCAGGGCTTGCCTTAAGACTTAAACCGCAGCCATAAACGCATACCGTTTCTTTACGAACACTTTCCCGGATCACGGCGCATGCAATCCTTTTCCTCCGCCTCCCACATACAGGAACTGATGGACCAGCTTCCAAAGGAGGATGAAATCTCTCGCGCCAGCGCTGCGGCACGGCAGGACCAGCTGACAAAGCCTCCCGGCTCGCTTGGCAGGCTTGAGCAGATCGCGCTGTGGATGGCAAGCTGGCAGGGCACGGACAGGCCGCATCTTGATCATGGAAAATGTCTGGTCTTTGCCGGAAACCATGGCGTCGTGACCCAGGGCGTGAGCCCGTTCCCGCAGGACGTCACACAGCAGATGGTGTGGAATTTCGAGGCTGGCGGCGCTGCTATCAACCAGCTGTGCGAGACGGCCGGGCTGGAGCTTGCCGTGACCGCGCTTGATCTGAACCGCCCGACAATCGACTTCACCACCGCGCCGGCGATGGACCCGGACGAGGTGGTGCACGCGATGAACGCCGGAGCGGCTGCCGTCGGTGCCGAATGTGACTATCTCATTGTCGGCGAGATGGGGATCGGCAACACCACCTCCGCGGCGGCATTGTGCATGGCCCGGTTTGGTGGCAACGCCACTGGCTGGGTCGGCCCCGGCACAGGCCTTGATCAGGCCGGTGTCACGCATAAAGCCATGATCGTCCAGGCGGCCATCGACCGTCATGGCGAAGATCACAATGATCCGGTCAGTCTTCTGGCCGCCTACGGAGGCAGAGAGCTGGCCGCGATTGCCGGCGCGGTGCTTGAAGCAAGGATGCGGCATATTCCGGTGATGCTTGACGGCTTCATCTCTACCGCGGCGGCCTCGGCACTGACAGCTGGCGACAGGCTCGATGTGCTTGACCACTGCATGATCTCGCACCTGTCGCCAGAGCCAGGGCATATGCGGCTTGCCTCGGCGCTTCGCAAGCAACCGTTTCTTGATCTGCGCATGCGTCTTGGCGAAGCCAGCGGCGCTGCCGTCGCCACCATGCTTGTGCGCGCGGCGCTGGCAACGCATAACGGCATGGCAACCTTCGCCGAAGCCGGGGTAAGCAACAAGGAATGACCAAGGACGCGGACAGAGCGCAGCGGCAGTCTCTTCTTGGCGACTGCGCTGCCGCCTTTCTGCTTCTCAGCCGCATCCCCGTCACCTGGCACAGTTTCCCGGAAGACCGGCCTCCTGATTTCATTTCCTCGCTCTGGGCCTTTCCTGTGGTTGGCCTTGTCATCGGCGCAGCTGCCGGCGCTACGCTTCTTCTTGCTGACATGCTTATGCTGCCGCCTCTGGTTGCCGCGACGCTGGGATTGCTGGTGCTGGCGATGCTGTCCGGCGCGATGCATGAGGACGGGCTTGCGGACATGGCGGATGGCTTTGGCGGCGGACGCGATGTCGAAAGCAAGATCAGGATCATGCATGACAGCCGCATCGGCAGCTACGGCGTGCTGGCGCTGATTCTGTCAAGCGTGGCCCGGGTCGGGCTTCTGATGACCTGCATGGAGTTCTTCAGTGGGGCGCAGCTTGTTGCCCTGATCGCCCTCACGCAAGCGGCCAGCAGGTTCCAGCCGGTGTTGCAGCTGTCCATTTTCGGGATCAGCCCGCATGCCAGTCTTGCGCATCTGACAGGACGGCCAGGCTACATCGGCCTCATTGCCGCTGCCCTTGTCTGGCTGGTGCCCCTTGTCTGGCTTATTGGCGCACCGGCGGCACTGGTCATGGTCGCAACAGCCGGTTCTCTGTCGCTGTGGATCGGCAACCTGGCAAGACGGCAGATAGAAGGCCTGACCGGCGACGTGATGGGCGCTACGACCATTCTGGGCGAAATTGCCCTGCTGGCCTGCCTGATCCCTCTCTCTCAGATGGCCTTGGCATGACGGACCATCCCGACATCGCCGAAATTTTCTTCATCCGCCATGCGCCAGTGGCAAAGCTCGCGGGGCATGTGCCGCCTGCTGACCCGCCAATCCTGGATCAGACCTATGCTCTGGATGCGCTCGTCGAGACATTGCCACAGGGTGCCATCTGGCATGTCTCGCCGCTGACCCGCGCGCACCAGACAGCGGCGCTTCTGACGCCGGGTCTGGCTCCGGCCGCGATGCGGGAGGATGAGCGGCTTGCGGAAATGGAGTTTGGCACGTGGGCGGACCGCCCTGTGGCCGAGGTCTGGGACGAGATCAAGGATGGCCCCCTTCACAACTGGTCCTTTGTGACAGCCAGCAGAAAGCCGCCGGACGGCGAGAGCTTTGATGAGCTTGTTATGCGCGTCGGCGCGTGGATGGAGGATCTTGCCGCCGACTTTGCCCCGGCGCAGCATGTTGTGGTGACACATGCCGGTGTCATCCGCGCCATGATGTGCAAGGTTTTGGCGGCACCACCAGACCATTGCATCGGCATTCCGGTACCGCATTTCGGTGTGGCCAGAGTCACCCTCATGGACCCGGCACGCGCCACCGCTGATGGCGGTCCGTGGCTGTTCGCCGGATTATCGGATCCTCGGGCCGTTCGCGCCGGATCCGGAGGCTAGCTGTTCAGCTTGCGCGCGCCGCGCGGATCGACCCATCCGATCGAGCCATCCTCTCGCCTGTGCACCACATTCAGCCCTAGATGGGCAGCGTTGCGGAACATCAGCATCGGCGCCTCGCTAAGCTCAAGCTTCATCACTGCCTGCTCGACAGTCAGCATCTCGATATCATAGGACAGTTCGGCCACCACCGCAGGCATGTCCGCCTCGCCATCGCCATCATCTGCAGCATCGGACAGCTGGTCTGCCGACGCATAGACAAGCATCGGCGCAGGAAGCACTTCATCCGCTTCAGCCTGCGTGACTGTTCCGCGATGGTTCTTCAACCTTCGCTTGTGACGGCGAAGTCGCTTCTCGGCATGTTCAATAGCGGCTTCAAGCGCCATATGCGCGTCCTGGGCGAACCCGGTGGCCTCAAGCTCGATCCGTCGTGACAGCGCCACTCTTGTCTTCACCCGAAAGCCCGAGTCAGCCTTTTCCAGGGTTACATGGCCGCTTACCGCGCGCTCGAAATACTTGTTCACAACACCGTTAAGGGCATCTTCGGCATGCGACTGAAAAGCCGCGCCTGTGTCCATGTTTTTCCCTGAAACGCTGATCTGCATATCTGTCTCCCTTCACATCCAGCCTGGCGGCAACGCCGTGGCATGGGTAGAGGGGGATATGCCCGACGCGCGCTCGATTCAGCGGGCGGGTATGCCCGCATGTTGCGGAACGCACATCTACTGCGCCCTTCGCGACATCAAGCTCTTTGCCTGGAGGGGGAGCGAACGGGCGCTCCGGTACTCAGATGGTGCCAAACAAAACCATTCGGGGCAAGCGAAACCACCCTGTCACGGTCCAGGCGCGGGTCCGCAGCGGAAGCCAAGGGACAGCCGCCCGCCTGTCACCCGGTCAACACCGTGAAGCGGGCGCGCATCATCGCCCTCTCGGCCGGCAAACCCCTCTGCCGACAACAGCACAATCCGCCCGGGCCGGTCATCAATGGGTCGCTTGTTGCCGCCCTCGCGATCATCGCAGGTGAACAGCCGCGATCTGCCATCGAGGGTGACAATCACCACAATGCCGCGATACCGCTTGCCGTCACGGTGGATCCCGATGCCGGCGGAGCCGAGCGGGTATCGCTGGATGGCAAAATCCGCCAGATCCACTGGCAGATCAGTCACCAGTCCAGGGCGATCGTCCGATGCCGCCATGATGCTGCCTTCAAGCAATGCGGCCAGATGGTCAAAGGCCCCGATGCGCGGCGCCGGGAAGCAGACCTCGAAATCCTGACGCACGCGGTTGCCGCGATGTTCGATGACCGGGGTGGCCGCGCGATAGCTTTGACGGCCTGCCTCGGCGCGAAGCACGGCAAGCTCGCCGCGCCCCAGGAAGGCAAGGCTGGCCACCCGCGCCTGCGGACGGGAAAGCCGTGTCAGCGCCCGCCGCATTGTGGCGACGCGATCCTGCGTCAGCGCGAACAGTCCCTCAGTCATGCGGTGCCTCGGCGGACGTCTCCGCTGATGCGGCCACAAAACTTACCGGTGTCCGGCATTTCGCGCAGACGAGACCCGATTTGCGCCGGTGACGCGCCACCTCGAAACAGCCGTTTGGGCAGCGCATCACCCAGGGGGGAGCAGAAAAAGTCAGCGTATGGCAACGCGTCGCGGTGCAGCCGATCTCACGGGCCTTGCGACGCCAGACGGCATCATGCCCGTGACGGGGGCCGACAAGGGCATGGGCGATCTCGTGAAGGATCGTGTCGTGGATATGCGCGGCGTCAGCATGCCTGACATAGTGCCTGGACAGTGAAATCACCTTCTTCGCGTAATCACATTGCCCGGCACGGCGTCTGGCATGGTCCAGCCGCACGGTCCACCCATCGAGGCCGTGCTGGCGCATCAGCATTGCCGCGGTGTCGAGGGCCGCCTGCAAGGGACGATCGCTGGCCGGGGCGTCAGTTGGCTTCATGCTCGGCAAGCCATTTCACAACCGCTCCGGCTGCCGGAATCCAGCCAAGACCCGCTATGGTGAAGAACACCAGATCAATCAGGAAATGAACCTCGATGATAAAGGTCGACAGCCAGACCATCGCCCCGACATAGAGGGCAAGTGCCGGCATGATTCCCACAGCCACCGCCAGATGACGCCATCGTTTCATTACGCAGATCCTTTCACTGTGAGCCTTCGTCGGACGGATAACGGCCCTAGCCGGTCACCGCCGCATCATACAGCAGTTTGACGCTCATCGCGAACAGCACGCTGTAGCTGAAATGATAGAAGATCCGGTCCGACATCCGCTTGTTGAGCTGGCGCCCGACATAGACCCCGATCGGGATCAACGGCACCAGCATTGCCGACACCATCATCGTATCTCGGGAGAACAGCCCGAGATCCCCATAGAAGGGAAGCTTGGCGAGATTGATGATGAAGAAATAGACACTCATTGTTCCGACAAAAGCCTGGCGCGCCAGCCCGTGTGGCAGCAGGAAAATCTGCGCCGGAATGCCGCCGGCAAGCGATACGAAGCTGGCGAGGCCAGACAGGCCGACCCAGCCGCAGGCACGCGGCCAGAGCCGCGCCATCATGCGCCGCGCGATAGCATCATTCGTCTCGCCAGTCGGCCAGATCAGCTGCCGTCCATAATTCAAGGCTGTCACCGCCCCTACGGCGCCGATCGTCATTGTCAGTACCCGGTCATCGAAATAGTCGAACAGCAGCCACCCGGCCAAGGTTCCGGCAACGCCAAAACCGCACATGATCAGGGCAAAACGGCGGTTCATCCATTGTCGCCACAGATAGACAACCCACACATCAGTAATCAGGAACAGCGGCAGGAGAACGCCAAGAGCAAGCTTCGGCGGCAGCACAAAGAGCAGGATCGGTGTGCTCAGCGAGCCAAGCGCGCCGCCAAATCCAGATTTGGAAATCGACACCGCCATGACCGAGAAAAAGCAGATCACCCAGAAAAACACAGGCGTTGCCTGCATTGCGTCAAATCCCGGCATCAAACATCCTTGCCTGCCGCGGCGGACGCCCGCCCCGGCATGTCATCCTCGACGGCCCGCTGCCGCCCTTCCCGCACTGCGATATAGGAGACCCCGGACAGAACAACCAGCGCGCCAAGCAGCGTCGATACAGTCGGGATCTCGTCAAACAGCATAATGCCGAACAGGATCACGAACAGAAGCTGGATGTATTTTCCGGACTGCGCCGCCCACATCGGCCCGGCGAAGGATCGCAGCAATGTCACATGACCAATGGTTGCCGCCGTGCCAATGAGAAGAATACCAAGCCAGTTGCCGGGCGACACCGGCTGCCAGACATACAAGGCCGGCACAAGGGTTATCAGCGCGATGGTGACAGACAGCGACAAGATGATGAAGCGGTCATCGTGATGCGCCTTCAACTGCTTGGCGATCAGGTCGGAAAAGGCGAAGAAGGCTGCGGTGCACATCACAGCCATGATGCCGAAATCAATCTGGGAGAATCCCGGCTTGATGATGATCATCGCCCCGGCGAAGGAAATCAGGATCGCTGAAATCCGCCGTGCCCGAAGCTTCTCCCCGAGGAAGACAGCTGCGCCGATCGTTGCCCAGACCGGGCCAAGATTGAGAATGGCATTCACATCCGCCAGCGGAATGCGCTGGATCGCATAGAACCAAAGGCATACAGCAATGCCGTGGAGAATGCCGCGAGATGCCAGCGCGCGCCGCACGGGCGAGCGCCAGAGCTGGGGCAGCGAGGCGGCCACAAACGGCAGCAGCAGGCAGATTCCCATCACATAGCGAAGAAAGGCTGTCTGCACAGGAGGCAGATCAGCAAGGAACAGCCGTACACTGACCATGACAGAGGCGAACAGCATGCTGCTGACCACCATCCAGCCCAGCGCCGCGCGCACCGCCGCGGCATGTTTGGAGGTCACGGAACTGTCATTCATGAAGTCCGGCTTTCATCCCAGAACAGCGGTCCACCGCGAAACGCCGGAAACCCGACGCCGAAAATACAGGCCGCATCAGCCATGTCCGCGGAATCGACAACGCCTTCGGCAACAGCACCTCGGCATTCGGCGACAAGCGGCGCCAGCAGATCGGCGGCAACAGCGTCAAGATCGGCACCATCATGCGCAGCGCGGGCCCGCACCGCCTTCTTGCCGTCCCAGTCATAGAAACCGGACCCGCTCTTGCGTCCCAGAGTGCCAGCCTCGATCATCGAAGTCAGCGTCTGTTCCACCCGTTCCGACATGCCAATGACTTTGCCGGCGCCAAGACAGACATCGATCCCGACCTGGTCACACAGCTCAATCGGCCCCATGGGCATGCCGAAACGGACCAGCGCCTCGTCCAGCATATCCGGATCTGCCCCGTCCAACATCACCTCGATCCCCTTGAACAGATAAGGAAGAAGCGCCCGATTGACGAGAAAGCCGGGGGCCGACTTGCAGCGGATGGGAAGTTTCTTCATCGCCCCGCAGACATACATCGCCCGATCAACGAAGTCGGGCCTGCTGACATCGGTGCGCACAATCTCCACAAGCGGCAGCACCGGAACCGGATTGAAGAAATGCATGCCGATAAGGCGATCCGGCGCGGCAAGCGCCGTGCCGATTTCTTCCAGGGGGATCGCCGATGTGTTGGTTGCCAATATGGCATCGGGCTTCATCCGCTGTTCGGCATCGGCAAAGACGGCGCGCTTGATCTCGAGATTTTCGGCCACCGCCTCGATCAGCAGATCGGCGCTGGCAAGGCCCTTGCCTTCATGGTCGGCGCCAAGCCGTGCCATCGCAGCCTCGACTTTCCCCGGGTCTTTCAGGCGACGCTCATACAGAGTGGCCGCGCGGGAAACAGCCGCCTCGACGGCGTCGGCGGAGATATCCTGAAGGGTAACCGTGAAACCGCTCATTGCCGCGACGGCAGCAATGTCACCTCCCATGGTGCCGGCCCCGATGACATGGATGTGCGAAATGCCGGTCTCGCCGCGCCCTGCCTTCTTCACTGTATCCGTCAGCTGGAAATTGCGCCGCATTCCAGCCGAAGCCGGCGTCAGCATAAGATGAGAAAACAGGTTCGTTTCATTCTTCAGCAGATTGTTTTTGCTTATATCATTTACCGAATAGTGATCCAGAATCGCGAAAGGCGCCGGCATGTTTTCAGGCCGCGTCCTTGCCAGAAGCGAGGCGCGTTCAGCCTCGATCGAAGCTGCCAGATCGGCGGCTTCGGGCGGTGTCGCCTTCGCAATCTCGCCCCTGATCGCGGCGCGGGCGGCATCCTCAAGCTCATCTCGCGACGCGACCAGGTGATCCATCGCGGCAGCCGCCACCGCGTCACGCGCCCGAAGCGGGCGTCCGTGGAGCACAAGCCGCATCGCGGCTTCCGGCCCCATCCTTTCAGCAGCGCGGGCCGACCCGCCATATCCCGGCAGAAGTCCCAGATTGATTTCGGGGAATCCCACCTGGCAGGCGCCGTCGTCGATGGCGATGATGCGGTCGAAGGCCAGCGCCAGCTCGAACCCGCCGCCAACGCAGATACCATCGACAAGGATCACTGTCGGACAGGCCATCTCCTCGATCATGCGGAAGATGGCGAGGACCTCGTGGATATGCGTCTCGATCTCTTCACCTGTTCTGAAACCCGCAAATTCATTCACGTCAGCGCCGAAAATGAAGCCGCGCGGCTTGCCGGAACGCAAGACAAACCCCTTTGGCGCGGCGGCAACAGCCGCGCTGACCGCGGCGCCAAGCTCGTCCATCACCTCATGCGCAAGCACATTTACCGACCTGCCGACGACATCGATTGTCAACCAGGCTATGCCATCATCATCAAGGGTCAGATCGAAATGTGTTAAGCTTGGAATAGGTGCTGTCATGGCCATCTCCGTTGGCACAATTTGTTCGTCATCAATCTGGGGTCATTGGCTCACAATGGAAGGGGCCGTGTCATCATCTCCTGACGCCACCTGCCGCGCCGCGCTGACAACAGCCTCAACACTGTCATAAATATGCACCCCTGCCATCTGTTTTCCTGTCTGCGGATCGGGAGCGTGACGCTTAAGCATCCAGACCGGCAAACCAAGCTCGCGCGCCGCAAGTATCTTGGCAAAGCTGGCCCCGCCGCCTGAATTCTTGCAACACAGAAGCCCGACATCATGGCGCACGAAGATCGCGCGCTCGTCGGCGACATCACTGTGTGGCATGGCGTTGATGAAGGTCACGTTCGGCGGCCCCTTGCGCCCTTCGACATTCAGGGCCCGTGCCCACAGGGTGATGTCCTCTCGCAGCGTGAAAATCTCGATTGACTGGGTGCCGCCAGCCAGAAAGACCCGTTCCCCCGCGGGAATGGCGTCGGCCATATCCTGCCAGCTGTCGAAACTTCGCCATGCATCGCCTGGTTCCGGCGACCAGGGCGGGCGTTCCAGCCGCAGGCAGGGGATATCGAGAATGGCGGCGGCAGCGCGGGCATTGCGGCTGATCTGTCGCGCAAATGGATGGGTGGCGTCGATCAGCAATCCGATTCCATGCTGGCGACAATAGGCGACAAGACCCTCGACGCCGCCGAAACCACCGCTCAATGTCGGCACCGGCAGCGCCGCAGGGTCTGGCGTGGCACCGGCAAGCGAGGCGGTCAGCGCGATGCCCCGATCATCCTTGAGCTGGTCAATCACCGCGCGCGCCTCGGCAGTGCCGGCAAGGACAAGGGTGGCACAGTTCGTCGCCACCTTCATCGGTCGGCCCCTGCCCCGAGCTCGCCGGCACGGCCAAGAAGGGCGCCATCGCGCCCGACCACCGCCACCTCGACGGCTGTCGGGGCGCCGCGAAGATGCATCATGGCTGTCTCGCGCGCCGCCGCCGCGATGTCGCTGGCCAGCAAGATGCGCTGTTCCTCATCCGCCATCTGCGACACCTCGAGCACCGAATTTGCGGCCGCGACTGTCTTCGGATCCATGCCGTGCTGTTCGGCAAGCTCGGCCAGACGGACGAAATCCACCTGCGAGCGTGCCGAATGAAGATCGATCGCCCCCTGCGCCAGCTTCACCATTTTGCCGAACCCTCCGACAATCGACAGATTTGGCACAGGATGGCGCCGCATATATTTCAGCATGCCCCCGACAAAATCCCCCATATCGATGAGCGCGATATCGGGCAGGTCATATTCGCCTCTGCCCCAGCTTTCAGAGGTCGAGCCTGTCGATCCCATGACATGCGCAAGCGCGTTGGCCCGCGCCACATCAATGCCGCGATGGATCGAGGCAATCCAGGCAGAACAGGAGAAGGGCCTGACAACGCCAGTTGTGCCAAGGATGGATATGCCGCCCTCGATTCCGAGGCGCGGGTTCCAGGTCTTCTTCGCGATATCTGCTCCGCCAGGCACGGATATCTCGATATCCACATCGCCTGTCCCTCCCAGCGCAGCGGCAAGCTCGGTCACTGCGTCGCGCATCATCTGGCGCGGCACCGGGTTGATCGCCGGATCGCCGACCTCGACCGGAAGACCGGCCTTCGTCACCACACCGACGCCGTCTCCGCCGCGAAAACTGACGCCGCCGCCAGCTTTGCCCGCATGCAGGGTCGCGCAGATCATCGCCCCATGGGTGACATCAGGATCGTCACCGGCATCCTTGATGACGCCGGCGCGAAACCAGCCTCCGTCAGGACCGGTGCCACTTGCGGTTTCGGCAACGGCGAGATCCGCGTTTTTGCCGCTTGGTGTGATAATTGTGACGCGATCAGGAAACTGTCCGGTCAGCATCGCCGTGTAGGCTGCGTTCACGGCAGCGGTGGCGCATGTGCCCGTGGTCCATCCGAAGCGAAGCTTTGTCTCAAGCTTGTCTTTCCGCGGGGCGGAGGGGCTCATGGGCAAGGCACCTGTCGGGTTCCGGGCTGGCGATGATCGCCCCCGGCCGACTGGCCTTGCGAGCGATGAGATGTTACCTTTGACTGCCATGATTAATAGCGAATTTGCCCCGGCAAATCCACCATCAGCGGACCGGCATGACGCGTGACGACAGACATCCCCAGACAGCCCTGACGCCAGGCAGCCTGCCAGCGCTTGAGTCGCGTGACTGGCCGGCGTTCGAGCCCGGCTGGGTCTGGATGACAGGCGGCGGCCCGGGCGATCCCGGCCTGATCACGCTTCATGCGCTGAATGCGCTGCAGCAGGCGGATGTGATCATCTATGACGCGCTTGTCGATCCGGCCCTGCTGCGCTGGGCGCGTCCCGAGGCTGAGGTCGAATATGCCGGAAAACGGGGCGGAAAGCCCTCCCCGAGCCAACGTGATATCTCGCTTCGGCTGATCGAGCTGGCCCGCGAAGGCAAGCGTGTGCTCCGGCTGAAAGGTGGCGATCCCTTCGTCTTCGGGCGCGGCGGCGAGGAAGCGCAGACCCTGGTCCAGGCCGGCATCAGGCTGCGCGTCATTCCTGGCATTTCCGCGGGAATCGGTGGCCTTGCCTATGCCGGCATTCCCGTCACCCACCGCGATGTGAACCAGTCAGTGACCTTCCTGTCAGGACATGACCGAACGGGTCTGACGCCGTCTGCCATCGACTGGGACGGGCTTGGCCGCAGCGCGCAGGTGATCGTCATGTATATGGCGATCAAGCATATGCCGGATATCTGTGCGCGGCTGATCGCCGCCGGACGCGCGGCTGACGAGCCCGTGGCCATTGTGCAGAACGCCACCCGCGATGACATGAAGGTGCTTGAAACGACTCTCGGCAAGGCTTCTGCAGACATCGCCGAGAGCGGCATCGGCGCACCGTCGATTGTCTGCATCGGGCGCGTCGTGCTGATGCGCCAGTGCCTTGACTGGATGGGACAGATGGTTGGCGAGCCTGTCCGCGACACCGACCCTCTTGGCGTGCGCTCGCTGTCGGACACTGCCTGATGGCCTCGCGCGGGCTGGTCGTTGCCGGACTTGGCTCCGGCAGCGGCAAGACCACCATCACCCTTGGCCTTCTTCGCGCACTGAACCGCGGCGGGATCGGTATTGCGGCGGCGAAATCCGGCCCTGACTACATTGATGCCGCCTTCCTGACAGCCGCTTGCGGAGCAGCCGCCGTCAATCTCGACAGCCACGCCATGCCGACCGACCAGATCCGTCAGCTTGCAGCCGGGCAGCCGCAGGATCTGCTTCTTGTCGAGGGTGTGATGGGACTATTTGACGGCACCGACGGCGGCAGCGGCAGCACGGCGTCTGTGGCAGCGGCGCTGGGGGCGCCGGTCATGCTGGTGATTGACTGCCGCCACCAGGCGCAGACAGCGGCAGCAGTTGCCGCTGGTGTTGCTGCGCAGCTTCCCGCGGAAACCAGCCTCGCCGGCGTTGTTCTCAACCGGGTGGCGTCACCACGACATGAAGCCCTGATCGCCGCCGCCCTCGATGCGCGCGATATCCGACATTTCGGCAGTCTTCCCAGCGATGAGACAATCACCGTGCCATCGCGTCATCTGGGGCTGGTTCAGGCAGCCGACCTTGCCGCAGGCGGGACTCTTGAACCACGCATCGAGGCCGCGGCCAATCTGGTATCGGCGCATCTCGATCTTGCCACCATCACCGCCGCTTTTGGCCAGATGAGCGCCGCGGCAGGACCCGCCATTGCTCTGCCGCCACCGGGCCAGAGAATCGCCCTGGCGCGGGACGCCGCCTTCGGTTTCGCCTATGAGCATATGATGGCCGGCTGGCGCATGGCAGGCGCCGAGATCATGCCCTTCTCGCCTCTTGCCGATGAAGCGCCTGACAGGGAGGCTGATTTCATCTTCATCCCCGGGGGCTATCCCGAGCTTCACCTGCCCACCCTGTCCAGCGCGACACAGACCCTCGACGGGTTGCGGCGCGCGGCCGCGGCAGGCACCCGGATTTACGGTGAGTGCGGCGGCTATATGCTTCTTGGCGAGAACATCATCGACAAGGATGGCGCCCCCTTTTCAATGGCGGGCCTGTTACAGCTTGAGACAAGCTTTGCGGCACGCAAGCTTCATCTCGGCTATCGGCAGATGACCCCGCTGGCCTCGTTCTGGCCAGGCCTGAACGGCCCGGTCACCGGCCATGAATTCCATTATACGATCGCCCTGCGCACCGAGGGTGATCCGCTGTTTGGCATGCGGAACGCTGGCGGTGACGATCTTGGCACAGCCGGTCTTGTCTCGGGCAGCGTGGCCGGCTCCTACGCCCACATCATCGCCTGACAGGACTCACTGAGCATCCTCGCCGCTGGCGCGCCCGCGCTTTGGACGCAGGATGTGGGCATGCGCCACGTCATAGAGCGCGCTGTCGCGGAAATCACCTGCATGGCCAAGCCCCCGCCCCACAAAGATCAGTGCAGTACGTGTGATCTTCGCCTCCTGCACTTTCGCACGGATGGTCTCGAGCGTGCCATGGATATAGGCCTCGTCCGGCCAGCCGACACGATAGGCGACAATCACCGGGCAATCCGCGCCGTAAAACGGGGTCAGGTCACGCTCGATCTGGCGAAGATTGCGGACCGACAGATGGATGGCAAGCGTGGCCCCGGTCTTGCCGAGGCTTGTCAGCTCCTCGCCCGCCGGCATCGCCGATGACTTCATGGCAGTGCGCGTCAGGATCAGGGTCTGGGTAACTTCGGGAACTGTCAGCTCGATGCCAAGGCCAGCGGCGGCGGCGGCATAGGCAGACACCCCCGGCACGATGGCATAGTCGATGCCACGTTCCTGCAAGCGTCGGATCTGCTCGGCGATCGCGCCATAAAGCGACGGGTCGCCCGAATGGACGCGTGCCACATCCTGACCCTTTGCATGGGCGGCGACAATCTCGTCAATGATGTCGTCAAGGGTCAGCGCCGCCGTATCAATCACGCGCGCATCAGCCGGCGCGGCCGCCACCACGGCTTCCGGCACCAGCGAGCCGGCATAGAGGCAGACCGGACAGGTCTCGATCAGGCGCAGCCCGCGAACGGTAATCAGTTCGGGATCACCCGGTCCGGCCCCGATGAAATGGACTGTCATCTGCCATTCTCCCCCGCGGGTTCCTGCGCCGCTGCGGCATCGAGATGCTTGGCATAGCCGCGCGGTGTGTAGACAGCGCTTCCCCGCCCGAGATCGAGCTGACGCGTGGTGCTTGCCCCGACCATGACTGTTGTCAGCATATCGACCTCATCAATATCAAGTCCGGCAAGTGTCCGGAACTCGATCTTTTCCTCCGGCCGCCCAAGGCTGGACGCAAGAAGGACGGGCACATCACCGCCACGATACCCCATCAGGATGTCACGCGCCGCAGCGAGCTGTGTGCGCCGACGCTGCGATACAGGATTATAGAAAGCCACCACAAAATCACCGGCACCGGCAGCGTGGATACGTTTCTCGATGGCCTCCCACGGGGTCAGCAGGTCGGACAGTGAGATGGCACAGAAATCATGGCCAAGGATCGCGCCCGATCTGGCAGCCGCGGCCTGAAGCGCCGAGATACCGGGGGCGCTGGCCACCTGGACACGGCGCGCCGCATCAGACACGCCGCCATCCGCCTCGGCGCGGTCGAGAAGCTCGAAAACAAGCGCCCCCATGGCATAGATGCCAGCGTCACCAGAGCAGATGAGCGCGATATCCTTTCCGGTGGCGGCCTCTTCCAGCGCATAGCGGCAGCGTGCCTCCTCCTCGCCAAGCTTGAAGTCGCGGCGCGGAATATGCGCCGCTACCGCGCCAAGAAGGTCGATATAGAGGTCATAGCCGACAAGCTCGTCCGCGGTGAGGATCATCTGCGAGGCCTCGGGCGTGCGCCACTCCGCCTGTCCGGGGCCGATTCCGACCAGCATCACCCGCCCGGGCTTCCGCCCGGCCGGCGCGGTCACGGGGGCCGGCGCGAGAGCAAGGGCCATCGTCGCATTGGCCGATTTCACCTTTGCGTGGATCAGGGCGCCGTCCGGTCCGGACGCGGCAAGCGCCGCCGCCTCGGCAACGCCCGGAATGCCGATTTCCTCTTCAACAGCCTTTGAGGGGTTTTCCAGACGCAGCGTCTCCTTCGCGAGCGTATCACGGTCAAAGACGCGAAGCGGCACCGCCAGCATGGATGCCAATGCCTGAAGCGCAGGCTCATCTGCTTTCAAATCAACACTGAACACACCAGCGACGGAGGCGGCGTTGATATCGGCGCGGGCCAGCTCCCGCATGACAAGCTCGATCAGCTCATCCGGCTGGCAGCCCCGGGCGCATCCGACACCCAGCATCACATCCTGCGGACAATAGACAAGCTCGGTCTCGGCAGGCGTGCGCTGGCGGCGGGTCACGGTCAGCGATACCGCCCCGCCGCGCGGCACCCGGTCAAACCATTCCTTGAGCCCGTCAAGGCAATCGCCATCGATGAAGGCGCCATCCCCGGCCAGCAGAAGCGGCATCACCCGCTGTGCAGCCGTCTTGTTGGCAAGCCGCCATCCGGCGGGTGGCTCGTCAAGTGACAGACCCCAGCGGTCATCACCTGCGGTGGTGATCGCCAGTTCGGCGCTGATTGCCTCTGCCACCTGCCTTGCCAGTGTGATCGCTCCGTGATGTCCGCCAACAAGCGGAACGGCGACCTCACCCGACTCAGACACGGCAATGACCGGCGCATCAGTGCTTTTGTGGCGAAGATGCGGGGCAACAGCGCGAATCAGGATGCCGGCGGCGCAGATCCCGATCACAGGCCGTCCGCTGCAGAAGAGATCCGCGATATGCGACTTCGCGCGACCGAAATGATGAGGCGCATCGGGACAGCGCAGCGCATGGCCGTGAATGTCGGCATCGATCTTTGCGGCAAGCCGCCTCGCCAGCGCCAGACCGGCGGCGGACAGGCACAGGATTACAGGTTTCACCGGAGAGGATTCGGCGGTCAGCTGATCCATGGATCATCTCCCTTATAGATCAGGATCATCGAGAAATAGGGGGCGTCATCTGGGGCCTCTTCAAGCCTGAGCGCCTTCTCGTGTGGCAACGAAGCATGGCTTGTATAAAGCGCCCGATCAGCAAGCCCCCGTGCGGTGATCAGCGCGCGAAGGCGGGGCATGTGGCGGCCGATTTTCATGATCGCCACCGCATCGGCGTGATCGATCGCGTCACCAAGCGCCGTATCATCGAGCGTCCCCGGCAGCACCGTCAGGATATCGCTTCGCGCGACAAGCGGATGCGTCTGGGCGGCGGAACAGGCCGACAGGCTGTTGACCCCCGGCACGATCTCGACCTGATATGACTCACGCAGCCGCACGAGAAGATACATGAACGAGCCGTAGAACAGCGGATCGCCCTCGCACAGGACAACAACATCGCGGCCGGCATCCAGATGCGCGGCGATGGCCTTGGCCCCGATATCGTAGATGGACTGCGCCGGTGCCCGGCCAGGCCGCATCGGCACCACCATCGGGATTTCGACGGCAGCGTCGGAAATCGCCTCGGCAACGATGGAGCGGGCGAAACTTTCCCCCGAATCCGGTGCCGGATAGGCAATGACGCCAGCCGCCTGGATCAGCGACCATGCCCGCCGCGTGACAAGCAGAGGGTCACCGGGGCCGGTGCCGACACCATAAAGCGTTCCTCTGGACAAGGTTTCGGTGGCCATGGTCTATCCCCGCTTCTGCCAGCACCATTGCGTGACCGGCATCAGGGGTCGCCAGCCGTGAAATCCGCCAACCGGATCGGCATGCTGCACCGAAAGCCTCGTCAGGTCACCGCCGGTACGCTGCCATGCGGCGACAAGAACGCTCTCGCTTTCTATCGTGACAGCATGCGCGACAAGAACGCCGCCTGAACGGAGCGCCGCCTGTGCGGCACTTATCACCGGCTCCGAAAGACCGCCGCCTATGAAGACCGCATCGGGAACCGGAAGATCGCCCATAATCCCGCCCGCGTCACCGGAAACAGGATGAAGGCCGGCAACACCGTGAGCCTCGGCATTCGCACATGCACGGGCCAGCTGGTCATCACTGCGGTCGATGGCGTAGGCCAGGCCGCGTGGCGCGCCGCGAAGGAAATCAACCGAGACCGCGCCCGACCCGCTGCCGACATCCCACAAGACAGCGCCGGGGAACGGGGCAAGCTTGGCAAGCGCGCTGGCGCGTGCGTCACGTTTCGTCAGCTTGCCATCATTTTCGAAGCTGCTGTCAGGCGCAGCCAGTCCCAAATGGACAGGGCCGGCGTCCGGGCAGGAAATGCCGATGATATGGAAATCGGGAAAAGTGTCACGCGTCCAGCCGGATGCGATGCCATCAAAGCGCGCCTCGCCCTCTCCCCCGAGATCGGCAAGAACATGCATCGAGGCCGCACCATAGCCACGCGCCACCAGAAGCCGCGCTACCTCGCGCGGGCTGCCGCCATCCTGTGCTATCACCAGAAGCCGCGCCCGCGGATGCAGTGCCGCCGCCAGCGATCCGGCCGGCCGGCCATGAATGCTGACAACGCGGCATCCGGACATCGGCCATCCAAGACGCGCCGACGCAAGCTGCAGTCCGGAGACCGCAGGCACCACTTCACACGCGTCAGGCCCAAGAGTGCGCACCAGGCTCGCACCAGCGCCAAACCACATCGGATCACCGGTCGTCAATAGCGCAAGTGATTTCTTAGAATAATCATTTATTATATTGTAAATATTTGAAAATGGACGCGGCCAATCCAGGATTTCAGGCCCATCTGGAAGCGAAGCGTGAAAGCGCGGCGCGGCGATGATCAGATCCATATCCGCCAGCCGGTCACGAAGATCAGCCGGCAGGCTGTCAACGCCGCCCTGCCCGACACCTATGACAAGGGGGCGCGTCACGATCCGGTGGTCCCGTCACAAGCAAGCGCCAGCGCGTTGACAACAGAGGACGCCATGGCCGAACCGCCGCGCGTGCCATGCACAACAAGAAAGGGGATATCCTGGCGGCATTGCGCCAGCGCTGCCTTGCTTTCCGCCGCACCGACAAACCCGACCGGACAGCCGATCACCGCCGCCGGGCGCGGCCCGCCTTCGGCAATGATCTCAAGGCAGCGAAACAGGGCTGTCGGCGCATTGCCAACGACCACCACTGCCCCCTCCATGCGTTCGCGCCACAGTTCCACCGCGGCAGCAGACCTTGTAGTGGCAAGCCGCGCGGCCAGAGCCGGCACCTGCGGGTCATTCAGGGTGACAATCACGTCCGTGGTGTCCGCAAGGAACCGGCGGGTGATACCGCTTGCCACCATTTCACAGTCACACAGCAACGGGGCGCCGGCCGCGATGGCGGAACTGGCCTGACCAACGAAGCCCGTCGACGCCTCAAGATCATCGAGAATATCCGGCATGCCGCAGGCATGAACCAGCCGCACCGCGACAGGCTCAAGCTCGGCAGGCACCCCGGCAAGCACGGCCTGTTCGCGCACAATGGCGAAGGAGCGGGCATAGATCGCCTCGGGGTCTTTCAGATAGATTTCCACCGGATCGCGTCACTTTTCCTTGCCGGACGGTTTGCGGTTGCGCACCGATTCTGGTCCCAGCGGGTGATCGGCATGCGGATAGGGGTGATGATGGTGCCCATGGTCATGGTCATGGCTGTGACCGTCACCATGATGATGATGATGGTGATGATGGTGGTGGTGGTGATCCATATCGAGGCGGCAGGCGCCCGTGCAGAAGTCATCGCACAGATCGCAATCCTCGACATTGCTTCCGGGGGCCGACACACCCTGCCCCTCCACATGGTGATGGTGGCTCTGCTGCGCCTGTCCGACCTCATCCTCGAACCCCAGGACCTGCGCGCGATATTTGCACATGGCGCAGTTCATGTTGTTGCTGCCTTCAAGGATCTCGCGGACGCGATCGGCGAAGGTGGCTATCACCTTGGGATGGTCGTTCAGATAGCCGGCCTTGACGAATTCAATATCGGGATGCGCCGCCGCAACCTCGTCAGTAAACCCGTAAATGCGGTCGATCAGGATGCCGCTGAACAGAAAATAGGGGAACACAACGACCCGCTTGAAACCGAGCCGCGTGACATGTTCAAGACAGGGTTGCACCAGCGGGAAGGTCACGCCGGAATATCCGACCTCGGCCCAGCCGAAGCCCATCCCCTCCCACAGCATCCGCGAGATTTTCGAGATGTTGGAGTTGGCGTCCGGATCCGAGGCGCCGCGCCCGATGACGACAAGGCAGGTATCCGAGCGCTCGACCTTTCCGTGTTCGGCGTCAGCGGCCTCGATGGCGGCGGTGATGCGCTCACCGGCGGCCTGCAGCATCTGCAGATCGACAGCCAGTTCGCGGCCATACTGGATGGTGATGCCGTGCTCGGCAGCATAGGTATTGAGCACGGACGGAATGTCATTCTTCGCATGACCGGCGGCGAACAGCATCCCGGGCACCGCCAGCACATGCGTCACACCCTGATCGCGCAACTTGTCGAGACCGGTCTTGATCACCGGCGTGGCGAATTCCAGATAGCCGTATTCGACCGGCCAGTCGGGAAACATCGGCGCCAGCTTTTCAGCCAGGACAGCAAACTCGGTCACCGCGGATTTCGAGCGCGAGCCATGCCCGCAGATCATCACACCATATTTCGGGGCAGCAGCGTCATCCATGTGCCTTGTCTCCCTCGTGCAGGGATGCGTCCGCGGCATCCGCCGCGTCTTCAGCATCCTCTCCGTCTTCCTTGCCAAGGACCGCAAGACCGGCCGCACCGATCACAGCCAGGGCGCCAAGGCCGACAGCGATCAGATGGCCATGCCCGGCGAGTTCACCAAGATGCCCCCAATGGGCAAAAGCCGGAACCGGCAGGACGGAAGGAACGATCGCGGCAGACGCCACGGAAATGTCAAAAATATATTTTCCTGAAATCTTCATCTTCATATCCTCAATGCTGCCGGCAGGACCGGTTTATATCGACAGACCATGGGATGAAGAAAGCAACCCGGCGGCGGGACCCGCCACGCCACCGTCCCGGTCCGAGGCCCGGACTGGGCGCCCTGACTGGGTCCGCCGCACCGGGGTCGTTTTCATCTTGTCGCCAAGCCCATCGACCTATGACAGATAGTATCCCGCCTCGCCAAATGGAATTGCATCAAAGCGACCAAAGTTGAATTATACCGCCGATGACTGACGCATCTCTCATCTTCGACACAGCCATGGCGGTCCTGGCGACGCGTGCCCTGCTTCTGCTGGCAGCCCTGGCGATCGACTGGATGGTTGGCGAGCCGGACATGCTGTGGCGGCGCCTGCCGCATCCGGTGGTGATGTTCGGGCGCTGCATTTCCGCCTTTGAAAGACGCTGGAATATCCGCCGTGGCGTCAACGGACATGGACGCGCCCGCCGCGGCCTTGCAGCAATCGTAATCCTGTGTGCCGGGTCGGCTGCGGCTGGCTGGATCCTCGGGCTTGGCGGGCCAGTTGTCAGTTGTGTTGTTCTTGCCATCCTGCTAGCGGCACGGTCGCTTGACGAGCATATCCGCGCTGTCGCCACCGCATTGCCGGAAGGAATCGAAAATGCGCGTCATGCCGTCAGCATGATCGTTGGCCGGGACACCACGACGCTGGATGAGGGCGATATCGCCCGCGCCGCCATCGAGACCGGAGCTGAAAACCTGTCGGATGGGGTCATTGCGCCAGCGGTCTGGTTCCTGGTCGCCGGGCTTCCTGGCCTTTTTGTCTACAAGATGGTCAACACCGCTGACAGCATGGTCGGCTATCGCAATGCCCGCTATCGCGCCTATGGATGCGCCGCGGCACGACTTGATGATGCGATGAATCTTGCGCCAGCGCGGCTGACAGCCCTGTTGCTGACACTGGCGGCGGTGCTGAAGGGACGTGGCAGGGCCGCTTTCGCGACGATGCTTGCGGATGGCCCTTATCATGCATCCCCCAACGCCGGCTGGCCCGAGGCGGCGATGGCGGGTGCGATCAATGTCTGGCTTGCCGGCCCCCGCCGCTATGGCAACCGGGTGCGCCAGGCGCGGCGCTTCAACGAGAACGGCCGGAATGCCGACGCGGCCGCCATTCTGGCATCGCTCCGCCTTCTGAAGGCCGCGCAGGGCCTGTTCGCGCTGCTGCTGATACCTTTGGCGCTGCTGCCGCTGGTCTAGAGGCCGGCGATATCAGCAAGCGCATCCAGGTGAAGATTCTGCGCCATATGCGCTGCCAGATCATCAAGAACGTCATCGACACGGGCCTCGAAATCAACCTCACCAAACCGGCCGGTCCGCCCCCGCCGCGCCGCCAGCGCATCCAGAAAGGCCCGGCGGAAGATGTCATCTGCGAAAATGCCATGAAGATAGCTTCCGATCACCAGCCCGTCAGTTGACACGGCGCCTTCAGGCCGACCATCGACCGTCAGGAACGGGGTCCTGCAATCCGGCCCAGCGGTCCGCCCCATGTGGATCTCATAACCTGTGACAGGCGCGGCAAATCGCGCCGCGTGACCTGTCACGCGGGTCAGGGTCTTATCGCCAGCAAGAACAGTCTCGACATCGAGATGCCCAAGCCCGTCGACGCTACCGGCCGACCCCTCGACACCGTTCGGGTCATCAAGCCGTCTTCCAAGCATCTGATAGCCGCCGCACAGCCCCATCACCAAGCCGCCGCGACGCATATGCGCGCTGATATCGATGTCCCATCCCTGCGCGCGCAGGAATGCCAGATCCGAAATTGTCGATTTCGACCCCGGAATCAGGATCATGTCGGCATCTGCCGGGATCGGCTCGCCTGCCTCCACAAGGGCGACGTCAACATCCTCTTCGCCCGCCAGCGGGTCGAGATCATCAAAATTTGCGATCCGGCGCAGCACCGGCACGGCGATCTTCACTGGCGCGCCGTCGCGTGACTGTCCGGCCTTGCCCCTGATATCCAGAATATCCTCTGCCGGCAGAAACCTTGCCTCCGGGAACCAGGGAAGAATGCCAACGCCGCGCCACCCTGTGGCCTTTTCAATGATCGTCATGCCCTCGGCGAAGAGCGAGGTATCACCGCGGAACTTGTTGATCAGGAATCCCTTGATCAGGGCGCTGTCCACGCTGTCCAGCACCGCATCGGTGCCGACAAGGCTGGCAATGACCCCGCCACGGTCAATGTCACCAACCATCACCACCGGAATATCGGCGGCAACGGCGAACCCCATATTGGCGATGTCGCCGGCCCGCAAATTGACTTCTGCCGGGCTTCCCGCGCCTTCGATGATCACAAGATCGGCATCGCGGCCAATAATCTCGAAACTATCCAGAACACGCGGGAGAAGCTCAGCCTTGTGACGCCCATATTCGCGCGCGCGCATGCTACCGAACCGCTTTCCCTGAACGATGATCTGCGATCCTGTCTCGCTTTCCGGCTTCAGCAGCACCGGATTCATATGGACGGTGGTGTCGGTGCGGCATCCACGTGCCTGCATCGCCTGGGCGCGTCCGATTTCGCCGCCATCGGCTGTCACTGCGGCATTGTTGGACATGTTCTGCGGCTTGAAAGGGCGCACCCTCAGCCCGGCATTGGCGAAATGCCGGCACAGGCCGGCGACAAGCACCGATTTGCCGACATTCGAGCCGGCGCCCTGCAGCATCAGGCAGGCTGGCATCAGAACTCGACGCCGATCTGCGCCTTGATACCGGAACGGAACGGGTGCTTCACGAGGCTCATCTCGGTTACCAGATCGGCGATCTCGATCACCTCCTCGGCGGCATTCCGCCCGGTGAGGACGACATGTGTCATCTCGGGCTTGCTGGTTGTGAGAAAGTCGATCACCTCCTCGACAGGGATGTATCCGTAGCGCAGAGCGATGTTGATCTCGTCAAGCAGCACCATATGGTGCCGTTCATCAAGGATCAGTTCCTTTGCCTTTTCCCAGGCGGCGCTGGCGGCGGCGATGTCGCGCTCGCGATCCTGCGTCTCCCAGGTAAACCCCTCGCCCATGGTGTGAAAGGCGCATAGTCCGGCAAAATGGCCGGTGATCAGATTCCGCTCGCCGGTATCCATGCCACCTTTGATGAACTGCACAACCGCGCAAGGCAGCTGGTGTGCGATGCAGCGGAAGATCATTCCGAAGGCGGCGGAGGATTTTCCCTTTCCCTTGCCTGTATGGACGATGATGAGTCCCTTTTCGCCGGTCTTGGTCGCCATGATCTTGTCGCGCGCCTGCTTCTTGCGCGCCATCTTGGCGTTGTGGCGATCGGATTCCGACGGCGGTGTTTCATCAGTGGGGCTGGTGGTCATTGACGTGTCTCCTCGGCTGGGATGCGCAACCGTTCGATATCAGACTGCACACTGTTGCGGCGCGGTGTCCAGAGGCCACGCTCGATCGCCTCCTCGAACCTAGCCAGCATGTCGGCATAGGCGGCGTCATTCGCCTCGACAAGGAAATCGCGCACCCTGTCATCCTCGATATAGGCTTCATAGAGGGCTGCGAAATGGTGTTCGGCCACCTGCCGCGTGGTGGCGGCGAAGGCAAACAGATAATCCACCGTGGCTGCCATCTCGAAGGCGCCCTTGTAGCCATGTCGCATCGCGCCCTCGATCCATTTCGGATTGCTGGCGCGCCCGCGCACGACGCGGCCGATTTCCTCGCCAAGGGTGCGGATGACCGGGCGTTCGGCAAGCGAATGGTCATTGTGGTAGACCGGAACATCCCGTCCTGACAGATGCGCCACCGCCGCCGACAGGCCGCCGGCGAACTGGTAGTAGTCATCACTGTCCAGGATATCGTGCTCGCGGTTGTCCTGATTGTGAAGCACGGCGTCGGACCCGGCAAGGCGCGTCTCAAGGACCTCGCGCGCGGCGATCCCCTCAGCGTTTTCGCCATAGGCATGGCCCGACCAGACAAGAAACGCCTCGGCGAAGTCGGAGCGGTCCTGCCAGAGCTTTTCATCGATCAGAGCCTGCAGGCCGGCGCCATAGGCCCCCGGCTTCGCGCTGAAAATCCGCAATGTACTCTGCCGTGCCGCCGTTTCCGCATCAAGGCCTGCGTCTTTGGCGGCATCCACCTCACGCCGGGCAGATGCGGCGATGGGATTCATCTCCTCCGGTTCATCAAGGGCCGCAAGCGCGCGCACCGCCCGATCGAACAGCGTCATCTGCGCCGGAAAGGCATCGCGGAAGAAGCCGGAACAGCGAAGGCAGACATCGATCCGCGGACGGCCGAGGCTGTCCAGCGGAATGATCTCGAACCCGGTCACCCGGCGGGAGGCCGCATCCCAAACCGGGCGAACCCCCATCAGCGCTAGCGCCTGCGCGATATCGTCGCCGCCAGTGCGCATGTTGGAGGTTCCCCAGACAGACAGCACCACCGCCCGCGGCCAGTTGCCGTGATCCATCAGATGCCTGTCGAGAAGGGCCTCTGCAGACGCCCAGCCAAGTCGCCATGCCACCGGTGTCGGCAGCGCGCGACTGTCGATAGAAAAGAAATTGCGGCCAGTCGGCAGAACCTCGGGACGCCCGCGCGTCGGCGCGCCGGATGCCCCTGCCGGAATGAACCGCCCGGACAGGCCGCGAAGCATCGCTTCGCTTTCCCGCGGACCGCAGGCAGCCAGCCTCTCGCGGATGGTGACGAGCGCCTGATCAATCACCAGCGCCGATTCCGGTCCCGCCGGATCAGCACGTCCGGCGACCATGGCGGCGGCAAGATTGTCGAGCCGCTCGACCGTATCGCCCGTGCTGCGCCAGGGATCATCCGACTGCGTGACCAGCACCTTCGGACGCGCCGCATTCCAGGGCGTGCCGCGTTCGGCGGTCAGCGGATCGAACCCGTCATCGCCGCCCAGGCCCAGATCACGCGCAATGGCACGTGGAAGCGAGGCATTGGCCCCTTCGCCATCACCGCGCGGGGTCCGCAGAATCTGCGTCAGCAGACCATCGGCGAGATCGCTGGACGGTGATATTCCAAAGACATGAAGACCGTCCCTGATCTGCAGCTCCTTCAGGTCGCAGAGATAGTTGTCGAGTTTCAGAAGCTGTTCCGCCGGGTCCTCACCTTCATCAATGCCGCAGTCGGAAGCAATGCCGGCGCGGGTGGCCGTGGCCAGAATATCGGTGAGCAGCGCGTCGGAACGGGCGCGGTCCATGCCGGCCGCCTCGTAATATTCATCCATCTGGGACTCGAGCTCGGCCATCACGCCATGGCTGTCGGCCTGCGTCATCGGCGGCGTCAGATGGTCAAGGATCACAGCCGCCGTCCGGCGTTTCGCCTGAGCGCCCTCGCCAGGATCGTTAACGATGAAGGGATAAAGGTGCGGCATCGGTCCAAGAACCGCTTCGGGAAGGCAGGAGGAAGACAGCGACAGCGCCTTTCCCGGAAGCCATTCAAGATTGCCATGCTTGCCGAAATGCACCACGGCATCAGCGCCGAATTCACTACGGATCCACCAGTAAAGAGCAAGGTAGTTATGCGGTGGCAACAGATCAGGCGAATGATAAGTCGCCTTCGGGTCAATGTTGTAGCCACGCGCCGGCTGCACCGCGACAATCACATTGCCATGGCGACGAAGCGGCAGCCTGAAGCCTGTCCCGTCATGCATCGGGTCGCTTTCGGGCGCGCCCCAGCGTGATGTCAGTTCCGCGCGAAGCGCGGCTGGCAGGCTGTTGAAATGCGCCAGATAGGCTGTGGTCGGCATGATGGCGTCACAAGCCCGGCCCTGCCAGCCTTCATTGGTCGGGCCGGCGCGAAGGGCAGCCACCAGCGCCGCGCTGTCGGACGGCGCCCTGTCGACGCCGTATCCGGCCTCCGCCATCGAGGTGATGGCCTGCATCACGCTTTCCGGCGTATCCAGCCCGACACCATTCGCCAGCCGCCCGTCACGGTTGGGGTAGTTCGCCATGATCAGTGCAATGCGTTTCTCTTCAGCCGGGCGATGGCGAAGCCGTGCCCAGGCAGCGGCGAGCTGCGCGACATAGGCCGCGCGCTCCATCTGCGCCTCATAGGCTGTTGTCATGGCATGGGTCAGCGGATGGCGTTGTGGCGGCTGTTTGAAACCGATCGCGCGGCTGAGAATGCGCCCGTCAAGTTCGGGAAGCGCCACATTCATCGCCAGATCGCGGGCCGTCAGCCCTGCCACCGAATCCTGCCAGTCACACTCGCGGCTTGCGGACAGCACCAGCTGCAGCACCGGCGCATCCACCGCCCCGAAGGGACCGGCCGAGGCCAGACCGGGCATCCCGTCCCCCGCACCGGCCGGATCGGACACGGCAAAGCTTGTCATGTTGAGAATGACATCCACCCCGGCACGGCGCAGCAGATCGGCTATGATCGGCGCCGATTCACCATCCTTCAGGCTGGAAGAGAACAGTGGCAGCGGATTGAGCCCGGCGTCACGGCAGGCTGCGATCATCGCATTCACTGGCGCAAGATCGCCGGCCTGAAGAAGCGCGCGGTAGAACACAAGTGCCGCTACCGGCGCGCCATCGGCCCATTCACCGCGAAGAACCGCCAGATCAGGCGTCTCGTATCCAGGCCAGTAGATCCCGGCACGCAGCAGCGGGCGTGGCGGTGGCGCCGTTTCACTGCCATCGATGATATCGCGCGCAGCCGTCAGGAACGCGGCTGCATTGTCCGGACCGCCGGAATCAAGATAGGCAGCAAGCGCATGACACTGCGCCGTGCCAACCGTCGACAGATAGTCCAGCTCCGGATCGGGACGGGCATCCCCGGGAAGGAAGGCCACCGGCACACCGCCCCCCTCGGCCTGGGCGCGGAGCTGTTGCACTCCGTAGGACCAGTAGGCCGACCCGCCAAGAAGCCTGACGATGACGAGCCGCGCCCCGGCCACCGTGTTGGCGATATACTGGTCAACCGAAAACGGGTGCGTCAGGCTAAGATAATTGGCAACCCGCACCTTCGGAACATTGTCTGTGCCCTGCCATGCCGATACCGCCGCCGACAACAGGCTGACCTCGGTATCCGCCGAGGTCAGAATGATGATATCGCCAGACGGCTGGCCAAGATCGACAGCCTCGTCGGAATCGTAGAGGGCACCGCCCTCCTCGACCCTAAGAAGATGCATGGGTTTCAATCACCGTGCCGCCAAGCCTTGCGGCAATGGCACCGGCATCGAGGCCAGCCATGCCGATCACCACGAGCCGGCCGGCGGCCGCCTCGCGGTCGCGCGCGAAATAGCCGTCGACGCGCCTGCCAACCGCCTGCACAACGAAGGGCAGCGCCTTTCCGGCGACGCTGACACGCCCCTTGGCGCGCAGCACACCATATTCGGAAGCCATGCTGGCGATCTCGGCCTTGAAGGCCTCGGCATCACCCACCGCGCCAAGCTCGATCACATGCGATGCGAATTCATCATGTCCATGATCGTGGTCGTGGTCATGGTCATGATGATGATCATGGTCATGGTCATGGTGATGATGGTGATGTGAGTGTTCGGAGCGCGCATGCGCCTGGACTTCCATATCCAGTCCCAGAATGGCGTCCATCGGCGCCGCGCCGCCAGACACAGGAATGATCGGCGTCGGCGCTGGCAGCTGTGCCTCGACAGCGTTACGCACCTTGCCAAGCCCGGTCTCGTCCAGCATGTCGGCCTTTGACAGCACGATCAGGTTGGCGGCGCCGATCTGGTCGGCAAACAGCTCGTCAATCGGGCTTTCATGATCAAGCTCCTCGTCGGCAGCACGCTGCGCCTCGAGCGCGTCGAGGTCATGCGCCACCCCGCCGTAGGCAAGAGCCTGACCATCGACAAGCGTGACAACCCCGTCGAGCATCACCTGCGACTTGATGTCGGGCCAGTTGAAGGCCTGAACAAGCGGTTGCGGCAGGGCGAGGCCGGATGTTTCGATGATGATGTGGT
>JBMHCH010000036.1:0-14532 GCA_049890015.1 Puniceispirillaceae bacterium (SeqCode)
TAGCGGACGGCAAGGCTGACGAGACAGTTGATGGCCTGCGGATCGTCGGGGTGCGGCGCTATCGTCGGCGGTTGGCACGCATTGTCTTCGGGCCTGTCGCCGTATTTCGGGCGGCGCTTCGTCTGGACGCCCGAATTTACAAGATGCATGATCCGGAACTGTTGCCTCTCGCAATGATTGCAAAAATTTTCAGCCGTGCGAAATTCGTCTTTGACTCCCATGAGGACGTGCCGGTCCAGTTTCTTGCCAAACCCTACCTGACACCGGCCCTGCGGCGCATCGGGTCGGCAATCCTCAAAATCCTGCTGCATTTTTTCTGCGCGCGTCTTGATGGCGTCATCGCAGCCACACCGCTGATCCATGAAAAACTGTCACGGGCCAACGCGAACGCGGTGACCATACGCAACTATCCCCTGGTCAGCGAGTTTGATAGCCAGCATTCGCCAGACATCAGGCGAACATCCATAACCTATGTCGGCAATATTGCTGAAAGCCGGGGCATTCTGGAACTTCTTGAGGCAGTCGATCTCGTACGTGAACCGGTACCGCTGGACCTTGTCGGCCAATTTGCCGAGCGCGACACCGAAGAACGCGCCAGACGCATGACGGGCTGGAGAATGGTCACCTATCATGGCTGGGTTGGCCGCGGCGAAGTTCGTGAGGTGTTGGCACGGAGCCTTGCCGGGATCGTGACGCTTCGGCCTCATCCGAATTACATTGATGCGCTTCCGGTGAAGATGTTCGAATATATGGGAGCGGGTGTGCCGGTCATCGCGTCAGATTTTCCCCTGTGGCGCCAGATCGTCGAGACGGCGGACTGCGGGGTGCTTGTGGATCCGCTTGACCCGCAGGCCATTGCAGACGCCGTGGAATTCATGCTCGACCATCCAGAACGCGCACGCGAGATGGGAGTCAACGGCCAGCGCGCAGTATTCGAACGCTTCAACTGGAAGGTCGAGGAAGCAGAGCTGCTGAGCTTTTACCGGGCCCTTCATGGACACTGCAAATAAGTGCGGGGTCATTGGCCGATATCGGAAACCGTTTAGGAATGACATCTACCTGTGGTAGACAGTGGTCATTGGAGGCGTAAATGCTTGACCGCATCCTCGAATATCTTGGCCAGCTTGACAGGCCGAAGAAACGCGCGATCCAGTTGCTGACGGATACGGTCCTGATTGTTGCCTGTTTCGTTCTGGCGATGGGCCTTCGTCTGGATGGCTGGCACTTTCTGACCGGTCCGCGTGTCTGGGATGTTCTCTTTTTTGTCATACCGCTGACCCTTGTGGTGTTTGTCCGTGTGGGTCTTTATCGCGCCATCATCAGGTTTATCTCCTCGCGCGCGATCAGGACAATCATTCTCAGCACAGGTTTCTCGGGCGCCGTTATGATGGTCGCCAACCTCGCTCTTGGTCATCTGATACCTCGCTCTGTTCCCTTCATTTACTGCGTTCTTCTTTTCTGTGCGATCGCCGGCACGCGCTTTGCCGTGCGTGCCGCCGCCAATGCGATCAAGACGAAGCCGACCGAGCGGGTCGTCATCTATGGCGCCGGAGACGCTGGCCGCCTTCTGCTGAACGCGCTGAGCAACGAGGGCGAGTACGAAGTTGTCGCCTTCCTTGATGATGATCCGAACCTCAATGGTCGTGAGTTGGACACCATCGTCATCAGGTCGCCCTCCGAGCTTGGCGAGATCAAGGCGCAGTTCGGTGTCAGGACGGTTCTTCTGGCAGCGCCAAGTGCGAAGATCGCGGAACGGCGCCGCATCATTTCGATTGTCGAGGAGCACGCCCTCCAGATCCGCTCAATCCCCGCTGTCGGTGAAATCCTGTCCGGCAAGGCCCAGATTTCGGATCTTTCCGAAGTCCAGGTCGAAGACCTTCTGACGCGCGAGGCCGTGCTTCCGATGGAAGGGCTGGCGTCGGAAAAGGTTGCTGGCAAGACAGTCATGGTGACTGGTGCCGGCGGGTCGATCGGCAGTGAACTGTGCCGGCAGATCGCCATGCTGAAACCGGACTCCATCCTGCTCTACGAGATGTCCGAGTTCGCCCTTTACAAGATACATGACGAGCTTTGCGAGGTCATCACGAAGGACGGGCTGCAGATCGAGGTGTTGCCCTTCCTGGGCTCGGTCCAGGATGCTCGCCGTCTTGCGCACCTGCTTTCGGCATTCGAGGTGCAGACAATTTTTCACGCCGCAGCCTATAAGCATGTGCCGCTCGTCGAACAGAATATCATCGAAGGCATCCGGAACAATGTTTTCGGAACGCAGGCTGTTGTCACGGCTGCGATCAAGGCCGGGGTCGAAACACTCACCCTTGTCTCTACAGACAAGGCAGTCAGGCCGACCAATTTCATGGGAGCTTCAAAACGCATCTCCGAACTGGTGTGCCAGGCACATGCGGCGGACCAGACGGGAACCTGCATCTCGATCGTCCGGTTTGGAAATGTCTTGTGGTCCTCTGGATCTGTTTTGCCACGCTTCAAGGAACAGATACGCGCAGGGGGGCCGGTAACCGTCACACATCCCGAGGTCACGCGCTATTTCATGACGATGACCGAAGCCGCGCAGCTTGTCATGCAGGCTGGTGCGATGGCGAAGGGAGGCGAAGTATTTGTCCTTGATATGGGCGAACCGGTGAAGATTATCGATCTGGCCAAGAGCATGATCCGCCTTCATGGCCTCATCCCCTATGTCGAGACCGACAAGACATCAAGTGACGGAGATATCGGCATCAGCTTTACAGGCTTGAGGCCGGGAGAGAAGCTTTATGAAGAGCTGCTCGTCGGGTCCGGAGTCAGTGGCACAGGACATCCGAGGATCATGTGCGCCGACGAATTCAGGCTTGATATGCCGCAGGTGGCCGATCTTCTGGACCGCCTCCGGCATGCCTGCGATGATCTGGACGTGGACGCTGTCAACAACATCATCAAAGCAGCCGCGGTGGAGTTCACGGCAAGCGGCGATGTGAGCGACCTGCTGAACCGTGCCCCCGCGAAGCAGGCCCTTGAGAGGCAGGGGTCCGGCAAGGTTGTCAACATGAAGCGGGATCGTAAACTGTTGTGACGTTACAAGCCATGCCGAACATCTTTTTGTCGCGGGGAATGTACTGTTCCGCTGCAGCGACGATTGCGCTGCTGTTCATGGCGTAAGATGAAGCTGGTCAATATTCTCAAGCTTGATGGCGAATACCTGAGAAACATCGGGTTTCAGAGTGGTGGCAATATTGCTGCCCAGGTGATCAACATTGCCAGCCTTCCGATCATCACCAGGTTGTTTGACCCGTCCGAAATCGGGCTGTTCAACCTCTTCATGCAGTCAATAGCCCTTGTGACCATCCTCATTTCCCTGCGTGCCGAGCATGTTGTGCTATTGCCAAGGTCTGACGGACATGCCGGAGAAATTCTCGGGTTTGTGGCAAGTTTCGGCACCCTGTCCAGCCTTGCCATGACAGCGATCGCCGCGGGTCTCGTATTTCAGGGGGTGGTGCCGGATGAGTATCGCGTCTGGGTTCTGATCCTGCCTGTCACATCCTTCCTGATCGTATTCGCTCAGGCCACCCAGCAATATTCGCAGCGAAGCGCGGATTTCCGCCGCAGTGGCATGTCGGAGGTGGTGAACCGCCTTGCCAACAACCTGGTCGCGATCGGTGCAGGGGTGGCCGGGCTGCATGGCGTCTGGCTCGGCATCGCCACGGCCATGGGGTTTGTCGGCAAGCTGGTGGTTTTCCGGTCTTCGCTGCGCGGGCTTTCGCCAAACCTGCTTGCCGGGATCCGCCATGGCTGGCACCGCATAGGCGAGCAGAATCTTCGCAGGATTCTTGGATCGATGATGCTGTCACATGTCATGCTCGCGCTGACGATGCTGTTGCCGCTGATTTACATCGGACACCGCTATGGCCCTGAATATACTGGGCATTTTTCGCTGGTGCTGGGAACGCTGGCATTGCCGACAACCCTGATCGGAAATGCTGTTGGCCATGTATTCTATCAGCGCGCCTCGCGCCAGTTCTCGCATGGCGGACCTTTTGACAGTCTTCTGATCGCCAACGCAAGGATGCTGCTGCTGGTCGCGGTTCCTGCATTCGCCTTTGTCGGCATTCTGGGGCCGTCGATCTATCCGCTCATATTTGGCGCGCAATGGGGCGTAGCGGGCCAGACGGCGCAGATCTACGCGCTGGCGGCGGCGGTCTCGTTCCTGTCGGTCCCGTTCGACAGGTCGGGACTGATTGTCAACGCCTGGTGGTATGGTCCAGCCTGGCAGTTTTCAAGGCTCGCCACGACCGTGGTGGTAATCTATCTCTGCGATGTGGCGGACGTCTCCTATCTGGGGTTTGTCTTCTGGCTGACCCTGCAGTCGACGCTGCTTTTCGTGGTTGATGGCATGGCAAGCTATATATTCTCAAAGCGCCACCGGAAATTTTCAGCTGTATCCCCCGACTGACAGAAAGACATCGAGTGACGTGACAAGACACAATCTGATATGGAATTAGCTCGCCTGGACTGCTCCTTCGGGGGCGCGTCCGACCAATCTATGACTGACCTGCAGGATGCGGTTTCGTGTGTGGAATAGCCGGTATTGTCAGCCCCGGAAAGGGGTGGGACCTTGAGGCCTGCATGGCCAGGATGCTGTCCTCCATCACGCATCGTGGACCTGACGGTCAGGGTTTGCATATCGATGAAGGCGTGGCCCTTGGTCATCGCAGGCTTGCCATCATCGACCTGACGCAGGATGGCGCGCAGCCGATGCTGAACGCCGATGGCGACCTTGTCCTCGTCTTCAATGGCGAGATCTACAATTATATCGAGCTTCGCCGGGACCTGGAGGCCAGAGGGCGCCGCTTTCAAAGCCGTTCTGATACCGAGGTTCTGCTGCAGGCCTATGACGAGTGGGGCGAGGGCTGCGTCTCCAGATTGAACGGCATGTGGTCGTTTGCCATCCTGGACAAGCGCCGGAATCTGGTCTTCTGCTCGCGCGACAGGTATGGCGAGAAACCCTTCTACTTCGCACACCACGACGGCGCGTTCTGCTTCGCATCGGAAATCCGCCAGCTTCTCACACTGCTGCCGCATCGCGCGGCAAATCGTGACCTGCTGAACCGCTTCCTTATTGGCATCACCGGCGAGGGGATCGAATGTTCCTTTTTCCGTGACGTCGCGAAGCTGCCGGCAGGCCACAATCTTGTCCATCACATCGACAGGCGAAAGACCGAAATCACGCGGTATTTCGACCTCACGACCGATGAGGATGTCGCGACAGCCGGGTTCGAGGAAAATCTGGAACGGTTCAGGCATCTGTTTGACCAGGCGGTCGGTATCCGCATGCGCTCCGATGTCACCGTCGGCACCTGCCTGAGTGGCGGCCTCGACAGCTCGTCGATTGCCGCGCTTGCTTCCGGCATGGTTACGGGCGGGACTGGCGGCAGGTTCAGCGCCATTACCGCCGGTTCGACAGAGACCGGAAATGACGAGCAGCATTTTGCCGAAATGGTGGCCGGACATCTTGGCCTGAACTGGATCACGACGCGCCCGACCTATGACGATTTCGTGGCCTGTATGGAAGATGTGGTCGCGGCCCAGGAGGAACCTTTCGGGTCCGCGTCGATCGTGATGCAGTACCAGGTGATGCGGGCCGCCGCCGCAAACGGTGTGAAGGTGCTGCTCGACGGGCAGGGCGGAGACGAGGTGTTCATGGGCTATGAACGCTATTTCGTCGCGCATCTGCGGCATGTCCTTGGCCAGGGCCACCTGTGGAAGGCAATATCCGACCTTCGTGCCATGAATCGCAACAACGCGCTCATGGATATATCCACTTTTGCGAAGTACCTCGTCTATTTCAGCAGCCCTCATATACGGTCAAGACGGATCCGGAACAGAAGCTGGTTTTTGCGGGACCGGCCGAAGCGGATTGAAGGGGTTCACAGCTACAGCGCCGCCATGGCAAGCCCGTTCGACCTGCAGAAATTCGAGCTTGAAACCTCGAATCTTCCACCACTTCTGCGCTTCGAGGACAAGAACGCCATGTGGCATTCGATCGAGACCCGGTTGCCGATGCTGGACCCCGACCTTGTCCGTTTCGCCTGTTCCCTTCCCATTGACCAGAAGATGCATGACGGATGGTCGAAATTCATTCTGCGACGCGGCGCCGAGTCCCGCCTTCCCGAGGCGATTTGCTGGCGTCGTGACAAGATCGGGTTCGAGGCCCCGCAGGCCAGTTGGATCGGTCGTCACCGTGAAGACATGATGGCGGCGATCCGCCGCTCCGCCATCCTTGACGAGATGGTGGATCTGAAGCGGCTTGAGGAAAGCAATTTCGCCATTGATGACGCCAGTTTCTGGCGGCTATATGTAGCCGCGAGATGGGAGCGGACATTTTCCGTGCATGATCTTGTCTGACCTGTCTGCCAGAATGACAATCGCGCCGGAGACGTGGCCAGCGCTGCCTGTGTCGTGCTGTATGGCGCGCCCATCTGATTTGGATTGATCCCATGTGTGGTATCTTCGGCATTATTTCTGACACCGTTCCGCGACGCCGGCATCTTCGCACCCTGGCGCGCCGGTCCGAGCGCCGCGGAAAGGACAGCAGCGGCCTTGTCAGGATTGGCGCGGACGGCTACGAAATCCTGCGGTCTGATCGCAGGATTACAAGCCTTCTGAAGGGTTACACGATTGGTAACAGCCCGCTTGTCTTCGGTCACAGCCGTCTTGTCACCAATGGTACGCTCGACAATCAGCCGGTGGTCCGTGACGGTGTGATCGTCGTGCATAACGGCATTGTGGTGAACCACAAGGATGTCTGGGCCGAGATCGAAGAGACGCCGGACCTCGGGGTGGATACAGAGGTCATCGCTGCTCTCATTGCGCGCCATATCGACAGGACCGGTTCGCTGGAAGGCGTGGAGGACATGGTGTTCGGCCTCTGCCAGGGGGTGCTGTCATGCCTCTGCCTTGTGCCGGCGCATGGCAAGCTTCTGGCCTTCACCAATAATGGCAGCCTGTTTGAAGGCCGGGTCGGCGATGACATTCTTTTCGCATCTGAAGCGGAAACATTGCGGCAGGCCGGCTGCCGCGGAATCTCAGTCGTGGAAGGGGTGCGGGTTCTCGATGTTCCGGTCTCGGCGGAGCCAGTCGCCGAGACAAACCTCGCCAGCCGGACAAGGGACCTTGTGCCCTCGCTCAATCTCGACGGCGCGGATGCGGACATGCTTGTCGATGACCTGCCGGACCTTCGCCGGTGTTCGCGGTGCATCCTTCCCGAGACGTTCCCCTATATCGCCTTCGACAGCGACGGCGTCTGCAACTACTGCCACAATTATGTGAAGCGCAACCAGCCAAAGCCGATCGACGAGCTGCACCGGCTTCTCGCTCCCTATCGCCGCGATGGCGCTGCCGATTGTATCATTCCCTTCTCAGGAGGGAGGGACAGCTGCTTCACCCTTCATCTGGCTGTGAAGGAACTGGGGCTGCGGCCGGTGACCTACACATATGACTGGGCGATGGTGACCGATCTGGCGCGCCGCAACATCAGCCGCATGTGTGGCGAGATGGGGGTGGACAACATCATCGTCGCTGACGATATCGAGACCAAGCGGCGCAACATCCGGATGAATCTGGTTGCCTTCCTCAAAGCGCCGCATCTTGGCATGGTCAGTATCCTGACAGCGGGTGACAAGCATTTCTTCCGTCATGTCGAAACCATAAAGAACGAGCTTGGCATCCGGCTCAACCTGTGGGGGGTCAACCCGCTTGAAATCACCCATTTCAAGGCCGGATTCCTTGGTGTGCCGCCAAACTTTGCGGAGAAGCGGGTCTATAACAGCCGCTGGTCATCGCAGGCGCGATATCAGTCGCTCCGCTTCCGGGCGATGCTGAAGAGCCCCGGATATTTCAACGCGTCACTGTGGGACACCCTGTCCGGAGAATATTTCAGAAGCCTTCAGAAGAAGGACGCCTATTTCCACATGTTCGATTACTGGAAGTGGGACGAGCAGGAGGTTGATGGCGCGCTACGCGACTATGGCTGGGAAACGGCGGTGGATACGGAATCCACATGGCGGATAGGCGACGGCACCGCGGCCTTCTACAACTATGTCTATCAGACGATCGCCGGATTCACCGAGCATGACACGTTCAGAAGCAACCAGATCCGCGAGGGCATGATCACGCGTGATCAGGCCATTCAACTTGTCAGCGAGGAAAACCGGCCCCGCTATGCCAACATCAAATGGTATCTCGACACGCTTGATCTTGAATTCAGGGACGTGATTGCGGTGATCAACAGCCAGCCGCGCCTGTATCGGCAGCAGGGCATGACGGAGGCCGTTCCGACCGCCTAGTCCTGTCTTGCCGCCGATATATCGCATGAAGCAAAATCGATCATCCAGGCATATTCATCCTGCTCGGCAACACAATGCCCCACGTTCCCAGCATCAAGCCCTGCCGCCTCCTGACCCTTCGCCGACCAGCCGACCTGGTTGCCATCACGCTCGATGAACAACCTGCAGGAATGGCGTTTCAGGATGTCAGCGGTTCTTTCATGGTTCGGATACTCAACCTCCAGCATCCAGCCGGCAGGCAGTTCAGAGCGTCTTGCCTCGATCATGTGGGCCTGGGGCGCGGAAGGATATATTTCCACGCATCCGTCTGTAGCAAACATGCGATCCATCGCGTCAAGACGACGGGATTCCAGCTCGCTCACGACGATATATCGGTAGGCTCCCGACGAGAGGGAAAGCTGCGGCCCTTCCAGGATCCCGGCTGTCCGGTAGGGGGTCAGCAGCTTCATGCCGGCGAACATCACGCAAAGTCCAAGAACCAGTGACGCCACAACACGGCCCGGCATCGCCGGCCTGCCAGTTGCGGTCAGCGCCCAGGCGGCCACAATCAGGCCGAAGGAGAATATGTGGTTGTTGTATCCCCATGAAATTGTCGACATCCAGGACCCGGCGAGAAGCAGGAAGGCCAGACGGAACCTGTCTTCATGGAGGGAGTTTGCCAGGCCATTCCTGATGGCGGCGTGGAGAAGGGCCGCGACGGCGAGGAGGAACACAAGATGGGTTGTGTTCCCGGGAGGAAGCGAGAACACGAAGTCGCCCTGTCTGTAGAGCGTCAGGGCGGCTGTCGCGAGGCTGGATAGCGGGATGTAAAGGGTCAGGAAAATTGCCGCTGCCAGCTGGGCGTGTGATCTGAAGCACAGACAGGCAAGAGCCGCGCCGAGGATGGCCGGAAGATGCCACCAGTGCGGCTGGAGATAGGGAAGGACGGCAACCCTGATCAATGTGGCGACAGACTGGTCGCTTCCCCCGGACGACAGCATGGCCTCGATATTGAAAAGAAGGGAGAAGGCTGCCGCTGTCAGGCCGAGGCTGGCGGCATTCAGGGTCAGCGATTTCAGGGTGCGGTTTTGCCTGTCCAGCAGGATGATCACGAACAGAAGAGGCGGAAAGAAGATGAAGCTCTGCTTGCACGCGGCTGCAAGCAGAGCCGATACAAGCGCCAGATTGGTGCGGCGATGACTGAACAGAAAGGCGGAAGTCACAAGGAAAAAGAGGCCATCCACCGTATGCCATGGCATCGCCGGCAGGTGATGGACCAGGAATATGAAGGAGATGCAGCCAATGAAAACCGCTGTCCTCCTTTCAACCCCGTGTCTGAGGCATAT
The DNA here is from genome assembly GCA_049890015.1 of Puniceispirillaceae bacterium (SeqCode). Taxonomy (GTDB): domain Bacteria; phylum Pseudomonadota; class Alphaproteobacteria; order Puniceispirillales; family Puniceispirillaceae; genus UBA8309. The sequence goes on from JBMHCH010000036.1 coordinate 9,659, forward strand.
GGCGCCAGCCAGCAGTCCGGTCAGGGCCTTTTCCAGCGTCACCAGTGAGCGGAAAAGCACCTCCAACCCTTCCGACACGCCTGTCCAGAACACAAAATGCCAGAGGAACGGCGTCAGCGGTGGCCTGACATAGTCGATATCCTCGTAAAGCGTGCCGCCGGAATGGATTGCCCAACTGATACCCTGGATGAAGCCGCTGTCGGTGAACTCGATGCCGAAAAAAATGGACGACACCACAAGCAGAATGAGGCCGGAAATGACCATGGCAGCAGACCAGGGCAGGTCGGCAGCGCCAATGCCGTGACTATGCTTTACAGGTCCAGACAATTCTGGCGCCTCGCAGGCTGGTGGCGGCCCGTGCAGAAGGCCACAGCACAGTGCTGAGCGGCCACGAACCGGCGTTGCAGGCGACTGCGGGCCGGGCGTTCAGGCTTCATGCCTGACAACTGCGCCATTCGTGAGTTCATACCGGTCGCCTGTATGGGGGCATGTTGCACGGTTGTCTTCGCCAAAATCCAGCTGCTCGCCATAGGCGCTCATCCAGCCAACCTGTCGGCCGGGAACACCGGTGACAAGCCCATAATCGGGAACATCCTTCGTTACCACCGCGCCGGCGGCAATGAAACTGTGGCAGCCGATTGTGACGCCGCAGATGATCGTCGTGTTGGCCCCGACAGTTGCGCCGCGCCGCACCAGCGTTTCCCGATATTCGTCTTTTCTGACGATGGTGGCGCGGGGATTGTAGACATTCGTGAAGACGGCGCTCGGGCCGATGAAAACCTCGTCTTCCAGAGTGACGCCGTCATAGATGGATACATTGTTCTGAACCTTGCAGCGTTTGCCGATGACGGCCCTGCCTCCGACGAACCCGCCCTGTCCGATCGAGGATCCATCTCCTATGACGGCGCCGGTGCAGATATGGACGAAGTGCCAGATCCGGCAGGACTCGCCTATCTGGGCACCGTCATCGACTATGGCACTTGGATGTATCATGTCTCTAGCCTTGTCTCGCCAGCATCGGATGCTGATCCTCAGCACCGGAGCGGGGGTCCATATGACGCAGTGTCTCGACAATCTCGATCGCCTGCCGCGCTTCTGAAACCGGGTAGCCCTCGCCGCTGACGATCTTGGCGTAGCTCTGCGTGTGAAGATCGACGAAGCCGTCCGAGAATTCCAGATCCTTCGCATTCACTGTCACGTTGCGGAACGTGGTCTTGCCGGCGTCGCGCGCAACGGCAGGCAGGTCAGTCCTGTCGATCGACAGGAACCATCTTACCCGTGCATTGGAAAACTCCAGGCATCCCCCAGCCTTCATCGGCGACATGTAATGAAGATGGATCTCCTGAACCGGTCCGAACACCCAGCACAGCATGTCGAAGAAGTGGATGCCGATATTGGCGGCGATGCCGCCGGACTTGTCCTCCTGCCCCTTCCATGACTTCAGGAACCAGCTTCCGCGCGAGGTGATGTAGGTCAGATCAACCTCGGTCTTGGTGTCGGTGGGAGCCTCGGCCATCTGCGTGCGGAAATCCATGATGGTCGGATGCAGCCGAAGCTGCAGGATGGTGCTGGCACTGCCGGGAACCTGGGACTCGAGTGCCACCAGCCTGTCCACCTCCTCGACCTTCAGTACCAGTGGCTTCTCGCAGATGACGTTGCACCCGGCGCGCAGGCCGGCGGTCACATGCGCCTCATGGAGGTGGTTTGGCGAGCAGACCGAATAATAGTCGATCGGCGACCTCAGATCGGCCTGACTCTGCACGAAGGCCGACAGTTCCTCATAGGTCGTGAAAAAGGCCGCGTCTGGAAAATGCGAGTCAAGCACGCCGACGGAGTCATTCGGGTCCATCGCCGCCGCAAGCTCGTTGCCAGTATCCCTGATCGCCCGCATGTGGCGCGGCGCGACAAAACCGGCGGCGCCGAGTAGAACAAATCGTTTCATGGCTTTGGCCTCTTCAGCGTGGACGGTCAGGCGCGGAATACCCTGTCTTCAAGGTCACGGTACACCCCGCGTGTATCTATGATGATCCTGGCGTTGGTCTTGATCATCTCGTAGTCAAACTCGTCATGGTCTGTCGCGATGATCACGGCGTCGAAACCGGCGAGGGCGTCTGGCGTTACCTCGATACTCGTCATCTCGATGTCATAGTTGCGCATGTCAGGGAAGATCGGCAAATGCGGATCTGCATAGGCAACCTCGGCATCAAGATTGATCAACAGGTCCATGATTTCGGCTGAGGGAGATTCGCGCGCATCGTCAACATTGGCCTTGTAGGCAAGTCCCAGAACCAGAATGCGGCTTCCGGCAACGGATTTGCGCTGCGTGTTCAGCGCATGCATGAGCTTGTTGATGACATGTTCCGGCATGCTGCGATTCACCTGATCAGCGATATCGATCAGCCGCGTGTGAACGCCGAATTCCTTGGCCTTCCAGGTCAGGTAGAAGGGATCAATCGGAATGCAGTGGCCGCCAAGGCCCGGACCGGGCAGATATTTGGTGAAGCCAAACGGCTTGGTCGCGGCTGCGTCGATGACCTCGAAAATGTCGATATTCATCGCATCGGCAACAAGCTTCATTTCATTCATCAGGCCGATATTCACGGCGCGCTGAACATTTTCCAGAATTTTCGCCATTTCCGCAGTCTTGAGTGAATTCGTGGCGACAGGGTTGTCAACGACCTGCCCGTAAAGGGCCATGCCGATATCAAGGCAGCGTGAAGAGTGACCCGCGACCAGCTTGGGGATCGACTGCGTGGTGAAATCCGAACGGCCGGGATCCTCGCGTTCGGGAGAATAGACCAGGAATACATGTGACCCGATTTCAAATCCGGCATCGCTCAAGGCCTTGCCGACCACATCCTCGGTAGTGCCCGGGTATGTGGTGCTTTCCAGTGACAGCACGACGCCATCCTTGCGGAGGCTGGGAAGAATGTCTGTCATCGTCTTGACGATATAGCTGAGGTCGGGGTCTCGGTTCTTCGTCAGCGGTGTGGGCACGCAAAGAATGACGACGTCACAGCTGGATATTTCCGAGAAGTCGGCTGTTACTGAAAACCGGGGCCCGGCAGCGGCGACGCGCGACGAGGGAATGTGCTGGATAAAGGAACGGCCTGACCTGAGCATGTCGATCTTCGTCGCGTCGACATCAAAGCCGACAACGGTGAAGCCGACATCGCAGAAGCGAAGAAGAAGGGGCAGTCCGACGTACCCAAGCCCGACGATGCCAATCGTCGCGGACCGGTTTTCAATGCTCTCCAGTAGCGGCTCGAAATGCGAAGGTGCGGCGTTCTTCATCTTTAATCCATTGCTCGTCTGTGCTTTTGGTGAGCCTGACCTGCGGCGCATGGATTTATATACACCCCCTCGCATCATTCTGGGTCATTTTTCGGCGTCACGCCCTCATTTTGGCGCGTTAGGCATCTGGTGCCTCGGCTTGCTTCATACTGTGCTGGCCGGTTCTGATGCGCTTCCGCCCTTGCTGATCCACCCTTCACCAGCGCTATGTCCTGCGGGTCATTTTCCCTCGTCGATGCCTCCGGGACCGGCCGGAAACGAAATTGTGTGTTCAGCTGTTGTTCGTGCAGTTATTCGCGCGCGGCGATCCCGACAAGAATCGGTCCATGTGTTGTTTAGACGGCGTGCCTTCGCTATGCATGTGTCTCGAGACAAGCAACCGCAGGCCACAGAGCAGATATGATGACCAGGTCCACCGACACAGTCATGGTAACCGGAGGCGCCGGCTATATCGGCTCGCATGTTGTCGTCAAGCTATGCGCGGCTGGATACAGGCCTCTTGTCGTGGATAATTTCTGCAACAGCTCTCCTTCGGTGGCTGGCAAGCTGGAGATGCTCACCGGGCATGCCATCGAGGTTGCCGAGCTGGATCTCATGGACGCCACTGGCCTGGCATCCCTGTTCGAGACGTCCCGGCCGACGGCGGTGATACATTGCGCCGGTCTCAAGGCTGTTGCCGAATCGGTCGCCCATCCGCTGATGTATTACGAACAGAATATCGGTGGCACCATCAACCTTCTGAAGCAGATGGATAATTTCGCCTGTAAACGGATCGTGTTTTCGTCATCGGCCACTGTCTATGGCGCCGCCAGCGCACCGCCATTCGACGAGCAGGCCAGGACCGGTCCGTCCAACCCATATGGCAGGACCAAACTTTTCATCGAGGACATCATCCGCGACTGGAGTGCCGCCGGCGAAGGGCGGGCAGCGGCGCTGCTGCGGTATTTCAACCCCATCGGCGCTGATGAATCAGGTCTGATCGGAGAGAACCCGAAAGGCATTCCGAACAATCTGATGCCCCTTATTCTGGATGTGGTGAGCGGCAGGCTTGACCAGCTTGCGGTATTCGGTGGTGATTACGAGACGCCGGACGGGACGGGGGTGCGTGACTATATCCATGTCGATGATCTGGCGAGGGGGCACATTTCCGCTCTGGAATTCACCGAGGGTACGGACAGTACGGATGTATTCAATCTTGGCACTGGCACCGGCGTTTCGGTTCTTGAACTGATTGCCGCTTTTGAACGTGTGACCGGTCAAAGGGTGCCGCACCGGATTGTAGGGCGGCGCCCGGGTGATGTGGCTGTTTCGACGGCCGACCCTTCACGTGCGAACCGTATTCTCGGTTGGCAGGCGCAGCTTGATATCGACCGGATGTGCGCCGACTCCTGGCGGTTCCGCGCCAGCAACCTCGCTGGCGACGACACCTGATGTGAGAGGGTGAGGGCGCCATGACAGCCGTGCCTTGCGAAGATATCCCGAACATGATGTGGGCTGTGGTGACCACCGGCAATGGCGGCTATGACATGCTGGATTACCGGCAGGTGCCGGTGCCCGAGCCGGGCGCCGGCGAGGTTCTT
>JBMHCH010000037.1:0-14762 GCA_049890015.1 Puniceispirillaceae bacterium (SeqCode)
CGCCAGCGAATCCGGAGATCACGGTCAACACCGTCGAGCTGAGTGCCGAGGAGGCTGCAGAGGAAATCGTGCATTTCTTCCGGGCAAATTCGGCGGAGCAGTGACCTGACATTCAGGCCGGAGGACGGGCAAGGCTGTCGCTATTGGCATATGGAGCGGGACCCTGCTTTCCGGGATGCCTGTGAGCCTCGTCCGGACGACATGCTTTCCCGAGCCCCGAGCCCTGAAACCTGCATGCGTCAAAGGTCAGTTCTGACAATGAGACAAGCTCCGTCCCGACGGAAAACCGCTTTCAGGATTCCGGCCAGCAGAATGGCCATGTCCGCAAAGAAGGATTTTTGACAGGAATATGGTTTACAGGAAGCGGAATGTTGGTCCTCTATTAAGGAGATTCAGGTCCCGGATTGAATGCGGGATCAAGTTCGATACGCCGGATTTGCCGACATTGTTTCGGGGGACTGTTTGGTACAATGAGGAGATCCGGACGTAATCGGGGAACATCGCAGTCATCGATTGCTCCCCGCGCCCCATATATCGATCGAAAAATCGGCTGTTTGCCGGTTCTCTCAGAGGAAGGTCTCGAGACGATCGAGGCCAATGCCGACCATATTCTCTCGGAAACGGGCATGGAATTCCGGGACAATCCAGAAGCGCTGGCAATATTTGAGGCGGCTGGCTGCGATGTGGACGGCGAACGCGTCCGCTTCGAGAAAGGGTTTTGCCGCGAAGTTGTCAAAGCGACAACACCGGCCGAATACACGCAGCTGGCTCGCGATCCGGCAAATTCCGTGCGCGTGGGCGGCAGCGCCTCAGTCCTCTGCCCTTCCTGGGGCCCTCCCTTTGTGCATGACGAGATAAACGGGCGCCGTTACGCCACCCACGAGGACTTTGTCCGCCTCGTCAAGCTCCACCAAACGATACCCTGGTTGCATCATTCCGGCGGGGTCGTCTGCGAACCTGTAGACCTGCCTGCCAACAAGCGTCATCTCGACATGCTGTATGCGCATATAAGATGGTCCGACCGGCCCTTCATGGGAGCCTTCATCGGTGCCGAGCGGGCGGGGCATGCCATTGACATGGCGAGGATTGTCTTCGGCGAGGATGTGCTGGAGAGGAATGCTGTCCTGTATTGCGTGTCAAACACAAACGCGCCTCTGGTCATGGATGCCCATATGTCGGGAGCCCTGATGACCTATGCACGTGCCGGTCAACCGGTTGCCTGCACCCCGTGGACCCTGACCGGCGCCATGAGCCCGGCGACCACCGCCGGGACGCTCGCCCAGGTCGTTGCGGAAAGCCTGGCGGGCCTGACCCTTGTACAGCTGGTCAACCCCGGCGCTCCGGCTCTGATGGGGTCGTTCGCCACCACCATGTCGATGCAGTCCGGCGCGCCGACCTTCGGCACCCCCGAGGCCGGTCAAATGGTTCTTGCCGCAGGCCAGCTCGCAAGGAGGCTTGGGGTGCCGATGCATACGGTCGGCACCCTGTCGGCGTCGAAGACGGCCGATGCGCAGTCGCAGCAGGAAGCCACATGGGGGCTGATGATGAGCCTCTTCGCAGGCGCCAATATGATCAACCATGCGACAGGCTGGCTCGAAGGTGGGCTGGTCACCAGTTTCGAGAAGACGGTGATCGATGCGGATCTGTGCGGCAAGCTGTGCCGGTTTTTTGACGGCATCGACCTGAGTGAAAACGCTCAGGCGATGGACGCGATCGCAAGCAACGGCCCGGGGCAGCATTTCCTTGGGTCGGCACATACCAGGGAGAATTTTCTGACAGCCCTGTTCCGGCCCGATCTCGCTGACAACTCGTCTTTCGAGCAATGGGACTCGGAAGGCAGGCGGGACATGAAGCAACGGGCAACCCTTCTCTGGCAGGACAGGCTGGAGCAGTATGTTGATCCCGGGCTGGACCCTGCTATCGATGAAGAACTGAAGGAATACATTCGGCTGCGAAAGGAGGAAGCACCCGATGCCGACTTCTTCTGAGCATTACGATGTGATTGTCATTGGGGGCGGCGCTATCGGGCTCAGCGTTGCGTATCATCTCGGGCACCGCCGGGCAGGCAAAATCCTCGTCCTTGAACGTCATCAACTGACGTCGGGCACGAGCTGGCATGCCGCCGGCATTGTAGGGCCGCTTCGCGCGACACCCGGCATGACGCGATTGGCGACCTACGCCACGGAGCTGTTTCCAACCATCGAGGATGAAACCGGCCAGGTGACCGGATACCGGCAGACCGGCGGTTACTGGCTGGCCCGGACTGCCGAACGTCACGACGAGATGCACCGGATCGCTGCTGTCGGAAGGCAGTTTGGGCTGACACCGCAAATGTGCGATGCGGGCGAGCTCACCTCGGCGCTGCCTTGTGTGAACGCAGACGGGATAACGCTGGCAATGCAGGTTCCCGAGGATGGAAGCGTCAATCCGGTGGATCTTTGCATGGCATATGCAAAGGGGGCCAGAAACCTTGGCGTCGAAATCGTTGAAGGCGCGCGTGTTGCCCGGCTGATCGCGGAAAGCGGCCGCGCTGTTGGCGTAATGACTGAAGACGGTTCGGTCATCCGATCGCACTCCGTTGTTCTTGCGACAGGCGCCTGGTCGCGGGAACTGGCGGCTGACGTCGGACTGGATCTGCCGCTGCAAGCGGTGGAGCATATGTATATCGTCACCGAACCGCGTCCGGAATTTGCGGGTTTTCCGGTATTGCGGGACCTTGATCGGAACTTCTACGTCAAGGGGGACGCCGGCAAACTTCTCATCGGGGTGTTCGAGCAAGATGCGACCTGCTGGAATCCATATGGGGCGCAAGGCGATATCCCGTTTCTCGAAATGGCTGAAAACTGGGACTGGTTCACGCCCTATATGGAATCCGCCCTCGCACTGATTCCCGAACTGGCAGACACCGGAATCCAGTTCTACATGAACGGCCCGGAGAGTTTCACTTCGGATACAAGACCACTGATCGGGCCGGCGCCTGCCGTCGACGGGCTCTATGTGGCGGCTGGAATGAACTCGCTGGGCATCATGTCTTCCGCCGGTGTCGGCAAAATGCTGGCGGAATGGATTGTCGACGGCGCGCCTGAAATGGATGCCTGGGAAGTGGATGTGGCCCGCGCCGACCCGCTGTCGGCAGAGGCCGCGCATATGGAAGAGCGGATGAGGGAGGCTGTCGCCGCGAGCTTTGATGTCCACTGGCCGTACAAGCAGCCGGCGACTGGCCGGGACCTGCGGCGTTCGGCCCTTCACGAATGCTGGGCCGGGGCCGGCGCGCATTTCGGTGTCACGGCCGGCTGGGAACGACCGCTGTGGTTCTCGGAAAACGACAATGGTGAAGCGCTGCCCTATTCAGTCGGCGACCAGCCATGGTGGCCCATCACCTCACGCGAAGCAGGCGCCATGAAGCATGGGGCAGCCATGCTCGAGCTCAGCCCGTTTACCAAGATTGAACTTAGCGGCAGAGACGCTTTCGAAGGCCTCGATTTTCTTGCGTCCGCCAATATCGATCGCGCCGTCGGCACCGTCGTTTACACCCCGTTGCTGAATGACGCTGGCGGGATCGAGGCTGATGTCACAATCCTGCGAAAGTCCGACGGCCGCATCAGGATTACATCAGGTGCCGCGACGCGCTGGCGGGACCTTCACTGGCTCCGGCGGAATCTGGATGGCGACATCGTCATCACGGATGTTACCGAAGACCATAGCGTCATCGGGGTCATGGGCGCGGCCAGCCGGACAATTCTCGGGCAACTGGACAATTCGTGGAGCGATACGGGTTTCGGAAGACAAACCGATATCACGATTGCCGGGAAGGCCTGCACGGCGCTGCGGATCAGTTTTGTCGGCGAGCTGGGCTGGGAAATAGAGACCGAAACCCGAAACGCCCCAGCCGTCTTTCAGGCGCTCCATGAAGCAGGTGCCAGCCCGATGGGACATTATGCGCTCGACGGGTGCCGGATCGAGAAGGGCTTTGCGCATTGGGGGCACGATCTGGGGCCGGACCTGACCCCGCTCGAAGCGGGCCTCGAATTTGCCGTCGACTGGTCGAAGAGGTTTCAAGGCAGGGAGCGGCTGCTTCACCAGCGGGAAAACGGTCTGGAGAAATCTCTGGCACTGCTCTTGGCGGAAGGAACTCCTTTGCTGCTTCATGACGAACCTGTCTGGGAAGATGATCATGTCGTCGGCTTCACCACATCGGGCGGCTACGGACCACGGGTCGGGAGACACCTTGCGATGGCGGTGATTGAATCACCGCGCAACGGCAAGGCGACGGCGCCCCGGCATGTGGAAATCGAGGTGGCCGGTGTGCGCTGCCCTGCCGTGGTTCAGGCACGGCCCGTTTTCGACCCTGACCGGAAAAGGATGAAACAGTGATGACCAAGGCCTCAGTTGTCATCATAGGCGGCGGCGTCATGGGCGTTTCGCTGGCCTATCACCTCACGGGGATGGGCTGGCAGGATGTCGTGTTGACAGAAAAGAACGACCTGACCCACGGTTCGACATGGCATGCGGCAGGCCTTTGCACGCATTTCGCGCACAATGCCACCATTCAGGAACTGCGCGCCACCTCGGTACGGCTGTACCGTGATATCCTGCCTGAAGAGACCGGGCAGAGTTGTGGCTTTCACGCCTGCGGGGCCATGCGCATCACGCGCAACCCCGACCGGATGGATGAATTCGCCCACGTGGCCGGGCTCTCGGATTTCACGGGCTATCCGCTGAAGTTGCTCACCCCCGGGGACATCGCCGATTTGCACCCGCTCACCCGGCTTGACGGGCTCATCGGCGGCATCTACGAGCCGAATGACGGCCATGTTGATCCCTCGCTGGCGACGAATGCCATGGCGCAGGTCGCGAGCCGGCGTGGCGCCGAGATCATGCGCTACAATCCGGTGTTGCAAATCAGTCGTGAGGGCGATCACTGGGTCGTCGAAACCGAGAACAGCACCCTGAGGGCAGATCATATCGTCAATGCCGCAGGAACATGGGGATGGGAAATCGGCGCCATGATGGGCCTCAATATCCCGTCCGTTCCCGTGCTTCATCAATATCTCGTAACCGACACGATACCGCGAGTGGCCGATCGCATCTCCTCGGGGCAGAAAGAACTCCCGATCATCAGGGACCCGGAGGAAAGCTGGTATGTTCGCCAGGAACGGGACGGCCTGATCCTCGGCCCTTACGAAAAGCAGGCGACGACCTGGTCCGTGGACGGTGTGCCGCCGGATTTCGGCGCCGACCTGATGCCGCCGGATCTGGATGCGGTCGAGCACATCATCGAAGCGGCGATGGCGCGCATCCCCGCGCTTGGAGAAGGCGGCGTTAAATCAGTGATCAACGGACCGATTACATTCACGCCGGATGCCAACCCGCTGATCGGACCCGCACACGGTATCGAGAATGGCTGGCTTTTGACCGGCTCGAGCATGGGTGTCATGGAAGGTGGCGGTGCCGGCAAGTTCCTCGCTCACTGGATGACCTGCGGAGCCCCGCCCATGGACGCGCTTTCTGTTGACAGCAGACGGTTCGGAGCCTGGGCAGACAGGGATTACAGGGTTGCCAAGGCTGTGGAGTGTTTCGGCCTTCAGTTTGGCGTCCATTATCCGCTTGAAGAGCGTCCGGCCGCACGCAACCTCCGGCTTTCGCCACTTCATGAGCGCATGCTGAAAAAAGGCGCTGTCATGGGATCGGCCCATGGCTGGGAAAGGCCCAACTGGTTTGCTGATCGTCCGGGAGTGACCACGATCGAGAGTTTTCAGAGGACCAACTGGTTTGATGCGGTCGCCCGGGAAGTAGAAGCTGTCACGACAAGGGCTGCGGTGGCGGATCTGTCTGTTTTCAGCTGTTTTGACCTTCGTGGCCGGGATGTCGGCAGAATGCTGGCCTGCCTTGGCAGCAACACGCCCCCGCATCCGGGCCGGATCGGATTGATTCACACCGTGACAAGGGCGGGCACAATCGCATCCGAGTTCACGGTGGCCCGCCTCGGCGACGACCATGCCATGCTCACCAGCGCCGCGGCGGCCGAGGAGATCGACTTCGACCTGCTCCTGTCTTCTGTCGGCGCGTTTGATGTCGTGCTGGAAAACGCAACCGAGAGCATTGGCGCGATCGGCATTATGGGGCCGTCGTCCCGCGCCGTGCTGCAACCGCTCACCGCACTCGATCTCGACACCGGTCTGCCTTGGCTGGGATGTTGCGAAACGATGATTGCCGGCATTTCTGCACGGCTGCTCAGGGTCTCTTATGTCGGTGAGCTGGGATATGAAATCCACGCGCCGATGGCGGATTTGCCGAAGATCTTCGATGAGATCGACCAGGCCGGCGGTTCTGTCGGCCTCGGCGCCTACGGCGCCTATGCCGCGAATTCCATGAGACTTGAAAAAGGGTATCGGGGCTGGGGTTCCGATCTGACCAGCGAACGGGACCTGGTCGAGGCGGGGCTTGACGCCTTTCTCAAACTTGACGAACGCTCTTTTGCCGGTCGAGGCGCTCTCGCGGAACGGTTACGCCAGGACGGACGCTGGCAGATGGCACTGCTAGCGATTGAGAGCGGAGATCAGGACCCGTTCTATGCGCACACAGTCTATGCTGGCGATGAAGCTGTTGGCATTGTGACGTCGGCCGCGCATGGTCATCGAACCAGGCTCAATATCGGTCTTGCCTATCTGCGGGATCCGGACACCGCCCGTCAGGCCGACGAAGGACGCGGGCCTCCGCTGGAAGTCCGTTTGCTCAACCGGCGTTATCGGGCACGGATACTCGCAAGGCCGCCGTTCGATCCCGAAAATTCCCGACTGAGGGGCTAACAGAACGGATCACCTTCAAGGGGAGGAGTTGATGACAAACTCGAATACAGACTGGACATTGCAGGGCACCGCCACGCGCCGCGACCGCTACTATGCCGCTTCCCAGCGCAAATTTGTCCCGTTTCAGGAGCCGATTGTTTTCAGGCGTGGACTGATGCAGTACCTGTATGACAATGAGGACAGGCAGTTCATTGACCTGCTTGGCATGAACGTCTGCATTTCGGTTGGTCACTCACACCCCAGAGTGGTTGCCGCCGCGCAGGCCCAGGCGGCAGAACTGACCCACTGCACGACCATGTTCTATCATCCGGTCCCGGCGCATCTTGCGGAGGAACTGACGGCGACACTGCCGGAAGGTCCGGAATGGGTCGTGCATTTTACCAATTCCGGAGCCGAGGCTGTCGATCTCGCGATGACGATTGCTCGCACCTATACGGGCAATCTGGATCTGCTGGCGCTTCGAACCGGATATCATGGTCCGACGGCCGCCGCGCAGTCAGTGACCGGCATCGCCGGCTGGCGGCATCCCGGAATGCCGGGTCACGTGGCTTTCGTGCCGGAACCGAACCAGTATCGCGGCATCTTTGGCGAGAACGCGGGTGCGGACCCCTATCTCGGTGAAATCGAGCGTGTGATAAGCAGTTCGACAACAGGCCGGATAGCAGGAATGCTGGTGGAGTCCGTTCAGGGCTATGGCGGCATCATTCAAATGCCGCGCGGCTATATGAGCGGGGCCGCAGAGCGGGTCAGGGCGGCGCATGGCCTCTACATCGCGGATGAGGTCCAGTCCGGATTTGGCCGCACCGGGGATCATATGTGGGGCTTCGAGGCCGATGGTGTGATCCCTGACATCATCGTCATGGCAAAAGGAATAGGAAACGGTTTCCCTCTCGGGGCTGTCGTGACCCAGCGCAAGATCGCAGAACCGATGGCGGATAAGTTTATGTTCCACACATATGGCGCCAACCCCACTAGCTGTGCTGCCGGGCGCGCCGTGCTGGAAGTTATTCGCGAAGACAGGGTTCAGGAAAACGCCCGCAAGGTTGGCGGTCTGCTGCTGCAACGCCTTCATGAACTGAAGGAAAAACATGTCGCGATTGGCGATGTCCGCGGATGCGGGCTCATGCTGGCCATCGAGATGGTCAAGGACAGAAAGACGAAGGAACCGGATCGGGAATTGACCGCGGCGGTTTTCGAAAATTGCCGCGAGAGCGGGCTGATTCTCTCGAAATCCGGGCCAACCCAGTCTGTTCTCAGGATGGTGCCGCCGATGTGTCTTGCTGTCGAAGATGTCGATGCGGTCGCCGAAGGGCTGGACCGGGCCTTCACCGCGTTGGGCTAGAGGCGCAAGGCCGTTGACTAGAGATTGGTGACCGCCACCTCTTTGAGGCGGTCATAGAACTCTTGATGATGGCTGAGATAGTCTCTGATCTGCGGTGATGTTTCCGCAGCTTTTTCAAAGACCTCGTCAGGATCTTTTCCGGCGCGCTGAATGAAGCCGGTGCTCTTCATGCTGCTTTGGTGCCATGCTGTTGTCTGCTGCCAGTCATCCGGCAGATTGTCGGGCTGCCAGGACAGTGCATCCTCAAGGAACGGCATGCCGGCGAAATCCCAAACCCGTCGCATCGCCTTCACCGGGTCCGCCGTTATGGTTGCGGCGTCGATGACCATCACCGGGATGCCGGCGTTACGCAACATCTCATAATGGTTCCATTCAGCTTCCAGGCCTCCTTCCTCAAGGGTGAATTCGGGATCCAGCTTTGCATATGAGGCGAAGCTGAACCGTGGGTCGCGGATCAGGAATACGGATGTCATCTTGCGCATCAGAGGCATCATCTCGACCAGATGATCGGCGATGTAATAACTCATATCCTTGAAGAAAACATGGGTATGCCCATGGCCCGGCCCGGCGGGGCCCGCGGTCACCATCCGACCGATATCCTCCAGCTTGCGGGGACGGCCGTCTTCCGGGTCGAAGCCCGGATACGGAGTCCCGAGCTTTTCAAGATAGTAGAAATACATGAAAGGCTCGTGATGACAAAAGCAGTCACCGCGCTCCCTGAAGCAGCGCTCAACACTTGTCGACATGCTGCGAGGGTGCGACCAGAGCGCAACCGTTGTCAGCTTCACCATCTGGCGCCGCCCGTCATCAGAATGTCCTCGCCAGTGAGTGACGGAGGCGCATCAAGAGCCAGCCATGCGACCTGGGCGGCGATCTCTTCTGCGGAAATGATGCGACCCTGCGGGTTTTGCCGAATAGCGTCCTCGTAGAGTTCCGCTGTTTCAACGCCAAGCTGTCCTGCCTGCGCCTCGAGGCTCCTGGCCATCATCGGCGTGTCCACCCAGGAGGGGCTGACGGAGTTGCAGGTAATGCCATGGGGCGCACCTTCCAGTGCGGTAACCCTTGTCAGTCCGAGAAGGCCGGACTTTGCCGCGCAATATCCCGAATATTGCTGCATGCCCAGATGGGCCGCTGTCGAAGCGATGTTGATGATGCGGCCGTATCCGGCAGCCAGCATCGAGGCCCAGCATGCCCTCGTCGTCAGGAATGGTCCGGTAAGGTTGACCGAGATCGTGTCCAACCAGCCATCAAGCGTATGATCCGAGATCAACTCATGGTGGTAGGTGCCGGCCGCGTTCACGAGAATGCCAATCGGGCCGAGCCGTGTTGTGATTTCGTCAATGCCCTCCTCGATGCCTTTCGGGTCACGAACATCGATGCCCAGAACAAGCAGGGATCTTCCGTTTGCCTGCGCGATGGTCGCAAGCTGCCTTCGCGCATCGACATAGAGATCGCTGTCGCCTCGCGAAGAGACGGCCGCCACATCCACACCCCTGCCGGCGAGTGCCAACGCGCTGTGCAGTCCTATGCCGGACAAGCCGCCTGTTACCAAGGCCACATGTCTGCTTTCTTCTTCCATTTTTTATCAATAGCGAAAACGCGAGTGCGCGGCAATTTCGGCAACATCCATACCTGCCCGCCACCGGTCCGGACCGCCATTCCATACCGATGGTCACATTGTCTGTTGTGAACATCGGCGACACTCCGCCTATGGGGTGTTTTGATACCGGATCCCTAACACTGTATTGAGAGGGGCATCACTCGGTTTTGGAGACAGGAAAGGTGCCCGGCGCCAATCAGCTTGCGTCTTTCAGCAAAGGACTAGCTGACAAGGAACCGGTGATTGCGTTCACGTATTGTGGGATCCCTGAAGCGCCATACGAGCCCGTCCAGATAGAAATGAAGCATCTGCCCGAGGATCGGAATGATGATCAGCGCTCCGAAAATGTCCGACGACTTTTGCGAGAAGATCGCCAGAAATGTAGCAATGGCACCGTACACACCGATCAGAAGAAGGTATGACCGGATATGCAGGACCTGCGAAAGAACAGTCGTTTTCGCATTCTGTTTCACGCGTTTTGCTGAATACACCTTGAGTGTCATCGCCAGATATTGCGCGTAATGCATGGTCACACCTGCCAGAATGGCGTGAATTGCCTCCGAAACGAAGAACGAAGGCAGGAAAATTACCAATCCGGTAAAAGTTGTCAGAGCCTGGCGGAAATCCCGGAACTTCATGTACTGGACAAGGGCCACAGCGGCTGCCAGCACCAACAAATTCTGGCCGACAATATGAGCGGTCGGCTGATCTATCACCCCAAGCATGTGATGGGACAGAACGCCGGCAAACAGAACAGCATTGAACAGGTATATGGCATAGGACTGGAAGGCTGTTTCACCGACGCTTGTCCCATATAATTTGCCGATACCGACACTCTGCCGTGTCACATGGTAAAAGTTGAATGCTAGGAAAAGTAAAAAGAACAGGCTCCGGCTAAAGAAAAACAGCAAGACAGAAATCAGGACAAGGAATACCGGCCCCCACAGATAGGGCACTTTGTTCTTCATGGCGTGGCGGGCGATGCTGCTGTCAAGAAAGATGGTCCAGGTCGCACCGAAATGTGGCTCGGCCAGCAGCAACATGGTGGCGAAGGCGATCAGGTTTCCATGCTCGGGGAATGCGCTCAGGCAAGCCATATAGATCACCGGCAACCAGACCGGAAATCTAATCATGAATAGATCAAGATATTTTCCAAAAACCATGGCGGATCAGGTTATCTATCTCAGGAAGGGGATATATCGCTTGGTCTGGCTGACATAAACCGCATAGTCGGCGCCAAACCGTTTATGAAGTGTCTTCTCCTCGAAGTAGGATCCCAGCTCGATATAAGCAACAATACACATCAAATTCACAAAAAACAGATCCGAATAAACGGTCGTTGATGTCGCATAGACAAGGATGATGCCCAGATACATGGGGTGCCGGATGAACCGGTAAAGGTAGCTGGTATTGAGGACCGGTTCCGGTTGCGGGGCATCACTGTTGATGCCCTTGCGCAGCAGCAATCTGAAAAGCTGCCTGAAGCCGGTGAAACTTCCGATATCGAAATGAAACACAGTTAGGATCAGAAAGATGTTGGCAATCCGGTTGAGCCAGAAAACCGGCTCGGTCCATTCGCTCGGCAACTGGTAGAACACCACGCCCGGAGACAAGTGCCGGATGGCGTCATAGCATGCGAGGAAAACGATGCACTGAATGACAAAATAGGTCACCGGGTAGATGTGAGCTTCAAAAACCGTTCCGAAGACACGTGCAATCCAGCGTTTGGTGATCGGGCGTGCAAGCAATGAGTGCTGCAACCCGAAAATGAACCAGGCCAGACAGCACAGTATTATATTTGGCTCAATCATAACGCTCTACCCATCCCATGAAGGATTGAACGAGATATGCCGCCACAAAGAACCGGAATATCGGGTTTGCATAGACGTTCAAATAGCTTGCGTAATTATCGACCAGATGGGTATGCGCCTCTGCGAATGACTGGATGTATGACAGTTCGCGGGCGAACAGATCACCAGACAGACCAGCCCCTGAATAACGATATTGAAGCAGCATCGGGGCGACGAACACCAACAGGAATATGAGTGTCGAAATTGTCTTTTGGTAAATCTTCAAATTGTCCTCCAGCCGAATAATCTAGTGCGATTTGTTGGTTTGACAATCGAAATTGGCAGCCGGCATGGTGACCAATAAGGCAGAAACGGCTCACCTTTTGACCTCGGTCACAAACAGATGCCTTGGTTTTGCAAAAACCGATCGACAGCGTGATCCGTCAAAACTTTTTCGCGGATCAACGGCGCCGGATTTCCGGATGAGAGATGCGCGGGTGGCTGCCTTCAGCATCTCAATACCTACTCCATGCATGGTCCGGAAGAGGTACAGCTATCATGCTGTTGAGGTGCCGCACGGACGGGGTACTGGGCTTTCACCTCAAAAACGGCTACCATCTGTCAGCCTTGCATGTGAGCAAATCTGCCCGTTTGTTCGAAAAGTGCGGTCAATGTGCGGTCAACCAAACCCTTGGAATTTGGTTGCAAGCACAAGTCCATGCACGTCGAGACCCGCCTTATAAAGGTCGATGGAGGTTGGAATGGCTGAAAAAGAAAACGCTTGCTGTTCAAATCCGAAATACAAATCGGATGGCAAACCACCTCGTTTGTCACGCCTTTGCAGACTGCTGGCAATCTGTGTATTGACCGTCCCCATCGAGGCCCTGGCGCTTACATTTAAAAGCGATGGCTCGATAGTTCAAAACTCCGGCGCTGTTGTTAGAGCCGATGACGCAAGCCGATATCAAGCGGCGCTTGAAGCCTTTAATCGTGGAGAGCCAGTCGAAGACTGGCCAACCTCTGGAGGCGCCGGCTCGGCTGGAAAGAGCGGTTACTTTGGAGAGAAAATACTTGAGGCCGGGGCGCCTCTTTACTCCATTCGTAACGTTCGAGGTTCAGGCGACGAAATAATCGAGGCAATCGCCAAGCAAAATGGATTTGCCTCTTCTGACGGTTTGAAATTGTCGATCATCGCCAACTCCAATGATGACTTTCAAAAGGAAAACAACCTCGACTTGGGAACCGTCGAGGAAGTCCAGAAGACATTCAAAACATTGTCTGCAGCCGGAGTTCTCAAGGCCGCCCCGGAAATTCCACTCGATGGCGACATCACAGGCAACGCCGGTGGACTGGTCGAGGATGAAATGATCGAGATTGAGGGTGTCGACATGGACGATGATTTGGCGACGATAGCTGAAAAGCTTGGTCTTGATGAAAGTCTGGTCACAAGCAGAGCCGTGGCTGAGACGCTTTCGTCAATGCAGGAAACAATAAGCGCCGGAAGCATCGCTGACAGCCTGTCGAGCATTGGTGAAACAATTGAGATTGATGAGAGCTTGATAACCAGCGAGGCCATGCGGGAGACACTTTCGGCCGTGCAGGAGACAATCAGCGAGGAAATTTCCGAGGAATACTCGCCGCCACCCGCCATAGATCCAGCAACCGGAGCGGCGCCAAAGCCACCGGGCTGACAAGGCTGGCATAGGTTTCGAAATCCGTCTTCCGACAATGTTCCCACATCGATCGGGCCTTGATGAACATCAGGATCTGTCCGGTCCGCCCAAACCTTGCAGCGGCGTCAAGGCCCCGATCAATGCCCCGCTTCCCTGCACCGCTTCCCCGCACCGCTTCCCCGCACCGGAAACGACAGCGCGGACTGCCGCAAGAGCCGACGCGCAGGATGTAGATGAAGGAATGGTGCCCGGGGGCGGATTCGAACCACCGACACGCGGATTTTCAATCCGCTGCTCTACCAACTGAGCTACCCGGGCTTCCGGCAGACGGGACCGCCTGCGAAGATCTGCCGAAACCGGCAGAGGCCAACGGTATAACCGCCTGCCAGCATGCTGTCCAGCGTGAAATAGAAGCGTTGCCGGCTTCGAAGAACAGTATGTGCGCAGGAGGCTATTCTTGCTCTGGCGGCCTGCCGGCACCGGCCAGTGACTCGACAATCGAATCATCCGCACCCTCGACCGCCGGAATGGCATAACGATCCTGAAACCAGCGTCCGAGGTCGATATCCGCACAGCGCCGCGAGCAGAAAGGCCGTGGGCTGCGCCCGCCCTTTTCTGCCGGCGGAGCTGCCGGTTCGCCGCACGTCGGACAGGCAACTCCTGCGCCCGCAGTCTTCCCGGTATCTTCCGGCTTGCCTGATGTCGTCATCTTGGGGCCTCGATGAGGGTGGCTGGTCCAGCATCGGACGAAACAACAAGCTCGACCTTCCTGTCAAGCGACGCCAGGGCGGCGGCGCCCGGACCGCGGAGCCAGTCAGCGGTGTCCGGCCGGCATTCCAGCCTCGGGCTTGCCAGCTGCGGGCGCAGCGATATGGCGCGCAAAGCTGCCAGCGCATCGACAGCCACCCGGTCGGCCGCCCACATCGCCGGGCTGGGCCTGCCATGTGCGATGCGGATTTCAGTCATCCCGCCGCGGCTGTGGCCGATCCTCTCCGGCGAGCGCGGGTCGCGCGCTAGCGCATGCTCCAGCGCCTCGTCAAATCCTCGGCCAACCGCAGGTGATGCACGCGGCACATCGACGGCCACCAGTCCCCCTGTCTGGCGGAGGCGCAGTTGCCGTGCAATGGCCTGTGGCGCGGCGGTGAACAGCGCGGCAAGATCGCCGCTGCCACTGTCGAGGTCGATCGCCGTCAGGGCGCGGGTCGGCTCGACCCACATCACCCCGCCCCCGGCAAGCGGAATATCGGACCGTGTCGACTCATCGATCATCCTGTCCCACAACGCATCAAAATCGCCAGCACCATCGGGACCAACAAGGTCTTGCGGCAGATGCGGTTCCTGAACCGCGATCCGTGCCGCAAGGCCGCCATTGTCGAACAGACAATCTGCACCCTCAACGTCACGCAGGCCGGCCCGCCAGGCGGCGACAAGCGCGGCTGCCTCGCCGGCGAGGTCCTCCGAAGCACCAGCATGCCGTCGTAGGATCACACCGTATCCGGGGGCGCCCTCGATCATCGATTGCAACGCCTTCATGACCGGGGCGGCGGG
>JBMHCH010000038.1:0-22161 GCA_049890015.1 Puniceispirillaceae bacterium (SeqCode)
GCGCCTTTTCGACGATCAGCGGCACAAGCTCTCCGGCGATGCTGTCCTGGACAAGGATGCGTTTCACGGCGGTGCATCGCTGGCCGGAATTGCCAGTCGCCCCGGCGACGGCAATGGCAGCCGCCCTGTCGAGGTCCGCGCCTGCGAGATCGTTCAGGATGATGAGCGGGTCATTGCCGCCAAGTTCAAGCGCGGTGCGTCGGTATCCGGCCTTTTCGGCAATGATCCTGCCAACCTCCACGCCGCCGGTGAAGGTGAGGATATCGGCAAGCGGGTTGGTGACCATCTCCTCGCCGATATCGGCCGGCAAGCCTGTCACCACCTGGAACATCTGATGTGGCAATCCCGCCTCGTGCAGAATGTCGGCAAGGGTCAGCGCCGTCAGCGGCGTCTGCTCGGCAGGCTTGCAGACCGTGCAGTTGTTGGTGGCAATCGAGGGCGCGATCTTGTGCGCCACCATGTTCAGCGGGTGGTTGAACGGGGTGATGGCCGAAATCGCCCGCACCGGCTCCCGCCTGGTGTAGATCTTCCTGCTCCTGCCATGCGGGGTCAGGTCACAGGAAAATATCTGGCCGTCATCCTGGATCGCCAGCTGGCCGGCAAGGGTGAAGACGTCGAAGCACCGTTCCGTTTCGTACAGCGAATGCTGCTTGCAGATGCCGAGCTCCAGCGTCAGCCAGTGGGCGATCTCCTCACGGCGCTTGCGGATAAGCTCGGCCGCCCGAAACAGGATCTGCTGGCGCTCATGACGCGTCAGTTCTGGCGTGTAGCCTGCGGCGATCTCGAAGGCGCGGCGCGCATGGGCGGCTGAACCGGCGGGAACGGTCCCGATTACCTCGCCGGTAAAGGGATAGCGAACATCGATGACCGCGTCTGTGTGAACCGTCTCGCCGCCTATGCGCATGCCCTCGGCGCGGATCTCGTGCTGCTTCATCCTGTCATGCCCTTTCCATGATCCCGCATCGGCCTTCCTCTCCCAGACCGCCGCTATTGCGCGGCCGCCATGGCAGCATAGAAGAACGCATCGAAGTTACGGAGGTCCGGCGCTGACGGCAGATCGATCCTGCGGTTCACGATGAAGGGAACCTCCTGTTCGCTGAGCCCGCCATGGCTTCGAAGAGGCTCCTTCAGCGCCGCAAGATCATGCCGGTCCAGCGATGTGCCAAGGGTGACCTGCGCGTCCGAGATGATCACGATGTCGCCGATCCTGTCATCCGGCAGCTCGAAGCGCTGCGCCGCCGCCTCGCGCGTCACCACCAGCATGATACCCTCGACAGCTTCCAGCCGCGCCATGACGGCCTCTGTGTCGCAGCCATCGGGAAGATAGGCGGTGGCGAAGGATCCCAGCGCGCCATGATGCACCACATAGGGGTCGGTGATCGGCAGGATGACACGGGCCTCGGCCTGTCCAAGCCATTCATCCAGAAGATCCTGCACATAGACAACCACAGGCGCGCCTTCGGCATCATGTTTCGGCTTCATGCCATGGTCCGCTGTCAGCACAATGGCGGCCCCCATCGCATCAAGCTTGCCAAGATAGCCGTCCACCATGGCATGAAAGGACAGCGCGCCGTCTTCCTCCGGCGCGAATTTGTGCTGGATATAGTCGGTGGTCGACAGATAGAGGATATCGGGTTGCCAGTCCTCGAGGATCTTCACGCCGGCGGCGAAGACGAATTCCGACAGATCCGCGGAATAGACGTCCGGCACCGGCCTTCCAAGCCAGCCGCAGACGTCCGATATGCCGTTGTCGGCGCGTGTCGCCTGGTCGGCGCGCTCGGATGAAAAGCAGATGGCCCGATCATCGTCATAGGACAGGCCCGAGCCAAGCAGCGCGCGGAGCTTGTCCTTGGCTGTCACCACGGCCACCCGCGCCCCGGCGGCGTGATAGCGGGAGAAGATGGTGGGTGCGCGAAGGAAGCGCAGTTCATTCATCATCACCTCTTCGCCGGTTTCCGGTTCGTAGAGATAGTTGCCGCAGATCCCGTGAACGGATGGCGGCCGTCCGGTGGCGATCGACATGTTGTTGGGATTGGTAAAGGAGGGAATCACCGCATGCGCGATCCTGTCGGTGCCCTCGGCGCGAATACGCTCGAGATTCGGCATCAGGCCGCGCGCAGTCGCAACATCGAGATAGGCAGGCTCGCACCCGTCAAGGCAGATGGCCACGGCGCAGGTTCGGGGCGCGGCGTAACGCCGTCCGTTGGCGGTGATTGCGGATGTGAATGACATGAACCCTACCTCTCTGTCCGGCATATCGACCACGGTGCCTGAATGGCAAACAGCCCGGGCCGCCAGAACAGCTTGTCACATGGCCGGGCAGGATGTCATGCATGAAGCCGAGGCCAAGCCCGAAATCGCCGTCGCGGACTTGTCAGGCCGCGTTACGCCCGGGCGAGACTTGAGGGCGAGACTTGAGGGCGGGACTTGAGGGCGGGACGCGGGGACGGGACGGGGCTATGGTCGACTGGCAGGCAAGACAACGGAGTGTTTCATCCATGACAGACAGTGTGACGATCCTGGCGTGCCAGATCGATGTGCCGCCCATCACCACCGCTGAGCAGCGCGAAGCACATACAGATCGCGTGGCGCATGCCATAGACACAGAGCTCGCCCGCGGCGGGCCGGTCGATCTTGTTGTCCTTCCCGAACTGGGCACGCTTGACTATTCCCGGTCCTGCTTCGACAGGATTGCCGACTTGGCCGAACCGCTTGACGCCAGCCCCACGATCGACAGGCTTGGCAGAGTGGCTCACCGGCACGGCGTGCCGATCCTTGCCGGGATGGCGCGCCTCGGCGCGCAGTCCGGGCTACAGTCCGGGACACAGTCCGGGCCACAGTCCGGGCCACGGTCCGAACCGGCGGGTCAGGCGTTCATCTCACAAGCGCTGATCACGGCTGAAGGCCGGCTGGCCGCCCATTATGACAAGCTGCATATCGCCCAGTTTGGCGACTCGACCGAGAAGGACTACTTCACGAAAGGCGATCACCTGCTTGTGTTCAGCGCAGGGGGTTTCACCTTTGGCACAATCATCTGCTACGACATCCGCATTCCGGAACTGTCGCGGACACTCGCGCGCCGGCACGGGGTGGACGTCATCCTGCATCCCACGGCCTTCTGCCGTGACGAGACCTTTCACAGCTGGCAGGCCTTCGCAACCACGCGCGCTGTCGAAAACCAGGTCTATTTCGTCAGCGTGAACAGGGCTGGCGCCGACTTCGGCGAATCGATGCTTGTCGAACCATGGATGGACGAGACAGTCCCTCTGCGCCGCCTGTCGACAGCAGAGGAGCTGGCGCGCTGGACGCTGTCCAGGGCAAGGCTGGACCGCGCGCGGGAGAGCTATCCCTTCATGGATGATGCGCGGCACAATTATGACGCGCTGCGGACGGCTCCGCTCGTGACATGACAGCCGCTTGCCTGCCCTTGAAGGCCAGCATCATCTGACGAGAAGGCCATCCGGATCATAGGGTGACCGCGCGATGACCCTGGCGTCATGGGGAAGGCCCAGCACATCCACCTTCAGACCGGTGCCGATGGCTGCGCATCCCGGCGTGACAAAGGCGTAGGCGAGGTTCTTTCCCACCCTGTATCCCCAGGCGGCGGACGTGACCGTCCCGACAAGCTCGTCACCGTCATGGACAGAGGCGCCGCCATGGGCCGGAGAGTGGGTACAGTCGATTTCAAGTGACACCAGGCATTTGCGCGGACCGGCCTTTATCATGTCTTCCAGCGCCGCCTTGCCGATGAAATCCTTGTCCATATCCACAAACCTGGCGAGCCCGGTCTCGAACGGATTGAACTCGGTGATCAGGTCGGCCTTCCAATGCAGATACCCTTTTTCCATCCGCATGGACTCGACCGCCATCGACCCGAACAGCCGCAGGTCATGCGGCCTGCCAGCCTCGCGCAGCGCCAGATAGGCGGCATAGAGCTGGTTGTTGGGCACATGGATCTCGAAGGCCTGCTCGCCGGAATAGCTGACCGCCATGATCACCGCCGGCGCAATGCCGACAAACCCGGCGCGGACCTCCAGCCAGCCAAAGGACTCAGCACTGCAATCCAGGCGCGTCGCGGATTGCAGCACCTGACGCGCCTTTGGCCCGGCCAGCAGCAATATGGTGTGATCATTGGTCAGGCTCCTGATCCGCACCAACCCGTCACCCGGGAGGTGTGCCGACAGCCAGTCGAGATCGTGATACTCCGCCGCCGCCGCGGATCCGTACCAGATCCGCCCCTCTGCCATGTCCGTATCCGGCAGATTGGCAATGGTCGCCTCGGCCTTCACATTGCCATGATGGTTCAGCATATAGCCCAGACCAACGCGCCCGGCGCGTCTTGGCACGCGCCCGCAGAACAGCCCGTCCAGCCAGTCATGCCTGCCTTCACCGCTTATTTCGATGCGGTTGAACCCGTTGACTTCGGTCAGCCCGACACCGGCCTGGACGGCCGCGACCTCAGCGCCGACAACATCGAAATTCTCGGTGAAACGGAAGGAATGGGTTTCTTGGAAATCCGGTGCCGGCTTGAAATAGGCCACACGTTCCCAGCCGTTCACGACGCCGAATTCCGCGCCCTCGCCCTCAAGGACCGGTGTCAGCGGCGTGGTCT
Organism: Puniceispirillaceae bacterium (SeqCode); assembly: GCA_049890015.1. Taxonomy (GTDB): domain Bacteria; phylum Pseudomonadota; class Alphaproteobacteria; order Puniceispirillales; family Puniceispirillaceae; genus UBA8309. Next base: position 4,613 of record JBMHCH010000038.1, read on the forward strand.
TGGCCGGACGCCCGGCTGGCCGGTGCTCATGCGGAAAATGGAAGCGGAACTCATTCCGGTAATCCTCGATGGCCTTCAATGCCGTGAGCTCGACATTGGCATGCCCGGTGAACCGGCGCGGATCGAGACACCAGGTGTCATAGCAGGCCTCGCCATGGACAATCTGCTGCGCCAGAAGCCAGCCATGGCCTCCGCCCTCGCCCACCCCGGCGCGAAGCCCGATGATGCAATAGGCGTTGCGCACGCCCGGGATCGGACCCACAAGCGGCGTGCCGTCCATGGTATAGGTGATCGGACCGTTGACAACAGTATGGATGCCGGCCTTCATGAGCGCCGGCATGCGCGCGAACGCCCCTTCCAGCACATCCGTCACCCGGTCGAGGTCGTCCGGGCACAGCGCGTTGGCGAAGGCCGGATCAATCCCGTCCATGCCCCAGGTCTTGCAGTCCTGTTCATAGAAGCCCAGAAGCAGCCCCTGCTTTTCCTGACGACAGTAATAGTCAGAGATCGGGCAGCGCAGCAGGGGCATGCGATGATCCGCTTCGGCGATCTGCGGGATGGGCTCGCTGACGAAATACTGGTGTTCCATGGACATCACCGGATGGTGCACGCCCATCATCGCGCCAATCTCGTTCACCCGGTAGCCGCCGGCATTCACTACGATTTCGGCATCTATGTCACCCTTGCCGGTATGAACGGTCCAGCTGTCATCCGCATGCTGGGTCAGGCCGGTGACAGGCGTATGGCGATAGACCTCGGCGCCGGCCTTGCGGGCCCGCCGCGCCAGCGCCTGGCACAGCTGCGCCGGGTCGATGTCGCCGTCAAGCGGGTCCCATAGTCCGCCAAGAAGATTGTCCGTTGAAATCAGCGGGTGGCGGCGTGCGCATTCCTCGGCATCGATCACTTCGAAATCGACGCCCATGCCGCGCGCCATTGAGGCGAAATGCCGATAGCCTTCCATCTGCGCCTCGGTATTGGCAAGCCGGATGCCGCCATCGGCATGGTGGTAGTTGATCGGATAGTCGGGATCGGCCGCCAGCTCGCTGTACAGGGCGATGGAATGGCTCTTCAGGCCGATCATCGTCTGGTTCATGCCGAAATTCGTCACCTGCGCTGCAGAATGCCAGGTTGTGCCGGAGGTCAGCTCGTCGCGTTCGAGCAGAACGACATCCGACCAGCCCTCCCGGGTCAGATGATACAGTGCCGAACAACCGGCAATACCGCCCCCTATCACCACAACGCGTGTCGTCGATTTCATTGATCCCCTCCTCGCCGGGCTGTTCATCCAGCCCCGGGCTCCACAATGATCCTGCCTGCCCTGATGTCCGGAACTCAAGATGGTGACGTGAATTTTCCCCCAACGCCTGATTTTCCGCTGAGGTCTGTCGTATATTGAATGCTATGATCTGGCGCCTGCCGGATGGCGGCAGGCAAGGGGGATGCATGGCAGCCAGGACGAAATTCACCAAGCCCTTCACGCAGCAGGAGGCGATTCCGGACGCTGCGATCGAACGCGCTGTCGAGATCATGAAGACCGGCCGCCTTCATCGCTACAATCTGGTCGAGGGCGACAGCAATGAAGCAAGCCAGCTGGAACGCGAATATGCCGAATGGCAGGGCGTCGATTACTGTGTTGCCTGCACTTCCGGCGGCTATGCCATACAGCTTGCGCTGCGGGTATGCGGCGTCAGACCCGGTGACAAGGTGCTGGCCAACGCCTACACGCTGGCGCCTGTGCCGGGTGCCATCCACAATGTCGGCGGCGTTCCGGTTCTGGTGGATATCGACTCCGACTATCACATCGACCTCCAGGATCTCGAGGCCAAGGCGACCGCGACAGGGGCCCGCTTCCTGCTGCTGTCACACATGCGGGGCCATATCGCCGACATGGACAGGCTGACGGAGATCTGCGACCGGCAAGGCATCTGCCTGATCGAGGATTGCGCCCACACAATGGGGGCCAGCTGGCGCGGCCGCAAATCCGGCAATTTCGGAAAGGCAGCCGCCTTTTCCACGCAGACCTACAAACATATGAATTCCGGCGAGGGCGGCTTTCTGACAACAAATGACCCGGTGGTGGCGGCGCGCGCGGTGGTATCGTCCGGGTCCTACATGCTCTATGGACGGCATGGCGCCATCCCGGCGGAGGACGTCTTCCGGGATGTGCGCCTTCACGCGCCGAACTATTCCGGGCGTATGGACCATCTTCGGGCGGCACTGCTTCGGGCCCAGCTTCCCGTTCTTGAAGACAGCATCGCCAGATGGAATGAGCTGTATAACAGGCTCGCCGCGCGGTTTGGCGCGATGGACGGGGTTGTCATTCCGGCCCGCCGCCAGGAGGAGTTCTATGTGGGATCCTCGATCCAGTTCCGGGCCGAAGGCCTTGACCGCGCAGGGATACCAGCGCTGATGTCGGCCTGCGCCGCGCGCGGCGTCGAGCTCAAATGGTTCGGCGATGACGAACCCAGAGCCTTCACCAGCCGCTATGACAGCTGGAAATATATCGATGACATTCCGCACCTTCCGGGGACACTCAGCGTTCTTGAAAAGACGCTGGATATGCGGGTGCCGCTGACCTTCGATCTCGAGGATTGCGACCTGATCGCCGATATCATCGAAGAGGAAATCGGCGGACTGACAGCCGCCTGACGGCGCGCCGCTGACCATGCCTTGCCGATCCGGCGGCATGCGGCATGCGGCCCGCCTCAGATTTGATGGCTGGCTATCGGGGGACGGCTGCACTACATAGTGGCGACAACGCAGCGGCCGCCGGGCACCGGCGGACACGCGCTCCCCATCATCATTTCGGCAAACCAGACCAGCATCACATGTCCTATTCAAAGCCCGGCCGGCTTCACAGGCTCATCTGCGGCGCATTCTACAACGACAGCTCCCGCCCCGACCTGACGCCAAAGCAGCTGTCCATTGAAATCCTCTCAGGTCTTACCGTATCACTGGCGCTGGTGCCGGAAGCGGTGGCCTTTGCCTTTGTCGCCGGGGTGGCGCCGCTTGTCGGGCTCTATGCCGCTTTCATCGTCGGACTGATCACGGCGCTGTTTGGCGGGCGGCCCGGCATGATCTCCGGCGCGACCGGCGCGCTGGCCGTCGTCATGGTGTCGCTGGTGATCGAGCATGGCGTCCAGTACCTGTTCGCCACCGTCATTCTGATGGGGGTTCTGCAGCTGATTGCGGGCGCGCTGCGATGGGGCAAGTTCATCCGCATGGTGCCCTATCCTGTCATGCTCGGCTTTGTGAACGGCCTTGCCATTGTCATTGGGCTGGCGCAGCTCGAGCAGTTCAAGATCGCCGCTCCGGACGGCAGCATGCGCTGGATGCAGGGCGAGATGCTCTATGCCACGATCGGCATGATCCTGCTCACCATGCTGGTGATCTGGCAGGCACCGCGCCTGACGAAACTTGTGCCGGCGCCGCTGGCGGCCATCGGCGTGGTGACAGCTGTTGTGATCGGCTTCGGGATCGATGTGCCGCGTGTCGGCGATCTTGCCAGCCTGTCCGGCGGCCTGCCCGCCTTCGCCGTCCCGATGGTGCCCTTCACCCTTGAAACCCTTCTGATCATCTTTCCCTACGCGCTGATCCTTGCCGCCATCGGCCTGATCGAGAGCCTTCTGACCCTGAATCTGGTTGGCGACATGACCGAACAGCGCGGCGGCGCGTCACGCGAATGCGCGGCGCAGGGCGCCGCCAATCTCGTGACCGGCTTCTTTGGTGGCATGGGCGGCTGCGCGATGATCGGCCAGTCGATGATCAATGTGAAGTCGGGCGGACGCACGCGAATCGCCGGCGTCGCCGCGGCGCTGTTCCTTCTGGCTTTCATTCTGTTCACCGCATCGCTGATCGAACAGATCCCGATCGCCGCGCTTGTCGGGGTGATGTTCATGGTGGTCATCGGCACCTTCGCATGGCATTCCATCACCACCCTACGCAAGGTGCCGCGCGCCGACGCGCTTGTCATCCTGACCGTCACCGCTGTCACGGTGATGGAAGACCTGGCCATCGCCGTTGTTGTCGGGGTGATCATGTCCGCGCTTGTCTATGCGTGGAACGCGGCGAAAGCCATCCAGGCATCGAAGCGCCCGTCCATCCGTGAAAAGGGCGCGATCGTCTATGACATCAAGGGACCCCTGTTCTTCGGATCGGCGACCGGATTCCGGGACCTGTTCCAGATCAAGGACGACCCTGACACCGTCATCATCGATTTCGCCGGGTCCCGCGTCGTCGACCAGTCGGCCCTCCAGGCCATCGAGGATATCGCCGCGAAATATCACGAGGCCGGCAAGACCGTCATGCTTCGCCATCTGAGCCGCGACTGCCACAGGCTGCTGTCACGCTCCGGCCAGCTGATCATCGGCAGCGATGACGATCCGGAATATCAGGTGGCGGTGGATTACCGGGTCAGGCAGGGGGCGTTTCAGGCAGGTCACTGACGCACGGAAGCCATGACCAGAATAAAAGATGCCCGGGCCAGCTTCGCGCCAGCCCGGGCATAATGCGTCCGCAGTCTTAGTCAGGAGTCCGGGTCAGGAGTCCGGGTCAGGCCGTCTTCCAGGGCCCGAAATCCTTGCCGCCCTCGACAATCTCGTAAGTGATGCAGGGCTCGTCGCCGACGACCCAGCCATCATGGCCAGGCGCGAAGTAATAGGCATCGCCTGCCGAAACGGTGATCTCGCTGCCATCATCATGGGTGCAGGTCATCTGGCCCGAGACCACGACACCGACATGACCGGCCTGGCAGCTGTCGCCGCCAACGGTCGGCCTGATGCATTCCGACCATTTCCAGCCGGGCTCGAGGACAATCTTCGAGGCTGTCATATTGCCAAGCTTGATTACCTGAACATGCGCCTTTGGCGGCGACTTGACCTCGTCAGCGTCTTCGAATGATTTCTTGTACAGATTCGCCATAGGTTCCCCCCTTGGATCTGAGAAATGAAAAATATCCTGTCTTCACAGTCCTGCCGCCATCTGGTCTTGCGCCAGCCGGACGGCCCGTTCCGGCGACACCTGGACGCCGGCAGCAACGATAACGCGCTGAATTAGCTAAAGCTTAAAGGCAAGCCGGGGGAGAACACAACCCTGCGGGTCGAAGAGGTCGGCTATGCCGGCTTTTCGGGAAGGGTCAGCCCGGCGGCCTCGGCATAGACTTTGGCGACGGCCGCGTCATCCTCGCGGCCGAGCCCCATCTCGGCGGCGGCCTGATAGCGCGCCAGCGCGGTGGCCGTGATCGGCGCGTCGAAGCCGCTCGTTGCCGCGATATCAAGCACGATCCCGAGATCCTTCAGCCAGATATTCACCGCAGAATGCGGGGTATAGTCGCCATCGACAATGTGCGGAGCGCGGTTTTCCAGCATCCAGCTGGTGCCGGCGCATTTCGAGATCACCTCGAGAAACCGGTCAGGAGCGAGGCCCTGCTGCATGCCAAATGTGATCGCCTCGGCCATGGTGGCGATATGGACGCCGGCAAGAAGCTGGTTCACCGATTTCATCACCGATCCCGCCCCAGGCGCATCGCCCATGGTGAAAACGGTCTCTGCTGTCGCATCCAGCACGGGTCTTGCCGCTTCGAAGGTCGCCGCGCTGCCGGACGCCATGATGCTGAGCTGGCCATTCGCCGCCTTCACCGAACCGCCGGAGATCGGCGCGTCCAGATAGCGCAGCTGCCGGTCCTCGCAGGCGGCCGCCATCTTGCGGGCGAAATCAGGGGCGACAGTGGCGCAGGAGACAATGACACTGCCGGATCGCAACAGCGGCGCAACGCCGGACTCGCCGAACAGCACCTCTTCGGTCTGGGCGGCGTTCAAGACAACAACAACCACCGCATCGAGTGTCGGGGCGATGTCGGCAAGAGCGCCATGCGCGCCCCCCTCGTCACGGAAACGGTCTTCCTGTTCCGGCACAATATCGAAACCATACACCGTATGGCCGGCACGAAGCAGCGATTGCGCCATGCCATATCCCATCGACCCCAAGCCACATACGGCGATTGTCTGCACTGTCATTCTCCTGCGGCGATACAATGTCCCCGCAGACTAGCCCATGCGCACCAGCCCAGACAGACATAAATCAGCCGGCTGGCAGTCTTGGGCCTGCCGCACGGTGACGCTGACGCCAGCGGTACCATCAACCAGCGGTGCTGTGAAGGCGCATGACAGCCTCAGGTGATCAGCCGGTCGCCAAGGTTTGGCCAGTTCCGGACGCAATAGATGATGAACGGGTCGCTGGCGGCGATGCGGTCCTTCAGCACCTGTTCCGGAATACGTGTGATGCGGGATTTCTCGACCACTGTTCCGGTGAAATAGCGCTGATCATTCTCGAACAGGGTCTTGTAGACGCCGAAAATCTCGCCGGCCTCGACGAAAATACCGCGCTGCACCGCGTCTCCGACACGACGTGACAGCTCCACCTTGCCAACCTGGACGATATAGCCGTCGCCGTCGCTGCTGCCCTGTTCGAACAGCACGGTGCCGGCCTCCATCGTCTCGGTCGGAAAAACATTTGCCAGATCTTCGACTTTCATGGTCGGCCCCCCGTACCTGTATCAGCCAAGAACCGAGAAGCTGCTTTCCTCGTTGATCTGCCGCTTCCGCGAATAGAAGCCGACGTCGATCTCGCGCCCGATATAGGGAAGCCTGTAGTGCAGCGGCGCGGCATCATGGTCGGCCCCGCCCTCGCAGTAATCGATCAGCGCCGCCATCATCTTGCCGGCGATCGGGGCGTTCTTGTACTGGTTGCCGCTGGTGCCGCAGGCCATGTAGAAGCCGCCAAGCGAGGATTTGTCATAGATCGGGATCCAGTCGGTCGAGGCATCATAGAGATCGACGACCCCGCGCGACTGTGAGGGAATGCCAAGGCTTGGCACCCGCTGGCCGTATCGCATCACCTGGTTGTTCCACTGCTCGGTGAATTCGCCGTTATATTCACGGTCGTTCTCGGTCCACATATGCGGGTCGCATTCCGGGTCCTCGCTTCCGATCAGGATGTTGTTGCCGTGCTCGGGCCGGATATAGCAGGCGATGTCACTGTCCGAGACAACCATGCCGAGGCTGTCGAAGTCGAAGCCCTCGGGCGCCGGCACATGCGCCACCTCCTGCCTGAGAGGACGCGTCTCGATGGTCATCTCGTCCAGAACGCCGGCAAGACCATTGATATGCGCCGACCCGGGGCCGGCCACATTGACGACGACCTTGGCGCGGATCTCCTCGCCCGAGGCCAGCTTCACGCCAGTCACACGACCATTTTCCTGCATGATTTCGACGACCTCTGCGCCAAGGCGGAATTCGGCGCCATACTGTCTGGCGGCGTCGGCCATGTTCTGTGACGACAATGCCGGATCGGTGACATAGCCGCCATTCGGCCAGTACAGCGCACCGCCGATTTTCCCGCCATTCGTCTTTCCGAATTCCGGATCATCGATCCGGCGCGGCGGCGAATAGCTGTCCAGCGCGTAGATGGGCAGCTTCTCAAGGATCATCGCCTCATCCCATTCCTCGACCGGAATATCCAGATTGCGGCTGTTCTCCAGATGCTTGTCGAGATGTCCGTTCGCCTCGGTGCGCATCACCATGCAGCCACATTCCTTGAACTGCGCCAGCGGGTGACCGTCTGGAAGTCCGAGATACTCCTGCCAGTCCCGCCAGTAGTGATAGCCTTCCCAGGCGAAGGCGGTGCCGTCGAAGGTCGAGTAATGCATGCGGATGATGGCGCATGACCCGGCGGTGGACCCGTGCCCGACCTGGGCGTTGCGGTCGAGCGACAGGGTCTTCCACCCGTTCTTCGCCATTTCGAACGCGATCGCGGTACCGATCACGCCTGTTCCGATGATGATTGCGTCGGGGTGCTGGCTCATCTGCCTCTTCCTTGCCTCTGACTTCGGTACGTCTGTTTAGCCGCGCATCACTGCGCCTGTCGGATCGTAGGGCGAAGGTGCGATGACCTTCACGCCCCGTTCCACTCCGACGACATGCGCTGTGAGATCGGTACCGACCTCGGCAAGGTCGGCATTGACCAGCGCCATCGCCAGCGACTTGTCGAGCGTGTGGCCATAACCGCCTGAGGTTACGAAACCGACACGCTTGTCGCCAGACCAGACAGGCTCGTACCCGCTGGCGTCGGCGCCGTTCGCCGCCACCTCGAGGGTGACAAGGCGCTGTGCCGGGCCATTGCCGTCACGTTCGGCAATCGCCGCCTCGCGGCCGATGAAGGCCGCCTTGTTCCAGTCGATCCAGCGGTCCATGCCGGTCATGCCGGGCGTGTAGCCTTGCGTGAATTCGGCGGACCAGATGCCGTAGCTTTTCTCCAGCCGCAGCGACAGCAGCGCGTTGAAACCATATTCGCTGATGCCATGATCAGCGCCCGCCTCGAGAAGCATGCGGCGAAGGGCGATATGGTCTCCCATGCGGCAGCTGATCTCGTAACCGGCCTCGCCTGTCACCGACAGGCGGCCGACCTTCGCGCGGATCAGTCCGATATCGAACGCGCCACATCCCATGAAGGGCAGATCGCCGACCGGTCCGTCGGTCAGCTGTTCGATCACCGCCCTTGAATTTGGGCCGGAGAGCGAGAAGCCGGCCATTTCCTCGCCAAGATCGCGGATGCTGACACCCTCATGCATATGGTCGTCGAACCAGCGCATGTGCCAGCGGCGAAGATAGTAGGAGCCCATGATCCACCAGGTGCCGTCACCCCAGTTGAACAATGTCAGGTCACCCTTCAGCCGTCCGTCATGTCCCAGCGCGACCGCCAGACGCGCGCGTCCCGGCGCCGGCAGCCTGGTGGCGAAGATGCTGTTCAGCCAGCCTTCGGCATTTGGGCCGCTGACTTCGAAGCGCGAGAAGCCGGTGATATCAAGAAGGCCGACCTTTTCCCGCACCGCGCGGCATTCCGCGCCGACGATATCAAAGGCGTTGGACCGTTTCAGCGACGGTGTCTCGGCAAAGCCCTCAGGGGCGAAATAGAGCGGCACCTCGAGGTCCCAGCTGCTGCCCCACTGCGCGCCGGCGGCAGTCATGTCGGAATGCGCCGGTGCCATCTTCAGCGGCCGACCGGCAGGAAGCTGCTCGTTCGGATAGGTCATCACGAACCGGCGCGAATAGAACTGGCCTGTTGTCTGCCTGATATATTCCTTGTTCTCGGCGAACGGTCCGTAGCGGGCCACATCCATGCCATAGCAATCGGCCTCGGGCTCGCCATGAATCATCCATTCTGCAAGCGACTTGCCGACGCCGCCGCCCTGCAGGAAGCCGGCCATCACCGCGCAGGCGGACCAGTAGTTCCGCTTGCCAGGCACAGGCCCCACAAGCGGGTTGCCGTCAGGCGAGAAGGTGAAGGCTCCGTTGACCCAATTGCGCACGCCGGCATTCTGCAGAACCGGATACCGCTCGAACCCCATGGTCAGCTCGTTCTCGATACGGTCGACATCCTCCTGCAACAGCTCGATGCCGTAATCCCACGGCGCGCCGTCCATCATCCAGTGCTGGTGGTTGATCTCGTAGATTCCCAGCAGCATGCCCTTCTGGTCCTGGCGCATATAGGTGAAGCCCTCGAGATCGACGACCAGCGGCAGTTCATGGTCCAGCTCTGCCACCTCGGGGATGGTCTCGGTCAGCAGATAATGGTGGGCCAGCGGGGAGACCGGAAGCTCGATCCCGGCCATGCGGCCAACCTGCTTGGCCCACAGCCCGGCGGCGTTGACCACATGTTCGCAGCTGATCGTGCCCTTCTCGGTCACAACATCCCAGCCTTCCGGAGTCTGGTTCAGTTCCAGCACACGGTTATGCTCGATCACGGTGGCGCCGTTCTTCTTTGCCGCGCCGGCGTAGGCCAGCACCGTGCCGGTGGTATCGACATACCCCTCGCGGTCGGCCCACAGGCCGCCAAGGATGCCATGCGTTGACAGAACAGGACACATCTCGCCGGCTTCCTCAGGCGTGACAAGCCGCACATCCTCGATGCCGATGCTCTGATAGACGCGGTAAGCGGACTGCAGCCATTCCCAGCGGTCCGGCGTTCCGGCAAGCGTCAGCCCGCCTGTCATATGCATGCCGACGGACTGGCCGCTTTCTTCCTCGATCTTGCCAAGAAGATCGATGGTGTAGGCCTGGAGGGCCGATATGTTCGGATCGGCGTTCAGCGCATGCACCCCGCCAGCGGCATGCCAGCTGGAGCCGGCCGTCAGAACAGAGCGCTCGATCAGGCAGATGTCGCTCCATCCCATTTTGGCAAGATGGTAGATGATCGAGGCCCCGACGACCCCGCCACCGATGACAACCACACGGTAATGCGACTTCATTGCTTTTCCCCCTGAACGTCGATGTCCACACAACAGCTTCAATCTGCACCACAGGCTTGTCCAGTCCATTTTATTGCCGACGACAGCTAGTTTATGGAATGCGCCCTCCCTCGCGGGACATCACGAAATCCAGCAATCCGTTGCGAATCTCCGGCCAATCTTTGGCTGGAAATCCTGCTGCAGCATCCTATAGTGTGCGCTGGAACGCGAGGTCGGGTGCTGCCCGGCTCTGATCCTGACCTTGCCACCGCCTCGGCCCGAAAAGGACGGACAGATCCATGGCTGTACATCTGCATCTTCACGACCTGCCGACCGGTCTCGATCTAGGCGCGTCAGTCGCGATCGACACCGAAACGATGGGGTTGAACCCGCTTCGGGACAGGCTGTGCCTTGTCCAGCTTTCGGACGGCAACGGAGATGCGCATCTTGTGAAGATCGCGCATGACCGGCAACCGGCCCCCCGGCTTCAGGCCCTTCTGGGTGATGATGATGTCACCAAGCTCTTCCATTTTGCCAGATTTGACCTGGCAAGCCTGTCACACAGCTTCGGACCCGTTGCAGGCCCAGTCTACTGCACGAAGATCGCATCGAAGCTCTGCCGCACCTACACCGACCGTCATGGTCTGAAGGATCTGTGCTCCGAGCTTCTGGGCGTCGAGATCTCCAAGCAGCAGCAATCCTCGGACTGGGGTGCGGACAGCCTGTCAAAGGCGCAGCAGGACTATGCGGCAAGCGACGTGCTGTATCTTCACCGCCTTCGCGAAAAGCTTGACGCGATGCTCGCGCGCGAGGGTCGCACCGACATGGCTGACGCCTGTTTCGCTTTTCTGCAGACGCGCGCCGCCATGGATCTTGCAGGGTTCGAAGGCCTCGATATTTTCCACCACTAGGGACGCGGCTCAATGACAGAGCAACAGGATGCAGCACCGCGTTTGGTGCGATTCGCCCCCCGTGAAAGAGCGATTGATTCCGGGCGCCAGACCATTCGTACAAGCCTGATTTTCGTCAGCATCGGACTTTTCATGTCCGGGGCAACCCTGCTCTGGCTTGGCTTCTTCAATCAGCAGAGCGAAATCCGTCTGGAGATCAATGAAATAAAGGTCGATGAAAGCGGTGATGTCGAGCTGACCGGAGCTGTCTATCGCGGCACTACCGAAAGTGGCGAGCGATATGAAATCACCGCAGAAGTGGCACAGGAACGCCAGGACGGCGTCGTCGACCTCGCCGTCCCCGCGGCCGCGCTGAACCAGTCGAGCGGTGATGTGGTGACACTGACGTCGCTGACTGGCGTCTATTTCCCGAACCGTGGCAAGATCGATTTTGCCGGTGACGTGGTAATCAAAAGCCGAGATACCGGCCTTGTCATGACCTCGCAGGCCATCACCACCAACCTCGATGCCGGGGAGATGATCAGTGAGAGCGCCGTTCGGGTCGAGAATGACAGTGGCGTTGTCATCGCCGACAGCATGCAGGTCGTTGACCGTGGCGATCTGATCATTTTCACCGGCAACCCGCGATTGACCTTGCAGAGGGTGGGCGCGTCACAATAGGATTCAGACCGGCATAGGGATTCAGACCGGCACAACGCTGCCGGACAAACCAGATCAGCCTGTCGAAACACCGGCAGCGGAATAGAAAAGAACCATGATGTTGCGCATAACAACCCGTTTCACCGCTGTCTTCGCTCATCACCTTGCGAAGGTGGCGCTTCTGGCCCTGATGGTGGCACCGTCAGCGGTGACCGCACAGGATCCGCAGCCGCTGACCATCGAGGCAGATGACAGTCTGGAATGGAACCAGACAGACGGTGTCTACACAGCGACCGGCAATGCCGTCGCCAAACAGGGGGATCGCGAGATACGCGGCGACAGGCTGGTTGCAACCTATGACCCGGACGACGCATCCCGCAACATTGACCAGGTGACCGCGACCGGAGCTGTCTCGTTTGTCGATGCTGACATCGATGCCAGCGGCAGCAAGATCGTCTATGCGATGAGCGAGCGGGACTATCAGGTGGATGGCCCGGAGGCACGTGTCACTGGCCCGCGCGGCACCATAACGGCCAGCCAGACGATCATCCTCGACACGCGCGCCGACGAAACACAGCAGATGACAGCGCGTGGCGATGCCCTGTATCGTGATGTCGATGGCCGTGTCTTTGCCGGTGACAATCTTGACGCGATTTTCGATGAAGCCGGAAGTCTTGTCAGCATTGACGCCAAGGGAGATGTCAGGGTCATTACCGAAGCCGGGCGCGAGGCAACCGGCGACGCCGCCATCTATGACGCGGCAAGCGAGCAGGCCACTCTCACCGGAAATGTCGTTCTTGTCGATGGTGAAAGCCGGATGCGCGGGGGGCGCGCCGAGGTCGACTTCAAGACCGGCAACAGCCGCATCCTGGCGACCGGGTCGGGCGGGCGCGTCAGCGGCATTCTGGTCGCGAACTAGCACGAATATCGCCACCAGGCCCATCGTGAACTGCGGCCACCCGGCCTGAGCGGCCGGGGCGGTTTTGGGCCAGGTTGTGAAGTTGTTTGTTGACAACCACTTGGCTGTTGGTGGACACAGGAAGGGATCTGTCTTGCACTGCGGTGCCAACATGCCTCTGGAAAGCCATGAGCATTTCCGAACTTGAAAACATGAAGAACGAAATGATGGCGAACGACAGTTCGCGGCCACGCCTTGTCAGCCATACCGAAGGGCTGGTGGCCAGCGGGATCGGGAAAAGCTTCAAGAGCAAGCGCGTCGTCAGAAACGTATCAATGCAGCTTCGCCGTGGCGAAGCTGTCGGCCTGCTTGGCCCGAACGGCGCCGGCAAGACCACAACATTTCATATTCTTGTGGGATTGTTGCCTGCGGATGAAGGCAATGTGCAGCTCGACGGTGTCGACATCACCGGCCTGCCCGTATTTCAGCGAGCACGGCTCGGACTTGGATATCTGCCCCAGGAATCAAGCATTTTCCGCGGCCTGACGGTCGAGCAGAACATCCGCGCCGTTCTGGAAACGACAGAGGGCACCAAGGGCGATCACGACTCCATCCTCGACGACCTCATGGCCGAGTTCTCGATCGCGCATCTGCGCAACACCGCGGCGGTCAATCTGTCCGGTGGCGAAAGGCGACGGCTGGAGATCGCCCGGGCGCTGGCCATGCGCCCGACATTCCTGCTCCTCGACGAACCGCTTGCCGGCATCGACCCTATTGCCCTGACCGACATACGCAACTTGATCGCCCAGCTTAAAATGCATGGCCTTGGTGTGCTGATCACTGACCATAATGTGCGGGAAACACTCGATATCGTCGACCGTTCCTATATCATCCACGACGGTACTGTCCTGATGGAAGGCACACCTGAAGAGGTGATCGGGCATCAGGGTGTCCGCCAGGTTTATCTGGGTGACCGCTTCACCATCTGAACAATGCGCGAGCCCGCCCATTTCCTTGCTTGACAGTGGCCCGGCCGGCTTCTAGGGTCCGCCGCGTTCAGGCCTGTGACGATACGCAAAAAACACCGCAGGCTCTCGGATCCGGTCCGACCCCATATCGAGTGCCCTTTACATGACCAAAACACCTCTGACGCCAGACTTCGTGGCGTTCGGCCTTGCTGTCACCAGCAAGAAACAGCTGCTGCAGAGCCTCAGCGAGCGCGCGGCGCGCCAACACGGCCTGTGCGAGCGCGCCGTGATGGACGCCATCATGAAGCGCGAGAAGCTTGGCAGCACCGCCATTGGAGATGGCGCGGCGCTTCCACATGCGACGCTGCCGCAGCTGTCTACAACGGTGACGCTTCTGGCAACCTTGGATCATCCTGTGGATTTTGATTCGCCGGATGGCGATCCGGTCGACCTCGTGGCGCTTGTTCTTGGCCATCACGGCGACAGCAGCAGCTATCTAACATCCATCAAGGCGATCTCGCAGATGTTGAAGGAGCGCGGCGCGGCCCTTCGCGCGGCCCATGATGAAACCACGCTTCGCGCCACGCTCAGCAGCGATGTTGTCGGTGCCGCCGCCTGACGGACAATGCCATCTTCGACAATGCGGTAACCGGCATAAGCTGCGAGATCGGCGATATGGCGCCAGGTCCCCGAGGCACGGGTTCCCCGAGGCACAGCTTTCCGGACATGAAAAAAGCGCCGGGGCGGCGCTCTGTTTCATCTATGTCTGATGTGACATCTCTGGTCTGACGTGACACCACTTTACCGAGGGGTCTGCCCTTGCCGGATACATGGTCTTCCGGTCCGGTGCCAGGCTTGTCTTGCCCAGGCTTGTCTTACGAGGAGGTTGGTGGAGCTAAGCGGGATCGAACCGCTGACCTCTACAATGCCATTGTAGCGCTCTCCCAGCTGAGCTATAGCCCCCCAAAGTCGCCTCGTCCCCCGCGCGGCGTCTCGAGGTCGTCAACGCGGGAGCCATTGTCTATCCCAGGGCGATATCGGCCGGCAAGCAAAAAATGCCGTCCCGCCGGAAAGCGATGCCGCGCCGGATGTTATTCGTCTTCTTTCGGCACGCCGGGGATGATTTCCTCATCCTCATCGAGATCATTTCCAATCAGACCGGCGGAGTCATCCTCATTGACGTTGATGTCCGCCTCCTCGAATCCCATGCCATCGCCGGTCTCCTCGGATCCGGCCTCGTTCGAGGTTTCATCCTCTTCTTCCGCGTCATCCACCTCGACAACATCATCGAGAACCGGCTTTTCGGCCTGTTTGCTTTCTTTCTGGGTGTCCCTGGATACCGAACGGCCGCGGCGGCTGCGGATGACAGCTTCAGGATCGAATTCGGTCTGACAGCCGGGACAGATTATGGGGGTCCTGTTGAAATCATAAAAGCGCATGCCACAGGACAGACATGTACGTTTCAAACCAAGATCTGCCTTTGCCATCACACAACCCGCGCTCTTTGCGTCAGGGCGGTGTCCAGACGTGGCACCGCCTTCCCTCAACAGCGATTTGAAACAAATTCTAATGTCTGTCAAAACAAAATTGACCTGTTGCGGCGTTTCGTGCCGTCCCAGCGTGATTGCTAAGCGGTCGTCAAGAATGCTATCTGTTCGCCGACACGCCATCGGGCAATGCCCGAAGGCGGCGAAGATCAATGACGGATGCCTGGCATCCAGGTTTTTTGAGGCCCCATGATGATGTCCGAAACCCTAATCTCGACTCGCCATGGCGGCCTCACTGGCCTGTTTGATGTTCCCGGTGACAAATCGATTTCGCACCGGTCGCTGATTCTTGGCGGCATGGCGATCGGCACCACGCGGGTGAGCGGACTGCTTGAAGGTGACGACGTCATGGCGACCGGCCGCGCGATGCAGGCGCTTGGGGCCGAAATCACCCGCGACACTGATGGCACCTGGATTGTGACAGGCGCAAGCTCGGCCGGTCTTGTCTCGCCAGACAGGCCCCTCGACCTTGGCAACAGCGGAACCGGCGTCCGTCTTCTCATGGGTGTTGTGGCCGGCCTGCCGATGACCGCCACGTTCTGCGGCGACGACTCGTTGAGCCGTCGACCTATGGCTCGCGTGACCGACCCTCTGGCACGCATGGGTGCCAGCATCACCGCCCGGGATGGCGGCAGGCTGCCGGTCACGATTACCGGCACCGCAACGCCGCTTGCTGCGGACCATGTCAGCAAGGTCGCCTCCGCACAGATCAAATCTGCGGTGCTGCTGGCCGGCATCAACGCCCGCGGAACAAGCGTTGTTCGCGAACCACACGCCTCGCGCGATCACACCGAATCCATGCTTCGGCATTTCGGAGCCACTGTTCATCAGACGGTCGAAAAGGACGGCACGCATGTCGTCGAACTCGACGGTGAGGCGACGCTGACCGCCGCGGATATCGTCGTGCCCCGCGACCCGTCCTCGGCGGCCTTCCCGATGGTGGCCGCGCTGATCACCGAAGGAAGCGACCTTCTCATCCCCGGGGTCGGCATGAACCCGCTCCGCACAGGCCTGATCACCACCCTTCAGGAAATGGGAGGCCACATCGAGATCAGCAACGAGCGTATCGAGGGTGGCGAGACCGTTGCCGATCTCCATGTCCGTCACTCTCAGCTTCATGGTATCGACGTTCCGCCCGAGCGGGCAGCTTCCATGATTGACGAATACCCTATTCTCGCTGTCGCCGCGACTCAGGCAACAGGCCAGACACGGATGCGCGGGGTTTCCGAGCTTCGCGTCAAGGAAACAGACCGGATAGGCGTTGTCGCCGAAGGCATTCTCGCCGCCGGCGGCACCGTCGCATATGACGAGGACAGCATGACAGTGACCGGCGGCACGGTCGGCGGCGGCATGACCATTGATTCGCAGCATGATCACCGGATCGCCATGTCCTTCCTCACACTCGGAATGGTTTCGACGGCCCCCATAACGGTCACCGGATGCGCCACCATCGCCACCAGCTTCCCGGGCTTTGCGGCCAGCATGAATGGCTGCGGCGCTTGCCTCACTGAAGGCGGCCAGTGATGATTATCGCCGTCGATGGCACCGCTGCCAGCGGCAAGGGCACACTGGCACAGCGCCTGGCCGTGCGTTTCGATCTGGCGCATCTTGATACGGGATCACTGTACCGGGCTTTGGGGCTCGACCTGCTTAAGGCAGGGGAAACATCTGAAACCATTGATGAAAACAGAGCTGCCAACGCCATCACAGGGCTCGATCTTGCGCTTGCTGACGCCGCCGAAATCCGTACGGACAGGGTTGCTGGCATGGCCTCGGTGATCGCCGCCATGCCGCTTGTACGCGCCGGGCTTGTCGCTCTTCAGCGTGATTTCGCCGCCTCGCCGCCCGGTGGCAAGGGCGCAGTTCTCGACGGGCGTGACATCGGCAGCGTGATCTTGCCGGACGCCGATTTCAAGTTCTTCGTCGATGCCGATCCGGAGACGCGCGCGCACCGCCGCACCCGGGAGTTGCAAGCCGCAGGACAATCCGCTATGTTCCGCGACGTTCTCAAGGACATGCGTGAGCGTGACCGACGTGATCGGGAGCGGCAGTCGGCACCGCTGAAAGCGGCCGAAGACGCGCTGATCATTGACAGTTCGGACCTTGACGCCGACGGCGTTTTTGCACGAGCCATCGATCACATCACCAGCATGCGGGAACAATGACCGGAGGCAGGGTCAACTGAACAACCCTGATCTCCTTTTATGACCTTGAACCGCTGGCGGCCAACAAACCGTTCGCCTGAAAAACCCGGCCCGGGTTTCCTTTTTCTGCCTTTGCGCAGAGCGACAGATGCGACGAGCT